>JAZQNP010000091.1:0-56714 GCA_045627405.1 Oscillospiraceae bacterium | reverse complement strand
AATTGACACAGCACGGAAGAAGGGAGCATGAGCGGTACAGGCGAGTACCCACCTGCTGAAAGCGGGTTTTATGCGTTGGGCGACGGCAAGGCGGAGCGTTTGAAAGCGCAGCGGACGGATCTTTCGGGATTCGTCCGCTTTTATTTGGAAATGTTTTTTCAGAATTCTACTGCCGGTGCAGTAAATCAGAATTTGCGCGGAGCCCGCGCTGGCGTTTTCGCGCTTTCAAATAACTGTATGCAACGATGCACATTCCGCGAAGTGCATTTCATTAGAAAAACGAGTATCAATCTGTTCTCATATAAACCATCGTAGTTTCGCAATTTTTATATGAGAACAATGAAAAACTGTTTTTTCTCCAAGGCAGCTTCGCGGAATGTGCGTTGTTTTCAAAAAGATTCAGGCGCGAAAATGGAGGGCGGCACTGCCGCTAAATTCCGATTTACCGCAGGAACGCATTTGTC
Source organism: Oscillospiraceae bacterium (assembly GCA_045627405.1). Classification (GTDB taxonomy): domain Bacteria; phylum Bacillota; class Clostridia; order Oscillospirales; family Ruminococcaceae; genus Firm-04. The sequence goes on along the minus strand of JAZQNP010000091.1, from coordinate 56,250 downwards.
ATCCGTTGTCGCGGTGCTTGGTTGCTTTAATGATCTTCATGCGGGTGAATTCCTCACGATCCTTGTCTTCAAGCGCGTCGGAAATGGTGCGGATGATTGCGGTATAGCGGGGGATCAGCACATTTTCGAGGGCATTGGCACGCCGCTGCGTCGCCTGAATCGCAGTGGCAAGGCGAAAGACGCCGTTGTCCACCTCCGCGAGCGTCAGCGTGAGATCGCGTGCGCGCCGGAAGGAAGCATACGCCATGTCGAGCTGAATATTGGTATCGAGAAAGCCATAGGGCATCAGCGGGGCGGATCCGCCGGTATTTTTGACAATCGGAATATCCACGCCCATGACCGAGCGCGTTTCGACCGTAATGCTGTCGTCGATCGGGACAACATTCGCAAAGCGTTCGATGACGCCGAGTGTAATGTTGGCATCCTGCAATTCGGCATACGCACTCTGATAGGCTTCTTCGATGGAGCCGCGCAGTGTTTTGGCTTGATCGACAAGCAGCATCAGCTCGCGGATGAGGACATTTCGCTTGCGGTCCATGAGGTCGTAGCCGAGCTTACAGAGCGCAAGCGAGCGTTTCGCCGCAATCAGATTTCCTTTTGTCGGGAATACCTGATCAGCCATGCTGTTCCCTCACTTTCCGGATCAGCGATGCAGCCTTTTCGGGGTCATAGTGGGCATCGAGCATCTGGTCGTCCACGCGGTCAAGTGCCGATTTCGGCAGCAGAGAGAGCAGCGTCCAGCCGAGATCGAGCGTCTCCTCCATCGAGCGGTTCTCGTCGAAGCTCTGGGAGAGGAAGCATTTTTCAAAGTAGGTGCCGAATTCGAGATATTTGCGGTCGAGGGCTGAAAGCTCCTCTTCACCGATGACCGATGCAAGCGAACGCGCATCCTGCACCTGTGCGTAAGAAGCGAAGAGCTGATTGGAAACTGCGGCGTGATCGCCTCTGGTATAGCCTTCACCAATGCCGTCCTTCATCAGACGCGACAGGGAGGGCAGTACGGCAATCGGCGGATAGACGCCTGCCTGTTCGAGACCGCGTTCGAGTACGATCTGTCCCTCGGTGATATAGCCGGTCAGGTCAGGGACGGGGTGTGTGATGTCGTCATTCGGCATGGTGAGGATCGGGAGCTGCGTGACACTGCCCTCTTTGCCTTCGATGATGCCGGCACGTTCATAGAGCGAGGCAAGATCGGAATACAGATAGCCCGGATAGCCCTTTCTGCCGGGGATTTCGCCTTTGGAGGATGAAAACTCGCGCAGTGCTTCTGCATACGCCGTCATATCGGTCATGACGACGAGAATATGCATATGCTTTTCGTAGGCGAGGTATTCCGCAGCAGTGAGGGCGCAGCGCGGGGTGATGATGCGCTCCACAATCGGGTCATTTGCGAGATTTAAGAACATGACGACATTTTGGAGAACGCCGCTTTCCGCAAAGCTGCGGCGGAAATAGTCCGCGACGTCGTTCTGGATGCCCATTGCGGCAAAGACGACTGCGAAGTCGTTGCTGCCGGATGAAGCGGCGGCAGCCTTTGCAATTTTTGCCTGCTGCACGATCTGCACCGCGAGTTTGTTGTGGGAGAGACCGGTGCCGGAGAAAATCGGCAGCTTCTGACCGCGGATGAGCGTCATCAGGCAGTCGATGGAGGAGATACCGGTCTGGATATAGTTTCTCGGATACTGTCTGGAAACGGGGTTCAGCGGCTGACCGTTAATATCCCCGAAGGTTTCGGGCATGACCTCACCGAGACCGTCGGCGGGTCTGCCTGCACCGGTAAAGACTCTGCCGAGGAGATCACCCGACAGCGGCATTTCCATCGGTCTGCCGGTGAACTGCGTGCGGGTGTTGCCGAGCGAAAGTCCGTGCGTTCCCTCAAAGACCTGCAAGATCGCTTTGTCGCCTTCGAGCATGGCGACTCTGCCGGTTCGTTCGGTGCCGTCGTCGAGGACGATCCGCGCCATTTCGTCGAACTGCGCACCCTCGACGTGGTCGAGGACGACAAGAGAGCCGCTGATGCTGTGCAGCCCGATATATTGTAAGCTCACAGCGCAGCCTCCTTTCTCTGTGTGCGCAGCGCATCGAGTGTGCTGTCGATTCTGCGCGTCAGGGCATCAAACTTTTGCAGTTCTCTGTTCGGAATATCGTATTTCACCTTGATGATCTGTTCGAGGATCCCGCTGCCGGTGATGGCTTCGAGCGAGACATGCTCGTTTAAGAGATCCTTCGCACGGTGATAGACATGCAGAATCAGCTCCATCATCCGGAACTGTTTTTCGAGCGGCACATAGGTATCCTCTGCGTGGTAGGCGTTTTGTTGGAGAAAGCCGACGCGAATGACGCGGGCGATTTCGATGATGAGCTTCTGATCCTCAGGCAGCACATCGGAACCGATGAGGCGCACGATGTCCATGAGGGTCTGCTCCTCTTTGAGGATTGCACTGATCTCGGCGCGGTCGGAGATGAATTTTGCACCGACTTTCTTCTCGTAATACGGCGCGAGATCGTCCATATATTCGCTGTAACTCATGGTCCAGTTAATCGCGGGGTAGTGGCGCGCATAGGCAAGTGCCTTGTCCAGTCCCCAGAAGCAGCGGACAAACCGCTTGGTGTTCTGCGTGACCGGCTCCGAGAAATCGGAACCCTGCGGCGAGACTGCACCGATGACGGTGACGCTGCCCTCTCTGCCGGAGAGCACCTCATAGGCACCGGTGCGCTCATAGAATTCGGAGAGGCGGGAGGGGAGATATGCCGGGAAGCCTTCTTCTGCGGGCATTTCTTCGAGTCTGCCGGAGATTTCGCGCAGAGCCTCCGCCCAGCGCGAGGTAGAGTCCGCCATGATGGCGATATGATAACCCATATCGCGGTAATACTCCGCGAGGGTGATGCCGGTGTAGATCGAGGCTTCACGCGCCGCGACCGGCATATTGGAGGTATTGGCAATCAGCACCGTGCGCTCCATCAGGGATTTGCCGGTGCGGGGGTCTTTCAGTGCCGTGAATTCTTCGAGGACCTGTGTCATTTCATTGCCGCGTTCGCCGCAGCCGATGTAGACAATAATATCGGCATCGCACCACTTCGCGATCTGGTGCTGTGTCATGGTTTTGCCGGTGCCGAAGCCGCCGGGGATTGCCGCCGTACCGCCTCTTGCGATGGGGAAGAGCGTGTCGAGGACGCGCTGACCGGTGATCATCGGGCGGGAGGGGGGCAGTCTTCTTGCGGCAGGTCTGGCGCGGCGAATCGGCCATTTCTGGCAAAGCGTCAGGGAATGGACCTTTCCGGAGGCATCTTCGAGCCGGAGAATCTCGTCATTGACGGTATACTGCCCGTTCGGTGCGGCATAGACGACCTTGCCGGAGAGATTGGGCGGGATCATACAGAGGTGGAGGATGACAGAGGTTTCGGGGCAGGAGGCATAGACCTCGCCGCCCTGCATATTCGTGCCGACCTTCACCTTGACGGTGACATCATATTGTTTTTCGGTATCGAGGATCGGGACATCCAGCCCCTCACCGATGAATGCGCCGGATGCCTGTTCGAGCGCGCGCAGCGGCCGCTCGATGCCGTCGAAGATATTGGTCATAATGCCCGGACCGAGTGTGACGGACATCGGCGCACCGGTCGGCTCGACGGGTTCGCCGGTTTTGAGACCGGAGGTGCTTTCGTAGACCTGGATTGTCGTTTCGGTGTCGGTGAGACCGATGACCTCACCGATCAGCCGCCGATGACCGACATAGACCATTTCCATCATGGAAAAGACATTGGTATTACGGATTTTGACAACAGGTCCGTTGACGCTGTAAATGACGGGCTGCTGCATCATCATGCCTCTCCCCCTGTTTCGTCATCCGCACCGATTTTGTGAGTGCGGTAGAAGTTTCGCATCTGCGAAGAAAACGCTTCGTCGAGCGTGTGATTCCCGCAGCGTCTGCCGTCTGCGGAAAGAATGGAAAGACCGCCGATCAGGATGCTGCCATCTGCGCGGAACTGACATGTGGCAGAGACCGCATTTTGCAGCGTATCCTTCATATGCAGATCCTTTTGGCGCAGCAGAATGACGGCATGCTCTTCGGGCTGATGCGTTTGCAGCAGCGAAACCAGCCATGCGGCATAGTCATCCGTCTCTGTAAAGTCAGTGAGGCGGCTGCGCAGATCGGCAAAGAGCTGCATCAGGAGTGCCTGACGGCGGCTGAGCAGAGCAGTTTTGCCGCGGTAGCCGATCTGCGAAATCCGTTTCTGGAATTTTGCATCGACTTTGCCCTTTGCGGAATTGATTTCGCGTTCGGCATCGGCTTTACAGCGCGTTTCGGCTTCGGAGAGGATCAGGTCTGCCTGCCGTTCTGCCTCAGCGCGGGCAGCTTCGATCTGCGACCTTGTGCTGTGGTTGACCTCGTCCATAAAGCGTGCGAGCTTTTGTGTAGCGTCCATCTCATATCATCCTATCAAATGTGAATTCCGACGGTTTCCGCCAGATAGCGGGCGATGGAAGCAGTCATATCCGATTTGCCGTGCCGGTCGGGGATGATGACCAGCAGTGGAACGGACCCCTGTTCCTTGATCGTCTGCACTTCTTTCTCGCAGAGATGTGCGAGCTTTTCTGTCAGATAGACAACAGCGACATTCTGCATCCGCATGGCACTGCGGAGGGCGTCCAGCACCTCAGCGGCTTCATGCACGACCACGCCTTCCGTGCCGGCGAGGCGAAAGCCCATGAGGGTGTCATTGTTGTCACTGATGACCCAGCCGCGCATTACAGCTTGCTGAGGATCATGATTGCGATGAGCAGACCGTAGATGGCAACACCTTCGCCCAGCGCAACAAAGATCAGAGCCTTTGCAAAGGCTTTGGGTTCCTCAGCGATGGCACCGATCGCGGCGGGGGCAGCGTTGCCGACGGCGATGCCGCAGCCGATGGAGCCGATGCCGACAGCGAGAGCCGCAGCGAGGTATCCGAGTCCTGCCGCAGAGCCGGAGACAGCCGCAGCCGTCTCGGTTGCTTCCTCAGCGGAGACAAATCCGCCGAGCGGCAGCGCGACGGCGCAGATCATGACGACTGCGAATGCGCAGAGATTTGTCAGCATGGCACGGCGCATGGACTTGCCGTTTTTCTTTTTGGTGATTGCAGCATAGACCGGCAGTGCGAGCAGTGCGACGATCAGCAGCGGGAGCAGAATGATCTCCGAAATTTCAATAACAGACATGGTGGTATCCTCCTAAAAATCCAGTATTTTAAGAATCAGATGCACATGGATGAAGAGCCGTTATCACAGTGCAGAAGCGGGTTCTGACTGTCTGGCTTCGGAAAAGTCATCGAATTCGACTTTGATGGGGGTAAAGGGCTTTCCGTCGCCGTCGTAGCAGCGCGAGAAGATCTCGTAGAATTCCAGACGCAGAACCTGAATGCCGACGATCAGCCCTTCGAGACACATGACGAAGGCGTTGCCGATGACAATGGTGATCCACGAACGGCTGTCGCCGCCGATCATCTCAGAGAGCAGCAGCACAACGCTCATCAGTCCGGCGTGGGAGAAGACGAAGCCGCCCACACGGATGAATGACAGGGTGTTGGTTGCATAGCCGAGCAAAAACTCAAAGCACTCAAAGAAATTGGATGCGATGAAGTCACCGATCGGGGGCATTTCGTAGTGCTTTTTGGAGAGCAGTGCGCCGAGCGGTTCGCGGAAGAACATCATGAGCAGCGGCAGAACCACCAGCCCGATGATCAGCGGCTTGGAGATCATGGAGTGTCCGGTTAAGATGCCGACAATGATGAGGAGCAGCGCGGAGAAGAAGAGCAGACCGGCGATGCCGTTGTTGCCGAAGACCGCCTCTTCGTAGTTGTGCCGCCGCAGCCTGACGATGATATTGACGAGAATCGAGACAATGATAATCACCGCACCGATGCCGACTGCACCGAAGATGATGAGATTGGTGTTTTCCATCGCTTTGAGCGGCAGGAACGGGATGCCGAGCTTTTCATAGAGCGGGTCGAGCAGATCCTCAAAGCCGAATACCGAGCCGTAGAGCGTGCCGAAGATCGCGCTGGCAACGCCGATGCGCGCCATGATCGCGCCGAGCTGCACATGCTTTTTCTTATCGAGGAATACGCCGATCAACGCGAGCACAAGCCCCTGACCGAGGTCTCCGAACATCAAGCCGAACAGCAGCGTGTAGGTAATCGCAAGCAGTGCAGTGGGGTTGTAGCCGTGATAGGACGGCAGACCGTACATCTCGACGAACATCGCAAACGGTCTGGTAAACCAGCCGCTTTTGAGCCTGACAGGCGGCTGCACATTGGAGTCCGCCCACGGAGCCTCATAGGTGACGCTGAGCGACGGCACCCTGTCGATATATTTTTTGAACTGTTCTTTCTCGGAGACGGGAACATAGCCCATGAGATTGAACTTCTCGCGCATGATGATGCACTGTCCGCGCAGCTTGTAGACCTCGCTCTGATACTTGGCGAAGCGGTACATTCTGCCGAGCAGGTCTGCTTCCTCGGTATAGATGCGATGCTCTTCCGTTTCGAGTGTTTCGAGGGAAGCGCGCTGCTCGGTGAGCCGGATTTGGAGGGAGGCAAGAGCCTCCTGCGGCGTACCGGTGAGATTTTCGGGCAGCTTGAACTGTTCAAAGAGCAGCCCCTTCATGATCGCATCGACAGAGAGGATGCGTTCCTGCGTTGCGAAATAAAATCCCCAGACATATTCGGATTCGGTGTGATAGATCTGGAAGATGAAGCCCTGATCGCTGTAAAAATCGAGCTTCTGCACATTCTCCTCCGGCATTCTGCCGAAGCGGTAGAGGATGTGCTTGCACTTGGTCAGTTCTCCGAGATCGAGATCACTTTCCTGCAAATGTTTGAGATGGATTGCCGCGCTTTCAGATTCCGCGATCTGCTGACGGGTTGTGCGGAGACGCTCGGTCACGCCGTGCAGCTTCTGTGAGATGCGTTCGGTCTCGGCATTGATCTGCTCCGGTGTGAATTCAGCAGGAAGCGGCTCTTTTGAGATGTCGATGCTGATTTTGCGCAGGTCGAGTTCTGTGAGCCGTTTGAGCGGTTCGGCATAGGGGTTCACCTCAGCCGAATGCGTGCCGCCCTGTTCCTCTGTGCCGCTGCTGCCGAGCAGCTTTGCGGCGTTTTCAAGATGAAACGTCTTGCTTTGCAGGCAGGCGACGATTGCATCATTGAGGTGCGGAAGCTCGCCGACAACGCTGACAAGTTCCAGCTTTTCAATGGACAAGATAACACCTCCATCGGTCAGCCTGCGGATTCATTCGAGAATCAGCAGTGACTGCATATAGGATACGGGCTTCTGGTAACGGATGCCCTCGATGATCGTAATTAAGTTGCGCACTTCTGTCTGACTGAGGACATAGAGTGCATAGAGGCTGACGGCAGCGTGAACGGAAAAATGCAGTGCAGAGCGTGCCGTCTGATAGCGGAGTGTCTGGAATGCGTGTTCAATGCCGGCAGCGTCCGGCACCTCGGAGAGCGCGGGCATTCTTCTGCCGTAGCTTGTCCCGCGGAGTGCTTGGAGGAACTGGTCGGCGTCCGGTGCGGCATAGAGCTCTTCGCAGATGCGTTTTGGGAGCTTGCCGGAAATCGGCAGCAGCATCGGGCGCAGCGTTTCGTCATCGGCATGAAAAATGCTCTTCATGCGGAAGGCATTGATGAGGTTGATGAGATCAATCTGCTCACCGATGAGGTTGTGCAGTGCCTTCATATCGTCGGGATCAATGGCTTTTTTTGCCTCATCGCGGATGCGTTCGAGGTAGCAGACGCGCAGTGCAATTTCGGATTGTGTGTAGGGCAGCTCGCCGCTTGGGCGCAGCTGCTTTTTGAGTGCAGCCGCATAGGGCGTGTGTGCGACGGCAGCGATGAGGCTTTGCGCGTCGGCAGCTCTTGCGACAGCATCGAGGGAAATATCAAGATAGGGAGAAAGCCAGGCATCCATCGCAGAGATATACCCCTGCGGCGCGTTCGGGAGAAGCTGAATGGCTTTAACCAGCTCGCGAATCTCGAAATCGTAGATAAAGAACCGGTAAAACGGCGAATTTTGAAGCTGTTCGAGGCTGCAAAAGTGGAGACACTGCGTAAAGATATTGCGGTTCAGGAGCATTTCAAGGTATCCGCGGTGGGTAAAAGCGGGATCAAGTCCGCGGAGCAGCTCGCCGTAGTGATCGGTTTCTTTGAGGTAGGCGACGATTTCCTGCAAGGAGTGCAGGTTCATGAGGTCGCGGTAGTCCGCCGCGCGCAGTCTCTGCCCGCAGAAGGTGCGGACGGCAGCGACGGTAGCGAGATGTTTCTGTGCCATGATTCAGCTCTCCGCCTCGCGCAGTGTTTCGGTGAAGAGGGCGTCGAGCAGTGCGTCATGCTGCGCGTTGAACTGTGTTTCCATCACATCGGCGCGTTTGTCGAAGCCGGCGCGCAGCTCCGCGCTCTTCGCCTCATAGTCGGCGCGTTTCTGCTCTTCATATTCCTCGATGGTATCGCGTGTCTGATGCGCCTGTGCCTCCGCGAGCGCGGCAGCTTTTTTCTGCGCATCTTCGACGGTTCTGCGGCATTCCAGCTCTGAGGCGCGGAGCTGTTCCTCGGTATCGGCATCCAGCTCCAAGATCCGGCGAATCATCTGATCCATGTTTCCGCAGCTCCTTTCGTACGGATATTGGTATAAGATTGAAAAAAACGGAAAGCACGACAGGAGACGTACACATCGTTGTGCACATGGCAGTGCGATCGGCACACTGCCAGCTCTCATCCGTCATGCTTCAAAAACATTCTTAATTATACTTCCATTTGTAGGAAATGTCAAGGAAACAGTGCTTTTTTTGGCGTTTCGCACAAAGATTATGCGGGCAAAAAAAGAACAGCGCATCGTCTGCGCTGTCTTTCATGACATGATGAGCCGATCTCAGTCGATCTCAACGGCAACCTTCCGGTTTTCACGGGCAGCACCGGCACGCATGAGCGTGCGGATTGCTTTTGCGATTCTGCCCTGCTTGCCGATCACTCTGCCCATATCATCGGGAGCGACGGTGAGGTGCAGGACAGTGATGCCCTCCTCATTGACATCGTCCTCGGTGATCTGGATTGCACTTTTGTCAGTGACCAGTCCTTCTACGATTGCGTATAACAGTTCTTTCATGATGTTCTCCCAAAGCTCAAAGGTAATCTGGTTTTGCGGGAAGCTTACAGGACGCCTTCCTTTTTCAGGAGACCGCGGACGGTATCCGTAGGCTGTGCGCCGTTTGCAAGCCATGTCTTAGCTTTTTCTGCATCGACCTTGACAACGGACGGCTCCTTGGTCGGATCGTAGTAACCGATCTCCTCGATGAAGCGGCCGTCTCTGGGGTATCTGCCGTCAGCGACGACGATGCGGTAGAACGGAGCCTTCTTTGCACCCATTCTTCTCAGACGAATCTTAACTGCCATTGTGTTTTCACCTCCATGATTTGTAGTGATATAATTCACGCGGAAGAATCTCCGCGGTGAAAGCGGATTATTGCGGTACAAAAAGCCAGCCGCGCAGGAGCCAGAGTCCGACGATAATGAGGATCAGCCCGCCGAACGCATTCCAGATGCGTGCCTTTGTCTTGCCGATCTTTTGTATCTGCCGCTGCATATTGGGATTTTTGCTCTCCTCAAAATGACGCGGGCTGCCGATTGCCGAAATGATGACCGTGCCGATGCCGCCGAGCAAAAAGATCAGCGGGAAGGCGAGGTGCAGATAATACTGAAATTTATCCATCGGGAGCCTCTGATGTTACATCTTCGGGAAGCCGCCCATGCCGCCCATGCCTTCCAGCATCGAGGGGTCGATTTTCGGCATTCTGCGTTTTCCGAAGAGGCCTTTTCCGCCGCCTTTTCCGAGCTTCTTCATCATCTGCTGCATCTGCTCAAACTGTTTGAGCAGTCGGTTGACGTCCTGCACCTGCGTGCCGGAGCCGGCAGCGATGCGCCGTTTGCGCGAAGGGTTGATGATAGACGGCTTTGCGCGTTCGGCGGGAGTCATGGAAGTGATCATCGCCTCCACTCTGCCCATCGCCTTGTCGTCAATATCGAGTTCATCGGCTTTGTTGCCGACGCCCGGAACCATCGAGATGAGTTTGCGCAGATCGCCCATTTTCTTGATCTGCTGCATCTGCGCGAGCAGGTCGTTCATGTCAAACTGATTCTGCGAGAGCTTTTGCGTGAGACGTTCCGCCTCCTGCTTGGAGTAGACGTCCTCCGCCTTTTCGATCAGAGTCAGCACATCGCCCATGCCGAGGATTCTGGAAGCCATGCGCTCGGGATGGAACTGCTCAAAGTCATCGAGCTTTTCGCCCATACCGACGAATTTGATGGGCTTGCCGGTGACGGAGAGAACCGAGAGCGCGGCACCGCCTCTGGTATCGGAATCGAGCTTGGACATCAGCACGCTCGTGATGCCGAGTGCTTCATCGAAGGCTTTTGCGACATTGACGGCATCCTGACCGGTCATCGCATCGACGACGAGCATGATTTCGTCGGGGCTTGTGTCCGCCTTGATGTTTTTCAGCTCATCCATGAGCTTTTCGTCGATATGCAGCCGGCCTGCGGTATCGAGGATCACGATGTCGTGGTTATTGTCCTTTGCGTAGCGCAGAGCCTTGTTTGCGATCTCGACCGGATCAATCTGACCGAGTTCAAAGACCTTGACATCGGCTTTTCCGCCGACGACAACGAGCTGGTCGATTGCAGCCGGACGGTAGATGTCGCAGGCGACGAGCAGGGGATGATGCCCCTCTTTTTTCAGCAGCTTTGCGAGTTTTGCGGCATGTGTCGTCTTACCGGAGCCTTGCAGACCGCAAAGCATAATCACAGTCGGAGGCTTGGAGGCGAAATTGAGGCGTGCATTGCCCGTACCCATCAGAGCGATCAGTTCTTCGTTGACGATTTTGATGACCTGCTGAGCGGGAGTCAGGGAGGCGAGGACTTCTTCTCCGACGGCACGCTCCGAGACCTTGCCGACGAAATCCTTGACAACCTTATAGCTGACATCGGCTTCGAGGAGGGCAAGGCGCACCTCGCGCATAGCCTCTTTGACATCTGCTTCTGTCAGTTTTCCGTGTGCGCGCAGCTTTTTGAACACCTGATTGAGCTTTTCGGACAGACCTTCAAATGCCATAGATTCACGCTCCTTTGTCTGTTGGAATCAGAGCAGCGACTTGCCTTTCCGGACGGCGTCAAGGATCGGCATTCTGACCGCATCGGGCAGAGAGCTGCACAGTGTTTCGATCTGATCAAACTGTTCGCGGCAGGCATTGAGCCGTTCCGCGATTTTCATTTCGGATTCATATTCTTCGAGCTGGCGTTCTCCGCGGCGGATGCTGTCGTGGACAGCCTGTCTGGAAATGCCGAGCGGCTCGGCAAGCTCTGAAAGGGAGAGGTCCTCGTCGTAGTAGCCTTCGAGCAGCTCTCTCTGCCGCTGTGTGAGGAGACTGCCATAGCAGTCAAGCAGCAGCACATAGCGAAGATTCTTCATAGAAAACGCGCGCCGCCTTTCTGCTGTCATGGTAAAAACCTTTACACCAGCCTACCCATTATAGCACATCGTGAACTGTTTGTCAAGCCTCATGCGAAAAAAACATCCGCATCTCAGAAGAAATGCGGATGTTCCCCAGGGTTTACCGTGCAAAATCAGCTTGCGTAGTCATAAATATCTTCCGGAATGACCTCATCGACATCATTGATTTCAGAGAGTTCAAAGCTGAATTTTTCCTTATCGTAGTAGTCCTCGAATGTGCAGGACGCTGCGATGCCGGTGATCTTGCTGCCTGCATAGTCGATGTTGAGATCGCCCTTGAAGGAGAGATCCTCTTCAAGGTCATCGAAGTCGAGGTCAACGCTGATGCTTTGGAGCCGTTTGTTGTTGGTTGTCCATTCGACAGTGCCGAGATTGAAGTCTTCCTCTCCCAGGTCGTCAATGATCTCATCGAACGCATCCAGCAGCTCGTCGCCGTAGTCCTCGCGGAAGAGGTCCATGCACTCTTCTTCAAAGATGTCCTGCACAACCTCGATCGCGTCGATCAGATTATCGTCGCGCAGTTCCATCGTGTAGACGGAGCCGTTTCTCTGGACTTGCAGCGCACTTTCGAGTTCTTTTCTGGTTGCACTCTGCTTCATGCGTTTTTGGAGATTCTCGGCGGTATCGTTGAGGCGGTTGAGATAGATGACCTCTTCCAGCTCTTCTTCCATCTCGGTATCTTTGATCAGATCTTCCCAGTCCTCATGCTTTTTGTTATCCATCGCATCGAAGAACGACTCAAAGATTTCGGCTTCCTCGCTGCCCTTGTCAATATCGTAGACTTCCTTGCCCCAGTATTCGCTGTACTCATATGCCCAGCCTTTTCCGTTTGCATAGTAAAGGGCAATTTCTTCGTCGTCAATCTCCATATAGAACTGGAATGTCCGCTCGTCGTAGTCCACAGCGAATGCTCCGTTTGCGCGCTCTCCGTCAGCGCGGATGGAAAACGAAGCACTGTTCACGGATTGCAGATCATCAAGCAGATTGTCGGACGCGTAGTAGACAGAAGCGAGAGGCTGCTTCTGCTGTGTGCTGACGACGCCGCCGACCGCAGCAGTGCCGACAACAGCAACCGAGCCGGCTGCGATGCCGATGATAGCACCGGTGGAAAGACTTCCGGCAACAGCAAAAGCTCTGCGCCGCATGTTCTTTCTTTTCATTTTTTGTTCCTCCATATTCCCAAAGAATTCCGCACGAACAGCTTGCGGTTGCTATTATTATACAGTATTCGACAATATTTGTCAATAGAAAAACCGCGCGTTCACATGAAAACCTGTTATCCGTCGATATACTGCTGCACCTCGGAATTGACAGTCACATCGGAGGCGACCAAAGCGGCAGAGATCTCCTTGTTTTTCGAGCTGTAAAGTGCCTGATAGACCTGATTTTCCCAGCCGCAGCGGTTATTTTTGCCGACATAGTAAGCGATTGCGACGGCTGCGCTGCGTTTGCAGATAAACATATCGCCGGGCTGTCTGCCGCTTTCAAATGCCCAGTCGGCAGTTTCCGCGCCGTAGGTTGTGCGCATGCGGGAATATCCCTCGACGAGACCGCCGTTTGAAGCAGTTGAGGTGTCTGCGGAATGCTGCACGGCGAGCTGCGCGAAGGCAGATTCGGAGCTGCCGGCGTTTTTGCACTGTTCGATGAGGGCTTCGGCAGCATCGACGGTCGCATCAATATCGTAATTATAATTGCCGGACGGGAGATAGATGACGCGCAGATCGACACATTCAGAGGGGTCGAGCGCGGGTTCGTCGAGCAGCATCATGACTTCGACATAATATTGGTCTGAGCTGTCCAGAATATAGGTTTCGCCGGGTTTTGCAGTTTCGATCCAGCCTTTCACATCGTCGCTGTATCCGGAGTATCCGATCATCATGCGCATCGCGCGGACGGTTTGCGCGGCTTCTTCGGCAGTTGCACCGCGCTCTTCTGTTTCATATCGCGTGACATAGGCTTCAAAAGCTTCGCGTGTTGTGCATTCCGAAAGCTCCTGTGCGTGCTGCTTTGCCGCATTGATGTGCGCTGTGGCACCGGCTTCCGCCTCTGCCTGTGTCCATGCGAAGGTATAGCAGAGCATGTTGAACGTGAGATAATCGTGTTCATTTTCTGAGACCTCGGCGCGGATCTCTTCATCGGAAACCGTGATGCCGCCGAGTGCCTCTCTCTGATAGTCCGCCGCAATGGTTTGGAGCGTCATGACAGCTTCGACGTCCTCGGTTGTCACGCCTTCCTGATATTTGGAGAGATCGACCGCTTCGGCATCCGAGCGGATCTTTGTCATCTCCTCGTCAGTGAGCTGAAAGCCGGCGTCATAAGCTGCCTCGCAGAGTTTGAGCGTCTGCTGAACCGTATTCATCGTGTAGTCCATGAGATAGGAATACCATGTTGTGCCGGCATCCGCATCGTAATACTGTGTTCTCAGCGATTGCGCCGTGTCAAAGGTCGGGATGCTGGTGCCGGAAGCGGCAAAGCTGAGATAGCTGTCAATATGCCCCTGAAAGTAGTAGGCGAGCATTGCTGCATTGACGGAATAGTGATCTGTCTTTGCCGCAGTCATTTTTTGGAGGGAGCGGGGTCTGTTGCGGATCACGTTCCAGAGGAAAAAGCCGCCGACAGTGACCGCTGCCGCCGCAAGGACACATCCCAGTGCGATCAGCCATTTTTTGCGGTATGCCTTATGCTTTCTTGCAAGACGCTGCGCCTCGCGCAGTTCATAGGATTCTTTTGACTGCGCGCTGCCGCGCCTTGGGGATTGTTTTTTCTTGCTCATGAGAGAGTTTCCTTTCATTCCCGGATTTGTGCAGGGCTGAGTGCGCGGAGCAGGTCTGTGTCTGCGAGCGTTTCCGCACTGCACAGAATGAGGATTTGCGTGTATTCTTCGCCTTCGGTATCGCTTTGCCAGTTCATATCTGCGGCATGTTCAAGGCTCACGGCAGTAATGCTGTGATAATGCTGCATGAGAAAGGGCAGCATCGGTGCGCCGAACGAATCGCAGATCAGCAGAAGCTGACGGCCGTTTTGAAGATCGGTTTCAAGGTGCAGCACAGGCACGGCGGATGCGGTGAATACGTCATACCCTTCTGCATTTGTGTCATAGCAGCTTTCGCACGGTGCGGCGGTTCCGTCGCCGTACCGTATCGTGCCGCTTACGACCGCGGGCGCAGAGCTGCCCGAATAGAGGTCAATCAGGTCAGGCTGCACGCTGAAATACTGGATTTCCTGTGCGAGCGAGCCGAAATAGGCGTTGTCGAAATGGGTCACAGTGAATTTGTCATAGCCGAGTGCGGAATAACCGAGTTTTCGGATGACAGTCTGATAGCCGCAGAATGCGCCGAAGCTTGTCCAGCGCGGGTCGGTGCGGTAATAGAGTTCATAGGAGGAATCTTCGCGCATCCCGTTGAGCTGTGGGAGCAGCTCAATGCGCACAATGCTGCTGTCGAGCTGATTGAAAAACGCACGCAGTACAGCAGCTTCATCGGCAACGGGCGCGTTTTCGTCGAGCAGATCGGCGTAGATGCCCGCGCTTGTGGGGACTGCGGCGCAGTAAACGGGGGTATCCGTTCCGCCTGCAAAATCATTGACAATGCGGGCGGCTTCGGTGACTGTATCCTCGTTTGGTGTTGCGGCGCGTCTCAGCAGCCTGCCGTCTGCGAGGTAGACATCTCCGATGCAGTCCGCGCCGAATCCCAGCCGGAAGCTGTCGTGCAGTTTGAGCAGCGGCTTCCAGACGGCAGCGCGTGCGGCTGTGCTGCGGTCGCCGGAGGTCAGCGAGCCGAGGGCGAAAAAGAGTGTCACACAGATGAGAATCACAGCGGGGAGCAGCTTCGCGGCTCTGCTGCGCGTATCCGGCTTATCCATTGCGCAGACCGCTGACGTCAGAGAGATCAAGCACCTGCATATCTTGAAGAAAGCTGACCGGTTTCATGCCGACGGAGGCAGCAAAGGCAGCGGCTTCGGGCGTCTGCGGCACATTCCCTGCGAGGAACCAGACCGAACGGTCGGCGGTCGCGTTTGCGGCAAGACCCATCAGCATTCTGCCGAGATGCTGTCTGCGAAACGCCGGCAGGATGACCAGCTCCGAGAGAATGCCGCAGACGGGGGAGGAATTCGTTGTCGCAGCTTCGAGGGAGACCAGCCCGATCACCTTGTCCTCACGGAGAATGACAATGACCGTGCCGCCGGATGCGATGCAGCTTGCGGCGTGGGCAGGATCCGGCAGCAGGGGAGTGATCTCCTGCGCCCGCCAGTCGATGTTTTGCGCCTGTGCCGCGGTCAGATTGCGGAAAATCAGCATAAGCGTTGACTCCTTTTCCGGAAAGAGATTTCTGATGCATGTTCATTTTACCACACTTCCGTGCGTTTGTCAAACTGTGTACAATATGACATATTCTCTCTGCAAAATGCAGTTGACAAACGGGAGAAAACTTGGTATGATAGATGTAGTATCAGCAAAAAGCGGATACAGAACAGATGAAGCGGAAACTAAGCCGCTTTTGCATCCGATTTTGGGGGATTTGGAGGTTTAGACCATGAAACAGGTACACAAAAAAGTCTTGTCAGGCTTAGCGGCACTGACGGTGCTGACGACAGCGACCTGCGGGATTCTGCCGAAGATTTCGGCGGGCAGCTCCGAGCAGTCGGCATCGGCGGCGGCGAGCATCCTGGCGTTTCCGGGAGCTGTCGGCGCGGGCAAGTACGCGACAGGCGGCAGAGGCGGCACGGTTTATCATGTGACGAATCTGAACGACAGCGGCACCGGTTCCTTCCGTGATGCCGTCAGCCAGTCAAACCGCATTGTCGTGTTTGATGTCAGCGGCACGATTGAGTTGAAGAGCAATATTCTCTGCCAGAGCAATGTCACGGTTGCGGGTCAGACCGCGCCGGGCGGATCGGGCATCACGCTGAAAAACTACAAGATGGGCATGTCCGGCGACAATATCATCTGCCGGTTCATCAGCTCCCGTCCCGGACCGTATGCCTCGACCAGTTCGGGCAATGACGCTTGGGGCGGCGCGAAGGGATCCAATTCCATCATCGACCACTGTTCGATGGGCTGGACAACCGACGAGCAGTGGGGACTGTATTCCAACAACGAATATTACACAGTGCAGTATTCCGTCATCGGTCCTGCGGATTCGTGGGGCGGTCACTCCAAGGGTCTGCACGGCTTCGGCATCATGCTGGGCAAGGGCTATCTGAGCTTTGATCACAACCTCATTATCCACTGCGTCTCGCGCAACTTCCGCGGCAAGACCGAGGGACAGGAGACGGCGGATTTCACGAATAATGTCATCTATGACTGGGGCTATCAGACCACTTACGGCACGATCGGTCATCTGAATTATGTCAACAACACGCTGAAAGCGGGCAAATCGACGACCGGCGGCTATCACTGGATGTATGTGGACAGCGGCACAAAGCCGGAGAATTTCAAGGTGTACTGCGCCGGCAACCGGATGATCATGCAGGACGGCTCGTTCAATGCCATCACGAATGACAACTGGGCGGGTGTGACGCTGAAAACATCCATCGGCATCACAATGGACGATCTGTACAGCGCGTCTGCATTTCCGACAACGGTCAACGGCGAAAACGTCTCGACCGCGCTGACCTGCGAGAGCGCAGAGGCATCGTATGAGCATGTCATCACCTATGCGGGCAACGGCATCAGCAGCGATAAGCGTACCGCGATTGACCGGCAGTGTGCCGAGGAAACGCGCAACGGCACCGGCTCGTGCAGCGGCTCCGAGCCGTATGATTCTTCCGTCACCGATCTGGACAAATACAGCATCCAGTGCGGCGTGACATATTCCTATCCGTCTGCGGTCATGACGAAGGAAATCGTGGATTCGGACAATGACGGCATGGCGGATGAATGGGAAGTTGCCCGCGGACTGAATCCGAATGACGCTTCCGACTATGCAGGCGACTATTGCGGTCAGGGCTATATGAACATCGAGTATTACATCAATGACCTGACGATTGACGCATTCCCCGAGGGTGTGGTTGAGCTGTCTCCGGAAGTCAATGTCGATCCGATTTCGGCATATGAGACGATTGAAGCGGAGAACTATTCCGTGATGTCCGGCGTCATCAATCAGGACGGCGACGGAGAAACACATGTCGCGTATGTGGAAGCAGGCGATTACATCGGGTTCCGTTATGTGGACTTCGGAGATGACGGCGGCAAGAGCATGACTGCGCGCGTTTCCGGCAACCCCTGCACGATTGAAGTGTATAAGGGCAGCGTCAACGGCACATTGGTTGCAAGCTACGACTTTGCCGGCACCGGCAGCTATAACACATGGGAAGATATTTCCTTCAATATCGGCAATATTACGGGCGTGAACAATATTTATCTGAAATTTACCGGAGGCGGCGGCAGCTACCTGCTGAACATCGACAGCTTTGTGTTCAGCAAGTCTCCGATTGCACAGAACGGCAAACTGATTCAGAATCTGGTGATTACGGATTACGACCATATGAACTCTTGGAGCATTGCGTATGACACGGCAGTGGGCGATCTGCTCTACGGTGACCGCACCGTGACCTATGCAACGCTTTCGGGCGCAGTTGCAGGCGCAGAGCGTATCATCACATCCTGCGATGCAAAGGGCAATTCCGGCGATTCCGGTACATTTACCGCAGGCGCGGACTGCACCGTATATATCGCACTCGATCAGCGTGTCACAACGGTTCCGTCCTGGATGTCCGGCTACACGAAAACAGGCGAGGTCTGCACGAATTCCTCGGATGTCATTTTTGACCTGTACAGCAAGAAAGTGCAGGCGGGACAGACCGTGACACTCGGCGCAAACGGACAGTCGTCCGGCTGCGTGAACTACACGGTGTTTGCGGTCGCAGACAGCACCGTGCTGACAACGACAACGACTACAACCACCACCACCACGACGGCTGAGCCGGGTACCGTGGTCTGGGGCGATGCCGACAGCAGCGGAGAATGCGCCCTTGCAGATGCAGTGCTGCTCGCAAAGGCAGTCGCCTCGGTCAGCGAGCTTTCGGTGCAGGGTAAGCTCAACTGCGATGTCTATGCGGACGGCAAGACGGACGGCTCTGATCTGAATATCGTGCTGAAACTGATTGCAGGCTCATTGAAACAGTCCGATATGCCGGTTCAGCCCTGACCGATGACGAATCGGAATGTACCGGCGTGTGCGGGGGACATTGTGGGGACGCTGTCCCCACACCCCTGCCGGAGGGACGGCGGTCCCTCCGGGCCTCCCTGTACAAAAAAAACCCCGTTCCCGTACGGGGACGGGGGTTTTTTATATAGGGGAGTCTGAGGGGATCGCTATCCCCTCAGCAGGAGTTTGAGGGCGGAGCCCTCAAAACATCTCTCAATGATGCTGCTAAACTCTGATTTACAGCAGCAAAACAAAGCGGAATCAGGACATGAAAAAGAGGAAAAACAAATGAAACAGAAAGCAATCGCAGCACTGCTGCTCTGCGGCATGCTGCTGACGGCTGCTGCTTGCGGTGACAGCAGCGGGACGACCGTTGCCGAGGAGGATCTTCCTTACGGCGCAACCCTCACACTGGTGAAGAATACCGATTTGCCGAGCGTGCAGTATGACACGCGCTTCCTCACCGAAGAGATGGTACAGACGGTGCTCGCCTATTACGACAGCATTGAAGAGCAGAATACAGCGGCATTTACGGCATTGCAGCTTCCGCTGTACCGTGAGTATGAGCTGAACACCGTCTATGAGAACGCATTTACCGACGAGGATCTGATCGCCAACGCATATGCCGGATTTGCGGATTATTTCGGCGGCGATTTCAAATTTTCGATGATTGACATTACAGACTGCATTGTCGGCGATTCATATTCGACGAGTGCAGCCTTGCTGGAAATGCTGGACGGTCTTTCGGAGGAAAAAGACGGGACGAAGATTTCGGAGGACATCACCGAGTTTTATGAGCTGACCGTCACGCGGTATCTTGCGGCGGCAGATTCCGACATCCACACGGAGACGGACTGTGTTGTTGAGGGCGAAACGCTGTTCCTGCTGCAATATCTGGGACAGTGGTATATTATTTACAACTGACGGGAGCGATCAAAGTGAAGATGAAAAAATATCTGTGTTGCGGCATCGCGGCGGTCACGGCATTTTGCTGTACGGCATGTGCCGACGAGAACTCTGTGCCGGAGGAGAGCGGCGTAAGCACTGCGGAATCCGTGGAAAACACCGACGGAATTGCCGTGACGATGACCGAGGAGATGGATGCGCGCTACGGCGAGACGCTGAAAACGTATTTTGCAGCGATCGAATCGCATGATTACGATGCTTTTCTGGGCGCATATTATCCGCCGTATGTATCCGTATACAGTGCGTATCTGGAAACACAGGGCAGCAGCATGGAAGCGGTATTTGATACGATGTGTCACCGCTTTGACGAGGACGGCTACGAGAGCTGGACGCTGACCTCGCTGAATCTGTCGTATTATTCCTATGTATCGGAATTTGTGACATCAGACGGCCTGGATGATTATTTTGAAATGTATGTAAAGGCAGGCATGTTCGACGAGGATTTTGTGGCAGCGTGCAAGGAGGACGCAGAGGATATTCATGATGTGCTGTTCACTCTGTACGCGCTGTACGACGGTGACGAGGAAGCGGTTCCGGTCGTGACGCAGGGCGAAATTATCATGCTGATTAACGAAGACGGCTGCTATTTGTTCGGCTGAGTGCAGTCTTTTCAGAAATGAAAAATAAACCGGAAGCGATGATATGAAATCGCTTCCGGTTTTTGGCTGTCGGTGCGGGAGAAGTGTTTATGAGAACACTGTCGCGATGCGCCGCTTTGCCTGCGGCGGGGTGTAGATCCATTCATCCATATGACTGCCGTTGAAGAAATAATGCAGAGCCGGGGGCTGGCAGCTTTCGTCGAACACATCAACGATTGCGAGCTTGATCTTCATGCGTTCCGGGACGATGCTCTTGATATACACGCTGGCATGCTGACCCGGACGTATATCTCCGCGCAGATCTGCAAGGCCGGCAAGATTGGGAGCCAGCTCAATGAAGATGCCGTACTCCTCCACAGACCGCACGATGCCCGCGACGGTTTCACCGGCAGAAAAGCAGGCGGCGTTTTCTGCCCATGTTCCGAGCAGTTCCTTGTGTGTGAGCAGGACTCTGCCGTTCTCAAAGCCCTTGACCATCACGCGGATCTCCTGTCCGACGCGGAAACGGTCCGAGGGATGAGAAATGCGCGATACCGAAATCGCGTCAATCGGGATCAGGGACGGCACCCCGCAGCCGATATCCACGAAGCATCCGAACGGTGCGAGATGCGTGACGCGGGCTGGGATGACATCGCCCGGATGCAGTCTGTTGATGTATCCGTCTCTGCAATGTTCCTGCTGGATGCGGCGCGACAGTACGGCAACCGGCTGACCGTTCTCGTCGTGTTCGATGCGCAGAACGGAGAAGCAAACGGGTTTATTGACGCGCGAAATCAGGGCGATGTCGCGTGTTGTGCCGTCGCTGATGCCGAGCGCACCCTCACTGCGCGGAATCAGCCCGCGCATGCAGGGCAGTTCCACATGCAGATTATGTCCGCCGTCGCAGACGCGCACCCTTGCTTCGAGCCGCTGTCCGGTCTGCATTGCTTCGCGCAGTGCCGCTTCGGAGCGCAGAGATTCTGTGTTCTGCGGAGAGTCCAGAAAGCTGCCCTCCGGCAAATATCGGTTCAACTGTTCCATTTCGACCTCCAAGATTCTTTTGTTCGGTGTATTTTTGTGCAGCGAGGCGCACTGTCCGACCGGGTTGTGCATATCGGCATTTACCCACTTGTACGATAGGCTGAAAAGCACCTCTTTGCGTTATTATTCTATGCAAAAACGGTGCCGAGAAAGCGCGATTTTTCTGATTTTGAAAAAAATTATTCCAAAGCGGTGTCGAAAACGCGGCTTTTTTGCGTATGTAATACATCTGTCTCTCCGGCGCGGACAGTCTGCGACAGATCAGCATCTCGAAAAATGGCGAATATACGCAGATTTCATGCGGTTAGAATCGGCTATCTCATAGAAACATACGAAAACCGGCTGCAAATGTTGTGCATTTTTTATCTTGATTTTCCGCGTGATTTATAGTAAAATACAAAAGGGTATGTATGCCCTGCGGCGTATATACTTTTTTCCGGTACACTGCACCCCGATGCTGCCGTTTCCGCAGATGCGATTTGTACGCGGGAGGCGGACGCAATGCGAAGCGCAATGCAGCCGGATTTGCTATGTGCGGAAGAACCGCATGAGCAGATAAATTCATTTATTCTTTGTTTCACATATTCCACAAAGGAGGCACGATTCTAATGGCAAAGAAAATCGCAACTCTCCCCTTTACAGGGACAGCGGAGCAGGAGCAGGAGCTTCGCGCCGCGATTGACGCCCTGCGCGATGACCCCGGATGTCTGATGCCGGTCATGCAGAAGGCACAGGAGATCTACGGCTATCTGCCGGTGGAGGTGCAGACCATCATCTCGCAGGAGCTGGATGTTCCGATGGAAAAGGTCTTTGGTGTTGCCACATTCTATGCACAGTTCACACTGTCGCCCAAGGGCAAATACCGCATTTCCGTCTGCCTTGGTACGGCATGCTACGTCAAAGGCTCCGGCGTTGTGCTTGAAAAGCTCGAAGAGGAGCTGGGCATCGAGTGCGGCGCGATTACAGATGACGGCAAATTCTCCCTGGATGACTGCCGCTGCGTCGGCGCGTGCGGTCTGGCACCGGTTGTCACTGTCAACGATGATGTGTACGGCAGACTGACCGGAAAGCCGGAGGAGCTTCGAGAGATCCTCGCAAAATACGCCGATTGACAAAAGGCATATCAAACACTAGGAGGTTTACTATGAAAACATTGCAGGACCTCAATGCCATCAAGGAAGCGATGCGCAGTGAGGTTGCGATTCGTCTTGGCGAACAGGCAGACGGCGCAAAATACGAAAAGCATGTTCTGATGTGCGGCGGTACGGGATGTACCTCTTCCGGCTCGATGAAGATTGCAGATGAGCTGGAACGTCAGCTGAAAGAAAAGGGCATCGACGGGAAGGTCTTTGTCGTGAGAACCGGATGTTTCGGTCTGTGCGAGCGCGGCCCGATCATGATTGTCTATCCGGAAGGCTCGTTCTATACGCATGTGAATATGGATATGATTCCGCGCATTGTGGACGAGCATCTGATCGGCGGCAATCCGGTCAAGGATTATCTCTATGAGGAGACTGTCACCGATGAAGGCTTGAAGAGCCTGAACGATACGGATTTCTACCGCAAGCAACACCGCGTCGCGCTGAGAAACTGCGGCTTCATCAATCCGGAAGATGTCAATGAGTACATCGGCAGAGACGGCTATCAGGCACTCTATAAGGTGCTGACTGCGATGACGCCGGAGGAGGTCATTCAGGAGATTTCTGATTCCGGTCTGCGCGGCAGAGGCGGCGGCGGATTCCCGACGGGTACCAAGTGGAAGCTCGCCCGCAATATTGTGCCGGATGCGGATATGAAATATGTCTGCTGCAACGCCGACGAGGGCGACCCCGGTGCATTCATGGACCGTTCCGTTCTGGAAGGCGACCCGCATGTTGTGCTGGAAGCCATGACCATCGCAGGCTATGCAATCGGCGCAAAGCAGGGCTATATCTATGTCCGTGCCGAATATCCGATTGCCGTGCAGAGACTGCGCATTGCCATCAAGCAGGCAAGAGAAGTCGGCATGCTGGGCAAGGATATTTTCGGAACCGGTTTTGATTTCGACATTGATCTGCGTCTGGGCGCAGGCGCATTCCTCTGCGGTGAGGAAACGGCACTGATGACCTCGATCGAGGGCAACAGAGGTGAGCCGCGTCCGCGTCCGCCGTTCCCGGCAGAAAAGGGTCTGTATCAGAAGCCGACCATCCTCAACAATGTTGAGACCTATGCAAACGTGCCGCAGATCATTCTGAACGGCGCAAAGTGGTATGCTTCCATGGGCACCGAGACGGCAAAGGGTACAAAGGTCTTTGCGCTCGGCGGCAAGATCAAGAATACCGGTCTGGTCGAGATTCCGATGGGTACGACACTCCGCGAGATCATCGAGGAAATCGGCGGCGGTATCCCGAACGGCAAGAAGTTCAAGGCAGCACAGGCAGGCGGTCCGTCCGGCGGATGTATTCCGGCTGCACATTATGACGTCAGCGTGGATTATGACAGCCTTGCAAAGATCGGCTGTATGATCGGCTCCGGCGGTCTGATTGTTCTCGACGAGGACAACTGCATGGTTGACATCGCAAAGTTCTTCCTGCAATTCACAATGGATGAATCCTGCGGTAAATGTACGCCGTGCCGGATCGGCACAAAGCGCATGTATGAGATCCTCGACAAGATCACCAGCGGCAACGGCACGATGGAAGATCTGGATAAGCTCGAAGGCCTCTGCAATTACATCAAGGCAAATTCCCTCTGCGGTCTGGGTCAGACAGCACCGAACCCGGTGCTTTCCACGCTGCGTTTCTTCCGCGATGAGTATGAGGCACATATTGTCGATAAGAAATGTCCGGCAGGCGTCTGCAAGTCGCTGCTGCAATATGTCATCGACAAGGATACCTGTATCGGATGCGGCATGTGCGCAAAGCAGTGCCCGGCGTCTGCGATCGAGAGAACCGATTACATCGCTGAGGGTCACAAGCTCGCGTCGTTTGCAATCGACACAGCAAAGTGCGTGAAGTGCGGAGCCTGCCTTGCACAGTGTAAGTTCAAGGCAATCAGCAAGCAGTAAGGGAGGCGCAGGAACATGAGTGATATGGTAAATGTAAAAATCAACGGGATGCCTGTGGCAGTCCCGAAGGGTACTTCGATTCTGGAAGCAGCCCGTGCAGCAAGCGTCACGATTCCGACGCTCTGCTATCTGAAAGACATCAATGAGATCGGTGCATGCCGTATGTGTATGGTCGAGGCGCAGGAGATGCGCGGACCGGCACTCGGACCGGCAAGACTGGTCGCAGCATGTGTGTATCCGGTTTCCGAGGGCATGGAGGTGCAGACCAACTCCCCGAAGGTGCTGGATTCGCGCAGAAAGACGATGGAGCTGATCCTCTCCAATCACGACAGAAAATGTCTTTCGTGCGTGAGAAGCAAGAACTGCGAATTGCAGCGTCTTGCAAACGATCTCGGCATCGAGGATTCCTCTGTTTATGACGGTGAGCGCACGGAGTATCCGATTGACGACACCGCTGCACATATGTACAGAGACAATAACAAGTGTATTCTCTGCCGCCGCTGCGTGGCTGCCTGTGAGAAGACACAGGGTATCGGCGTCATCGGCGCAAATGAGCGCGGCTTTATCACCAACATCGGCTCTTCTTACAACAGAGGTCTTGGTGAGACGTCCTGCGTATCCTGCGGTCAGTGCATCGTGGTCTGCCCGACCGGCGCACTCTCCGAGAAGGATTTCACCAATGATGTGTTCGCAGCAATCGCAGATCCGACCAAGCATGTTGTCGTGCAGACGGCACCGTCTGTGCGTGCAGGTCTGGGCGAGTGCTTCGGTTATCCGATCGGCACGAATGTTGAGGGCAAGATGGCAGCAGCACTGCGCAGACTCGGCTTCGATGTTGTGACAGATACCAACTTCGGCGCGGATCTTACCATCCTGGAAGAGGGTACTGAGCTGATCGAGCGCGTGACCAACGGCGGTGTACTGCCGATGATCACATCCTGCTCTCCGGGCTGGGTCAAGTTCTGTGAGCATTATTTCCCGGATCTGATTCCGAACCTCTCTACCTGCAAGTCCCCGCAGCAGATGCAGGGTGCGATCATCAAGACGTACTATGCAGAGAAGATGGGCTGGGATCCGAAGGACATCGTGTCTGTTTCGGTGATGCCGTGTACTGCGAAGAAGTTTGAGCGCAGCAGAGATGATCAGTCTGCTTCGGGCTATCCGGATGTGGATATTGCACTGACAACCCGTGAGCTTGCCCGCATGATCGACCGTGCCGGCATCGACTTCTGCTCTCTGCCGGACGAGAAGTTTGACGATCCGCTGGGGCTTTACACCGGCGGCGGTCTGATCTTCGGTGCGACCGGCGGCGTTATGGAAGCGGCACTGCGCTTTGCTGTCGAGGCAATCAGCGGTGAAAAGCTCGCAGCAGATCAGGTGGACTTCAAGGAAGTCCGCGGCATCGAGGGCATCAAGGAAGCAAGCTATACCGCCGGCGGCGTCACCGTCAAGGTTGCGGTTGCAAGCGGTCTTGCAAATGCAAGAAAGCTGATGGAAAAGGTTCGCGCAGGCGAAGCCGATTATCAGTTCATCGAGATCATGGCTTGTCCGGGCGGCTGTGTCAACGGCGGCGGTCAGCCGATCCAGCCGGCATCTGTCCGTAACTTCACAGATCTGCGCGCACTCCGCGCAAAGGCTCTGTACAGTGTCGATGCAGAGATGGATCTGCGCAAGTCGCAGGAGAATGCTGCGGTTCAGACGCTCTACAATGAGTATCTGGAAAAGCCGGGCAGTCATAAGGCGCATGAGATTCTGCACACCAGCTATGTGCCGCGTGAGATTAAATTCTGATCTGTCACGACGGTACTGATAAGGAAATTTACGCCCCGAAGCAAATGCGAAATTGCTTCGGGGCGTTTTATTCGTATTCATTGAGATGAATCGGAATTTATCAGCATCATTGAGAGATGTTTTGAGGGCTCTCACGCTCCGCGGTTGAGTTTGCGATGCAAACATCAAGCCCTCAAACTCCCGCTGAGGGGATAGCGATCCCTCCGGCAGGGGGTGTGGGCGACTTGACGTTTGCGAAGCAAACGCAACCGCGCAAGCGTGAGCGTCCCCACAATGTCCCCCGATCACGCCGGTAAAGTCCGATTTTTCTTAGGGAATCAAGATGCCTCCTCCGTGGTAATATCCTCGATCAGCGCGCGCAATTCCTCCACGCCCTCACCGGTGACAGAAGAGAACACAATGGTCGTCAGATCGTCAAACTGCGGCAGTTCTGCCGGCAGCGCAGCGAGACGTTCCTCGCGCTCGCGCTTGTTGAGCTTATCTGCCTTAGTCAGCACAATCGCGAAGGGCATCTCGGTGTCGATCAGGAAATCGACCATCTGCAAGTCGTTTTTGGTCGGCGGATGCCGCAGGTCGATCAGCAGAAGGATGGCGCGAATATCGCGCGTCTGCTGCAAATAAGTGTTGATCAGCTCCTGCCAGCGGCGCAGCTCGGACTTGCCGGTTTTCGCATAGCCGTAGCCGGGGAGGTCTGCAAAGGTCACATGCTGACAGCGGTAGAAGTTGATGGTTGCTGTTTTGCCCGGGACTGAGCTGACGCGCGCGAGATTTTTCCGCTGAAACAGCTTATTGATGAGTGTGGATTTGCCGACATTGGAGCGTCCGGCGAAAGCGATCTCCGGAGTTTTACTTTCGGGAAGCTGGGAAGCGAGGCCGTATGCGGCAGAAAATTCCGCGGTATTCCAGTTCATAGGCTGTTCCTTTCCGGTTGTGTATCGGTGTTTGCGCAGGTGCGGTGCAGGCAAAGCAGCCCGACCAGCATCAGCACAGGGAATACGGTTGCTGCGAGGATTCCTGTTTTCAGATCGGAGAAATTGGAAATGAAACCGGCGAAAGTCGGCCCCCCGGCGCAGCCGAGATCGCCTGCGAGTGCGAGCAGCGAGAAGAGTGCGGTTCCGCCGCGCCGGAACGATGCCGCAGCCTTGCTGAATGCCCCCGGCCACATGATCCCGACGGACAGTCCGCAAAGCGCGCAGCCTGCGAGATTAACCGGTGCAAACGGCACGAGTGAGATCAGCAGATACGAGCAGATACACAGCACGGTGCTTGCAGTCATAAACCTGTCGATGTTGATTTTATCTCCGTATTTGCCATAGAATGTTCTGGCACTGCCCATGAAAATGCCGAAGAGCATGGGACCTGCAAGGTCGCCGGCAGTTTTGCTGATGTGCAGACCCTCTTCTGCGAAGAAGGAAGCCCATTGACTGACGGTCAGTTCACAGGCACCCGCACATGCCATCATCAGTATGAGAAGCCAAAAGGTGTTCTGTTTCAGCATTGCCCTGACGGGAATGCGGCTTTCATCTTCCTCAATGAGCGGTGCAAACGGCACACGAAGAAACATGACGGCATTGATGAGCGGTATGACTGCCCAGAGGCAGGCGAGGATATTCCAGTGTTGCGTACCGAATATCGCAAAAAAGAGTGTGGAAAACAGAATGACACCGACCTGACCCCAGCAGTAGAACGAATGCAGCAGGCTCATGGCTTTGGGCTTGTGATCGGAAGGGCAGCTTTCGACGATCGGGCTGACCAACACTTCGAGCAGACCGCCTCCGATGCCGTAGAGCATGACAGCAATCAGAATGCCGGCAAACGGCGGCAGGATCTCCGGAAGCACCGGAAGCAGCAGAAAACCCGCTGCGGCAAAGACATGTGCAGCCACCATACAGGTGCGGATTCCGATTGTTTCAGAAACCCGTGCAGACAGCAGATCCACTGTGAGCTGTATGCCGAAATTGAATGTAATCAGCAGTGTGATCTGCGTGAAAGAGATGCTGTATTGGCGTTGCAGTGTCAGAAACAGCAGCGGGAGAAAATTGTTGACGATCGCCTGCACAATATAGCCGACAAAGCAGGCACGGACGGTCTGTCTGTAATTGCCGTGCATCAGGTTACAGGTTTGGACTTGCCGCCGCGCTTGCGTTCCCAGCGCGGCGCATCCGGCAGCGGCGGGAGCATGAGCTTTTGGAGATCATCCTCATGCAGCGGTTCCAGCTTGGTATCATATTTCGGCGGTTTCAGTGCCGTTTCGAGAACCGTATCGACTGTTTCGCAGGGGATAAACCGAATTGCATCGCGCACGGTCTCATCCAGTTCCGTGAGGTCGGGTACATTGTCTGCGGGAATCAGCACAGTGCGGATGCCGTTTTTATAGGCAGCCATAGATTTTTCAACGAGACCGCCGATCGGCAGAACCCTGCCGTGCAGTGTGATTTCGCCTGTCATTGCGATGTCATGCCGCACCGGAATGCCCGACAAAGCGGAGATCAGTCCGGTCAGCATCGTGACGCCTGCGCTCGGACCGTCCTTGGGCACAGCACCCTCCGGCGCATGGATATGCAGATCCTTTGTCTTGAACAGCTCTGCATTGATGGCATACTGCCGCGCCACGGAGCGTGCGTAGGAGACGGCGATCTTTGCACTTTCCTTCATCACGTCACCGAGCGAGCCGGTGAGCTGGATGTCGCCCTTGCCCGGCAGTGTCAGCACTTCCAGCGGCATCAGCACGCCGCCGACGCTTGTCCAGGCAAGCCCGTTGACCAGACCGACGGCATCCTCCCGCGAGAAATAGTCGCGTGAGAACTTGTGCGGACCGAGTGCCGCTTCAAGCGATTCCGGCGTATACTGCACCTTTTTGACATTTTCGGTCAGCAGAGTTTTGGCGCATTTTCTGCACAGCGATGCGATTTGCCGTTCGAGCGTGCGCACGCCTGCCTCTTTGGTATAGTAGTCGATCAGATCATAAAGTGCGGCATCGGTAATGCGGATCTGTACCGCTTTCAGACCGTTTGCGCGGATCTGTTTTTTCACGAGATGTTCTTTTGCGATATGGAATTTCTCTTCGCGTGTGTAGGAATTCAGTTCGATGACGTCCATGCGGTCGAAGAGCGGTGCCGGGATGGCACCCGCGTCGTTGGCGGTTGTGAGGAAGAGGACGCGGCTCAGGTCGAACGGCACTTCGATGAAATGGTCGCGGAAGCTGTGGTTCTGCGCGCTGTCGAGGACTTCGAGCAGTGCAGCGGCAGGGTCGCCCTTAAAGTCGCCCGAAAGCTTGTCGATTTCGTCGAGCAGGATGAGCGGATTCATACTTTTTGCCTGCCGCATCGCCTCAATGATTCTGCCTGCCATCGCACCGACATAGGTTTTGCGGTGGCCGCGGATCTCGGCTTCATCGCGCACGCCGCCGAGAGAGATGCGGACATAGTTTCTGCCGAGTGCTTTTGCGACAGACTGTGCCACGGAGGTCTTGCCGACGCCGGGAGGACCGACAAGACAGAGAATCTGACCGGTCAGTTCCGGTTGGAGCGCGTGGACGCTCATGCTTTCGAGAACCCGCTCCTTAACGCGTTTGAGACCGTAATGTTCTTTGTTGAGCAGTGCTTCCGCCTTGCGGATGTCGAGCTTTTCCTTTGTGTAGATTCCCCACGGCAGCGACAGCACCGTATCGAGATAATTGCTGATGACATAGGCTTCCTGCGAGCCGGAGGGCATCCGCGAGAGCTGATTTGCTTCTTTGTGGAGCTTCTCCTTGACTTCATCCGAGGCAGCGAGTGCATTGATCTTGTCATGGTACTGCTGCGGATCGGAAGCATCATTTGCCGGGTCACTGTTTTCGCCCAGCTCGTCGCGGATGGCATTGAGCTGTTCACGCAGGAACATTTCCTTCTGCCCCTGCTCAATGCGCATCTGCACATTGGACTGAATATCCTGTTCGATGCGGAGAATTTCGTTTTCGCGTTTCAGCACGGCAAAGAGCATGGTCATGCGGAGGAAGAGGCTGCCCTCTTCAAGCATCATCTGCCGGTCGTGGTAGCCGATTTCCACATTGGACCAAATGCCCTCAAAGAGCAGCTGCGGATCCTCTTCCGAGAGCAGCATCTCCATGAATTCGCGCGGAAGGTGGGGAGAGAGGCGGCAGCGCGCGGCAAATTCAGAGCGCACGGAGTTGACGATTGCCTGCATTTCCTCATCGGTGGCGCGGCTGCGGCTGTAATTGGGCATGGGTCTATACTCCGCCTGCCAATAGGCTGCGGAAGTGGGCGGCAGGAGCTTGGTGACCTTTGCGCGGCGGATGCCCTCGACCAGAATGCGGGTGCCGCTGCTGCCGCGAAGAATCTGCCGGATCTCGGCAATGACGCCGATGCGGTGCAGATCAGCGGCAGTCGGTTCGAGAACAGACTGATCGCGCTGTGTGAGCAGCAACAACTGGCGGTCGGTGCCGATCGCAGCATCTGCGGCTTTTTTTGATTCATTTCTTCCGATTTCAAAATCCAGCACCATGTGCGGAAACGCGACAATGCCGCGCAGCGCGATGACCGGAAGGATATTTTGTGTATCGTCCTTGCGGGCGGGGTCGTTGTCCCGAAATTCTTTTTTCTGCATACTGTTTTCCAATCTGCCCTGCGCGGCGGGATGTCCGAGCGTCTCCCGTGCGCAGCCGGGAGTGCGTCGCGTGTCTGTTTTCCTGTGAATATCATTATACTTGATTTCGCGCAAAAAATCAAGTGGAAAAGAGCGGGATTCATCATTCTGTCACATACCGTGACAGTCCTCGGCAAAGATCGACAAAAAAGGCGGTGCTTCGCCGCAGCGAAACACCGCAATCTGTGAAAGGATGTCATGTGTTGTCATTCGTAGAGATTGATGATGCAGTCTCCGATGCTTTTGCTTGTGAGGTCGCGGTATTCCTGCTGAACCTCGGAGCCGGCATTCACGGAATCCTGCAATACGCGCATGGTCAGATTCAGACCGTTCAGCTTCGGGAGTGCGCCGGTCTGATAGATGATGTCGATGGTGTAGTATGCCATTGAACAGTCCATCACCTCAGGCTGGTACTCGACAAGATTCAGATACAGCGTGCCGTCGATCACGGAGCCGATCTCGCCGTTCTGCGAGGCGAGCGCGACCTTTAAGCTGCCGCTGCCGAGATAGGCGCAGAGCCGCAGCCGCTCCTGCCCGTTTCCGAGCGAAGTCTGCTCGTATTTATAGGTGCCGTTCCAGCCGTCCGACACAGAGATGCGCGTCCATTCTCCTGCGTCGCCGCCGTAGAAGGGATCATCGCAGTTATAGCCGTATTCCCGGACTGTCTCATTGACAGTGACTTGGACGGGTGTGTAAGGAATAACCCACGGAAGCTCTGTATTGGTTGTCGTTGCAGATGTTGTCGAACCGGTTGTCGTTGCGGATGTTGCCGAACCGCTTGTCGTTGCGGATGTTGCCGAACCGGTTGTCTGTGATGTGGTTGCGGTGGTGCTGCTGACGGTTTGCGTGGTGCTGCCATGCACAGGCGGCTTTGTGAAGCATTTTTCAGTGGTCGTCTGCGGCGCATCTGCGGACGACGGTTCGGAAACGGACTGCTCGCTCAGATCGGTTTGTTCTGCGGCAATTTCCGTGACCTGTATCACAGAAGCTGCTGTTGTCGATTCCGCATTCTGTTCGGCATCCGAAGCAGACGGATGAATCTCAGTGACAATATTTTCAAGGTTCTGTGCCGAATTTGCGGGTGTAATCAGACTGTCATCATTGCGCGGTATCAGGATCAGCACCGCAGCACCGATGCAAGCCACGGCAGCAACGGCTGCCGCTGCCCGCCAAAACCGGTGGATTCCGCCGGACGGTGCCGCATCTGCGGATTCTTCGATGTACTCCGGACGAATGTCACTCATCGCCCGCAGCAGATGCATATTATTTTTCATCATAACCCTCCAATAATTCTCTCAATGCTCTGCGGGCACGCAGCAGGGAAACCTTGACCTTGCTGACACCGCAGCCGCAGCGCGAGGCGATTTCTCTGACCGGCAGCATGTACATATACCGCAGCACAAAAAAGCGGCGTGCTTCCGGCGAAAGCTCTCCGAGCATCTGATTGATTTTGTTTGCGGTTTCCCGCGCCTGCACCTCCGCTTCGACATTGTCGGCTGCGGGGAGACATTCTTCAAGTTCGTCAAGCAGTGCGGGAATCTGGCTGCTGCCGCGTTTTGCGGCATTGGATCTGTCATAGCGGTCGAGCGCGGCATTGCGCGTCACCGTGCAGACATAAGCTGTGAGATGTGAGGGCTTTGCGGGCGGGATCGCGTTCCAGAGGCGGAGCAGGACATCGTTCCAGCACTCCTCGGCATCTTCCTCAGTGCCGAGAATCTGCCTTGCGATGCTGCGGCACAAGCCGCCGAGCTGTTCGTCCACAGCCCGGATTGCTGCTTCATCGCGCGCATGAAACAGCGTCAGAATCTCATGTTCCTGCATGGCGCATCCCTCCCTTCTCCTCTATTGTATCACATTTCACAGCCTCTTGTCTATCAGGACGGAAAATGCGCCGGATCGGTTACATCCGCAAAAACAAAAGAAAAGGAAAAAATGCTTGCAATTTCCAATATAATATGATATAATAGTGCTATCTATTTGCAGCATCGGTTCGCAGAGAACTGCGTACTACATACTACTGAAACACGCATACAGAAAGGAAATCGGAGATACCATGTGTGGAATTGTTGGCTATGTCGGCAAGCGGGACTGTGTTTCCGTTCTGATCGACGGTCTTTCCAAGCTTGAATACCGCGGCTATGATTCTGCGGGCATTGCGGTCGCAGAGCAGAGCGGCATATCTGTGGTCAAATCGCAGGGCGAGC
Source organism: Oscillospiraceae bacterium (assembly GCA_045627405.1). Taxonomy (GTDB): domain Bacteria; phylum Bacillota; class Clostridia; order Oscillospirales; family Ruminococcaceae; genus Firm-04. The sequence goes on along the minus strand of JAZQNP010000091.1, from coordinate 23,287 downwards.
TTGCAAATCTCGCAAAAAAGATAGAAACCGAGGGCAAGCCGGAGGGAACTGTCGGCATCGGGCATACCCGCTGGGCGACACACGGCGAGCCGTCGGATGTGAATTCGCATCCGCACTGCGGCGGCAGAGTGACTGTTGTACATAACGGCATTATTGAAAATTATAAGGAACTGAAAGACCGCCTTCTGGCAGAGGGCAGAACCTTTGCCTCCGAGACGGATACCGAGGTTGTGGCACAGCTTCTGGATTCGCACTATGCGGGCGATCCGCTGCGCTGCATCGCGGATACGATGCAGGAGGTAACGGGCAGCTTTGCACTGGGCATTCTGTTTTCGGATTTTCCGGAGCGGATTTATGCCGTGCGGCGGGAAAGTCCGCTGATTGTCGGCATCGCAGAGGGCGAGAGCTTCATCGCCTCGGATGTCCCTGCCATTTTGAAATATACAAAGCAGTATTATCTGCTGGAACATGATGAAATTGCCCTGCTGGAAAAGAGCGGCGTGCAGTTCTTTGATTTGCAGTTCCGGCAGATCGAAAAGAAGCTGCAAACTGCGGACTGGGATATGGAAGCCGCAGAAAAGCAGGGGTATGAGCATTTCATGCTGAAAGAGATTCACGAGCAGCCGGAAGCGGTCAAAAAGACGGTTTTGCCGCGCATTGAAAACGGTCTGCCGAATCTGAGCGAATGCGGCATCACAAAGGAAAGCGTCAGAGATTTCCGCAATATTTATATTGTTGCGTGCGGCACGGCGATGCACGCGGGCATGGTCGGAAAATATGTGATCGAGAAACTGGCGAGAACGCCGGTCATTGTCGATATTGCTTCGGAATTCCGGTACCGTTCTCCGCTGATCGGCGCAGGGGATCTGATTATTATTATCTCGCAGTCGGGCGAGACAGCGGACAGCTTGGAAGCGATGCGCCTTGCAAAGAAGCTCGGGGCGAAAACGCTTGCGATTGTCAATGCAAAAGGCTCTTCCATCGCACGCGAGGCGGATATGCTGATCTATACACATGCAGGCCCGGAGATCGCGGTTGCATCGACGAAGGCATATATGGTGCAGATTTCTGTGATGTATCTGTTTGCCTTTACACTCGCGCTTGCAAAGCAGCAGATTGACGAGGCAGAGTGCCGCCGTCTGACCGCAGCATTGCTGGATACGCCTGCACAGATCGAGGCAATTCTGGCGCGCAAGGATGAACTGAAAACCATTTCCCGTTCGCTGGAAAAGGCGGAATCGCTGCTCTATATCGGCAGAGGTCTGGATTACGCACTGTCGATGGAGGGCTCCCTGAAACTCAAAGAAATCAGCTATATTCACAGCGAAGCCTATGCTGCCGGCGAATTAAAGCACGGCACAATCTCGCTGATTCACGACGGGATGCCGGTCATTGCCGTGGATACACAGAAAGCACTGCATGAGAAGACGGTTTCCAATATCAAGGAAGTCAAGACCAGAGGCGCACATACGATTCTGGTCTGCGGGGAATCCTATCAGCCGGAGGCGGATGTTGCCGATGAACGGTTTGCACTGCCGGAGATTGACGATTTGCTCATGCCGATGCCGGCGGTTGTGCCGTTGCAGCTGATTGCATATTACACATCTGTGCTGCGCGGAAACAATGTTGATAAGCCGAGAAATCTTGCGAAATCTGTGACGGTCGAATAAGAAAAGACCGTGTGCCGGTGCGGTTGGGGAACACGCCGGCATGCAGTATCGGATACACCGGATGGGGAGAGAAATATGGAAACGGGAAGCAGAGACAGCCGCTCACAGCAGATGCAGGATCTGCTGCCTGTCTTTGCATCCGGTCATTTGCAAGGGGTGAAAGCAAGGCACGGGTATGCCCTGTTTTCGCCCTTTTTTGTAATATAAAGGAGTGAATTACGGTGGACAAGGACAAGCGGAGAACGCTGCGGCGCGGCGGTGCTGCGTGTTTGGCAGCAGGCCTGACGGCGATGGTTTGTGCGATGAACTGTGCGGCACTGGAAGAAAACGAGATAGTGCTTCCGGGGAGTGAAACAGAGGACTATGAGACCTACGAGAGCGGGGACTATGTTTACTCGATTTATCAGGATGCGGAGGATGAGACAAAGCAGGCAGCCTGCATCGAGGCGTACAACGGCAGCGAAGCAGAACTGGTCATCCCGTCGGAGCTGGACGGATTGCCGGTTGTGCTGCTGGGAGACTATGCCTTTGTCAGCAATCATTCTCTGGTATCGGTGACGATTCCGGCGAGTGTGATGGGCTTTGGCAATTTCACCTTTGCGAACTGCACCAATATCGAGGCGTTTCTTGTGGAAGAGGGCAGCGAATACTGGGAGAGCCGGGACGGCGTGCTGTACACAGCAGACGGTTCGGCACTGATGCGGTATCCGATTGCCTTGAAGCCCTCGGAGGTCGTGATTGAAGAGGGCGTTGTCGGTATCGGCAATGTGGCGTTTGCAAGCTGCTATACAATGACGTCGGTGACGTTTCCGGATTCGCTGGAATATATCGGATATTCTGCATTTTCCGACTGCACCTCCCTGACTGAGATTACGATTCCGGCGGGTGTGACAGAGATTCCGGAGTACGGCTTCAACAGCTGTTCCAATCTCACGAAGGTGACGCTGCATGATGACATTACTTCGATCGGCGCGGCAGCATTTGCCGGCACGAAGATCACTGAGATCACGCTGCCGGCGCACTGCACAACCATCGGGCAGCAGGCGTTTGCTGATACAAAGCTGACGGAGGTGACAATTCCTGCGGCAGTGACAGCAATCGGATATTCTGCATTCGGCTGGATTGTCAATGCGTACGGCGACTTTGTGATGGATGATGCGTTTATTGTGCGCGGATATACAGGTACGATTGCAGAGACATACTGCACCGATGCCGAAAACGGCAACAGCTTTACGTTTGCCCCGCTGGATGAACCGGAGGACGGTTCGGAATCCGAATTGTCCGGGACAACGACACAGCCGCTTGTGCTGGAAGATACGGAAGCAATCAGCGGCGGCAGACTGGCGGGCATCATCGGGAGTGCGGCAGCGATTGCGGCGATTCTGATATTCAGCATTGTGTCATTTGCGGGCGGCAAAAAGAAGCGTGCGAAGAAAGAGGAGGATGACGCATGAACCGGTTTCGGTTGCGGCTTTTGCCGGCAGCGGCGGCAGTGCTGCTGCCGTGCAGTCTGCTGCCTGTGCTTCCTGCGGTCGGAGCCGCGGCGGATGACAGCACTGCGGCGCGGACATTTACCGATGAAACACTGACATATGAGGTCATCGAAGGCGGCGTGCGGATTACGGCGGCGGATTCGGGACTGACCAAGGTGATTATTCCGAGAGATTTTTCCGGCTATCCGATTCTGGAAATCGGTGAGTATGCTTTTTCGGAGTGCGGCGGACTGACCTCGGTGGAAATTCAGGCGAATCTGAATGCGATCCGGACAGGTGCATTCAGCGAATGCTATGCCCTGCAAACGCTGACATTCAGCACAGGCACGGTATCGCTGATCGAGGACGGCGCGTTCTTCGACTGTGAAGCACTGACATCGTTCACGCTGCCGGATACGGTCACAGAGATCGGTGACTATACGTTCGGCTACTGCTTTTCGCTGAAAGAATTTACAGTTCCCGCGTCTCTTTCGGAGATTCCGGGCTACGCGTTTTACTATGACGAGGCTTTGGAGCATGTGACAATCGAAGAGGGCGTGCAGACCATCAGCGGCATGTCGTTTATCGGCTGTTCCTCGCTGAAAGAACTGACCATTCCGGCATCGGTTACGTCCATTGCACCCTACGCATTTGTTTCCTGCAACGCACTGGAACGCATTACGGTGGCAGAGGGCAACAGCAGCTATGTCACAGATGAAAGCGGCGTGCTGTTTGACGCTGCCGGTACGACACTGATGCTGTACCCTGCGGCAGGCGCGGGCGGAAGCTATGCGGTTGCAGACGGCGTGACGGCGATTGCACCGTATGCTTTTTCCGGCGCATCGCTTTCGGAGATCACAGTGCCGGACAGTGTCACGGAGCTGGGCGAGGGTGCCTTTGCGAATTGCTCCGATCTGACGCAGTTTACAATGCCGAGCGGGATTACATCCATCGAAAGCACGCTGTTTGCTGAGACGGGTCTGACCTCGTTTACGATTCCGGAGGGCGTGACAGAGATCGGTGATTACGCCTTTTACTGCTGCAAATCGCTGACGGAGATTTCGATTCCCGATACAGTGACAAAGGTCGGCGGGGTGGCATTTTTCGGGTGTACAGGCATTCACGGGATTACCGTGCCGGACAGCGTGACCGAGATTTCCGATTATGCGTTCGGTTATCAGTATGAGACGGAGGATCCGGAATCGAATGTGATTCTGCTGCCGGATTTCGTGCTGCGCGGCAGTGCAAAGTCCGCAGCAAAAGCCTATGCCTCGGACAACGACATCTCATTCAAGCAGATCGGCATTGACGGAAATATGATCATCATTGCGGTCATTGCCGTGCTTGCGGTATTGTTCGTCATTGTACTGATTGTGTCTTTGGTGCGCAGAAAACAGGCGCGCACGCAGACCGAAGAGGCAGCAGCGGCGGTGCCGCAGCCGGAAGATATGACAGATCCCAATTACAAGAGTATTCTGGATGATGACGGAGACGATCCGTTTGAGCGGAGCGATAACAGCACGCCGCTTTCCGGAGCAGAGCGTGAAAAGCTCGAAGCGGAGGCATTTCCGGACGACTGAAAGAGGGGGAGGCGAGTGCCGTGAAGCACAGACAGCGTGAGCCGATTGTTCTCGCGCAGATGCGCCCGTTTACGCTTTTTTTGGTGCTGTGCGGGTGCATTGCCGTTACATTTGCGTTTCTGCATATTTCTTCGGTCATGCGCTGGGTGCAGAGACTGCTTTCCGCACTCGGCCCCGTGATTGCCGGCGTGATTTTTGCGTATCTGCTCAATCCCGCAGCGATGGTTGTGGAACGCAGGCTGCGCAGAATCTTTGCAAAGCCGCTCGGAAAGCATCCGAAGCTTTCACATGTTCCGCGGGTGATCAGCGCGTTCACGGTCGTATTGCTGTTCATTGGTTCCATCGCACTGCTCTGCATCGCCGTGTTTTCGCAGGTCGTTGACGGCATCACAACATTTCTGGACAAGCTGCCCGGTTATATTGAAACGGTCATGCAGAAAGGGGAGGAGCTGCTGCACAGCGGCAGCACCCTCAGCCGCTATCTGGAAGAACTCAGCGAGCGGTTCTCCGCATCGGAGTTTGGGATGGGGCAGGTGGATACAGCCGATATGACGCAGCGCATTCTCTCTGCGCTGGCATCGGGCGCAGCCGGCACACTCGGCTTCCTGTATAATGTCGTCATCGGATTTATCATTGCAGTGTATCTGCTTGTCAGCAAGGAGCGTTTTCTGCGGCAGTGGAAGCAGATTTTGTATGCAGCGGTTTCCCCGAAGATTGCGCGGCGCATTGACGAGGAAACGGTCAATGCAAATCAGCTTTTCGGCACGGCGGTGCTGGGCAAGCTGGTTGATTCGCTGCTGATCGGTGCGATTTGTTTTCTGAGCAATGCGGTTATGGGCATGCCCTACGCAACGCTGATAGCAGTGATCATCGGCGTGACGAATATGATTCCGTATTTCGGTCCGGTCATCGGTGCGATTCCGTGTGTGCTGCTGATTCTGATGGAAAACCCTGTGAAAGCGTTGTATTTTCTGATTTTTATAGTTGTCTTGCAGCAGCTTGATGCGAATTTTATTGATCCGCGCATCGTCGGAAAGTCGATCGGACTGCCGGCGTTCTGGGAATTGTTTGCATGTCTGGTCGGCGGCGGATTATTCGGGCTGATCGGTCTGGTCATCGGCGTGCCGGTGTTCGCGCTGATTTATCAGCTGATTCGCAGAGAGGTGACAGAGCGTCTGCGCGACCGCGTGCGCCGTCAGGAGCTGACGGCAGAGTTTCTGACAGAGAAGCTCCAAATTGAAATGCCAGAGGAGGAAGCGGCAGATCCGCTGCCGGAAAGTCCGTATATGCAGCGGTTTATTCAGTTGGATGAGCTGTCCGGAGAGAGCGAACAATAATTTCCTTTTCGGAGTGGCGTTGTGAGGATAAATCAGAATTTGCGCGGAGCCCGCGCTGGCGTTTTCGCGCTTTCAAACAACTGTATGCAACGACGCACATTCCGCGAAGTGCATTTCAATAGAAAAACATGTATCAATCTGTTCTCATATAAACCATCGTATTTTCGCAATTTTTATATGAGAACAATAAAAAAACAGATTTTTTCTCCAAGGCAGCTTCGCGGAATGTGCGCTGCTTTTACTATAAAATGAAGGCGCGAAAATGGAGGGCGGCACTGCCGCCAAATTCTGTTTTATTTCAGAAATACAATTCCGAAATGGGAGCAAAGAAAAGAAACTCAGCCTCATGTGCGGTGCGTTCGCCGCAGGAAAACACCGGATGAAAAAAGAGGGGTGATTGTGTGCATCGGATTGGCAGGGCAGCAGCGGCGGTTTGCATCTGTGCCGCCGGATTGCTGTTTGCGGCAGGCTGCGGAAGCAGTGCAGAGGATTCTGTTTTCAACCGCGAGCTGGAAATTGTGACCGAAACGACAGAGACAACGGAGACCTCGCAAACAACCGTTACGACATCGTCTGTCACAAAGACGCAGGCAACGACGGGTACTTCCGCAACAGAAACGGCGGAGGAAACAACGGTTACTGCAACAACGGCTGCTGCGGTATCTGCGCCGCCTGTGACGGTTGCTGCAACCACCGCAGCAGCGACAACAACAGCAGCCCCCGCGGTGACGCTGGCAGCAGTGACCGAGACCTACGGAACATATCCGCTGAATGCGGCAGCCACGGAACTTCTGGGTGAGACCGTCTTTGTCGGGGACAGCATCTGCTACGGTCTGAAAGCCTATCATGTGCTGCCGGATAACAATGTTGTTGCGCTGGGCGGCATCGGCGTGCGCAATATTTTCAATTACACCTATGAGGTCGGGAATCAGAGCTATGATGTCATCTCGGCACTGACAATGTTGCAGCCGAAGAATGTGGTGTTTTCCATCGGCATGAATGACATCCGTATGGAGACCAGAGCGGAGTACTGTGCAAATTATCGGATTCTGCTGGAACGGGTGCGGGAGTCATTGCCGGAAGCAAGGCTCTATGTTGTATCCATCACGCCGGTGCTTTCGACATCCACCTTTACCGACAACGCGACGATTGACAGTTATAATGCGGCACTGTGTTCGTTTGCAGAGGCATATCAGGACGCAAAATATCTGGATGTGACAAAAGAGCTGAAAAACGAGTGGAACGCGCTGAAATACAATTACCAGAGCGGAGACGGGCTGCATCTTTCCAAGGCGGCATATCAGCCGTATCTGTACCAGATCTGTGAGCAGATGCTGGCGATGCGGGCAGAGGAAACGACCGCGACAGAGACCTCTTTGACGACAGTTTCCGCCACTGTGACAACGACCGCATCATCGGAGAGCGTAACGACGGTGAGCGAGACCACAACGACAATGACATAACAAAAAATCGGGACATTCCTGCGTTCAGGGATGTCCCGTTTCATTTTATACAGTTGTATCGGGTTGCGAGAGATATTCCATGAAGTGCTGCTTATTTTCGCGCGCAGAGGTTGTCGGTCTGCCGAGGTCGCTGCGCGCGCCGATTGCGCATTTCACTTCGATCAGACTCAGCGCGTGCCGCTGTTTGGCTTGATGCAGTGCCTGATCCAGCGTCTCGAAGCTGTCCGCCGATTCGGCATACGGATAACCGCATGCCTTTGCGATGCCGACGAGGTCTGTCTGCGCGGCGACTGTCGGCATGCCGCCGACGGTTTCATGCGCACCGTTGTTGATGATCACATGAATCAGATTTTCCGGCTTAATGCTGCCAAGCACCGCCATCGCACCCATGTGCATCAGCACTGCGCCGTCGCCGTCGATACACCAGATGCGTCGGTCTGGTTTTTGCAGTGCCACGCCGAGGGCGATGGAGGATGCGTGTCCCATGGAGCCGACGGTCAGAAAATCATACTGATGACTCTGACCGGCAGCCGTGCGGATCTCGAACAGCTCCCGGCTTGCTTTGCCGGTTGTGGAGATGATCGGGTCCTCTCCGCTGGCAGCGGCAATGTGCCGGATGATCTCCTCGCGCGTCATCAGGCAGCGGTTTTCGTATTTGACTGCCGGCGCATCGGTCAGCGCACCTTTGCGAATGACAAAAGCCACATCTTTGCCGGCAGAGAGGTGTGTGCGGAACTGTTCCATGACGTTTTCGAGTGCTTCTGCCGTGGTGTTTTTGTCGATGACAAAGGATGCAATATCCATATCATCCAGCAGCTTGACGGTAACTTCACCCTGATAGACATGCTGCGGTTCGTCGTGGATGCCCGGCTCGCCGCGCCATCCGATGATGAAAATGACCGGAATTGCATACACGCGGTCGTTCAGCAGACTTGCCGCCGGATTGATGATATTGCCCTCGCCGCTGTTTTGCATGTAGACCGCGGGAACCTTGCCGGTTGCCAGATGGTAGCCGGCGGCGAGTGCGGCGCAGTTCCCCTCATTTGCAGCGATGATATGATGCTGCGGGTCGATCCCGTAGGTATCCATCAGGTAATCGCAGAGTGCTTTGAGCTGTGAATCGGGTACGCCGGTGTAGAAGTCGGCACCGATGATGCGCACAAAATCCTGAACCTTCATATTGCCGTTTCCTCAACTGTAATGATTTGATGTATGACATTGTGCCCTGCGGCACAAACAGCGTTGCCGTTATGATGTTATGATGCCGCACCGTGCCGCATGGCTTCGATTCGTGTTTTCAGAGCGGCATAGCCGTCGTTCGGGTCATCCAGCTCTGCAACTGTTTGTTCCATCGGGCAGATGTCCGTGCCGGCACGGTTGACAATGCGGTCTGTTAAGACATCATAGGTGTGCGGGATATGATGTGCTTCCAGAAATGCGTGACCGCTTTGTGACATGGTATTTCCGTGGACGCAGGCAATGCCGGCTTTGACAAAGAGCATGGCGGCGGCTTTGCCGACGATCAGATCGGCAGCGGCATAGCCGTTCAGATTTTTTCCCGCAGCAATCAGCTTCATCATCGGGGAAATGCCCTTGCCGTCATCGGTGAGGATCGTGCCGTCCTTACAGAGGCAGAGTGAATGCCCGCTGAGATGCTGTTTCGCGGTCTGTATATCAGTCATGCTTGGTATCTCTAATCAGGAGCTGTCTCAGCGCAATGATAATCAGCGGCACGAGGACAGCCTGCACAGCCAGTCCGACAAATCCCGTGCAGATCTGTGACCAGATCTGCGCTGCGGTGAACTGTGTCACGCGCTCAGATGCGGCGATCAGACCGAGGAATGCGGCTCTGCCGGCAATCTGTGCGCAGATGACTGCCGGAAACGCCCACAGTCCGTTCTGCGCGATTTTTTTGGTGAACAGACCGGAGACAGCAGCGAACACTGCAAGCTCTGCGATCATGAACGGCAGACGGGCTGCGACCGGCATGGGATTGCCGGCAGCAGAGGTGAGCAGGAAGCTGACAATCGGGGAAAGTACGCCGACTGCCAGACCCCATTTGGTACCGAGCAGACATCCGCCGATCAGCACGGGCAGATACATCGGCAGCCATTTCACGCCGCCGGGCTGACCGAGTGCCAGATGCACCAGCTGCGGCAGAACCACAGCGAGTGCGATCAAACCGGCAGAGACCAGTGTCTTGCAGGCAATCTTCTTTCCGAATGAGACATTGCTGTAAGTCAGTGCTTGTTCTAACATAAGTATACCCCCTCAGTGTTCAAAGTTCAAAGGCGTTTGCGACTTGGACGAGCAGCTCTCTGATCGGCAGATGCTGCGGGCAAATCTGTTCGCATTTTCCGCATTTGATACAGTCAGATGCCTTTCCGCCCTGCTTTGTATAGACCTCACGGTAATAAAAACCGGGATTCCAGTCGTGTGTCAGTTCTTTTGTGTTCATGCAGGAGAACAGATCGGGGATGGAGATGTGCTTTGGACATCCTGCGGTGCAGTATCTGCACGCCGTACACGGAATCAGGTTCTTGTCATGAAGAATTGCGACGACTTTCTGAACAGCCGACAGCTCGGTTTCGCTGAGCGGCTGAAAATCTTTCATATAGCTGATGTTGTCTTCGAGCTGTTCGATGCTGCTCATACCGGAAAGGATACTCAGCATACCGTCGAAGCCTGCTGCAAAGCGGATTGCGTAGCTTGCGGTACTGCCGCCGTGAAGATCGGTGAGGACTGTTTTCGCAGCAGCCGGCAGATTGACGAGATTGCCGCCCTTGACCGGTTCCATGACAAGCACCGGCTTGTTGAACTTCCGGCAGACTTCATAGACTTTGCGGCTCTGTACGGCAGGGTCGTCGTAATCCAGATAATTGAACTGAATCTGCACGACTTCAATCTGCGGGTAGTCCGTCAGAATCTGTTCCAGCACCTCGGCGGTATCGTGGAAGGAGAGGCCGACGTGACGGATTTTGCCCTCGGCTTTCAGCTCAAATGCAGTCTCATAGGCTCTGCACTTTCTGAATTTTTTGTAATTGTCCGCATTTTGTGCGTGCATCAGGTAGAAATCAAAATATTCTACGCCGCACCATTTGAGCTGATTTTCAAAGAACGGCCGGATGTCCTCGTGTGTCTGGAAATAGCTGTCCGTGAGTTTGTTTGTCAGCAGATATTTCTCGCGCGGATAACGGCTTGTCAGACATGTGCGGATCGCCGTTTCGCTCTGTCCGCCGAGATAGCCGTGTGCCGTATCAAAATAATTGAATCCCTCTTCGAGAAAGCGATCGACCATCTGACAGAACTGTGGCTCATCCACCTTGCCGTCCTTCATCGGCAGGCGCATACAGCCGAATGCCAGCTTCTTCTGTACCTTGTCCATGTTACCCTCCCTATGCGTCTTTTGAGGTATGCCGGGGCAAATCCGCATCACGCAGAGCCGTAGCATACGCTGTCATTATTATAAATGATCCTGTGCTGAATTGCAAGTGTTTTTGAAATATTTATCTGTACGGCGGGGCATTGAAATTTTTGGGTGAATATGGTATAATGAATGCAGCAGAATATGAAACGCCGAATGAAAAGGAGGGGGAGCAGTGAAACGGGTGGTCGGAATCATTTGTGCATCGCTGATCGGCATGCAGACTGTGGTGTGTTCCGCCGCCGCAGATGCCGGTGCGATCGGGACTTTTGGCGCGGAGCGTGCGCAGAGCCGGTCTGTGCAGGGCGATGCGAACGGAGACGGCGCGGTAACTGTCAGCGATGCGGTCATGCTGAAAAAATATTTGCTGACAGAGCTGAATACAATCTCGCCGGATGCGGATATGGACGGCAGCGGAACGCTGAATGCCGCGGATCTGACGCTGCTGAAACGAAAAATCATGGAGGAAACGGGCGGACCGTTCAGCTTCCGTGTATCGGACGGACTGTTTGATCAGAACAACACGGATACGCTGGGTCTTTCCTACCCGGAAGGACTGGAAACGGTGACGGTCTGGAAGGCGGAAGAGGACACCGATCATTACTGCAACGGTGTGTGCCTTGCAGCCTATCAGGGAAAGCTCTACTGCCAGTGGCAAAGCTCCGCCAAGGATGAGGATTCTGCGGATACTCATGTGATGTATGCGGTCAGCAGCGACAAGGGCAGAACATGGAGCGAAGCAACCGTGCTGGCGGAGAAGATCGGCGACGGCTACTGCACCTCCGGCGGTTGGCTTGCGGCAGACAGTCAGCTCGTGGCGTATATCAATTTCTGGGATAACAGTCTCAGTCCGCGCGGCGGCTGGACATATTATATGACCTCGCAGGACGGCAGCACATGGTCTGAACCCAAACAGGTTACGATGGCGGACGGCACACCGCTGAACGGCATTTTCGAGCAGGATCCGCATGTGCTTTCCACCGGCAGGATCGTCAATGCAGCACATTTTCAGAGCGGATTGTTTGTCTGCCCGATCTATACAGATGATCCGACCGGTGTAACCGGCTGGAAGAAGGGCGCATTCACAGCATCCGGCACGGGTTCCTCCTCGGTTGAAATGGAGCCGAGTATGTTTGTGCGGTCGGACGGCACGCTTGCAATGATTTTTCGCGATCAGAACAGCAGCTACAAAAAGCTGATCTCGTTCAGCACGGATAACGGGGAAACGTGGAGCGCGGTGCAGTCCACCGAGATGCCGGATGCCCGCACCAAGCAGAGCGCGGGCAATCTCTCCGACGGTACGGCGTTTTTGGCAGGATGTCCCGTCAGTCACAATCTGCGCAGCCCGCTTGCAGTCACGCTGTCCGGAGACGGCATAACCTTTGACACAGCATTTTTGCTGCGGAGCAATTCCAGTGATCCGGCTTTGATTTATGACGGCACAGCCAAGCGGCTCGGCTTTCATTATACCAAGAGCCTTGTGGCAGACGGATATTTGTATGTCGGCTATGCCACCAACAAGGAAATGGTTGAAATCTCGATCATTCCCGAGGCAAGTTTGATGCTGCAATAAGGCAGCAGGCGTTCACACAGAGAAAAACAAAGCGGTTTCCGTAATACGGAAACCGCTTTTTCGTCATTGTTTTTCAAAGTTCCACACCTGACAGCTGCTGCCTGTCAGTTCCCATTGCTGCACATTCGCGCCGGCACCGGTTTCTGCATTGATGACTTCCACACATTTTGTCTCATTCGAGCACTTGGTCAGCAGCAGGTAGCCGCCGCCGCTGCGTTTCAGCTTGAATTTCTGTGCATCGCTGCCTGTGAACGTCGAGATTTCCACATTTGCGCCGTTTGTATTCGCTCCGTCCGCGACGGTAAGATAGCAGTTCTGTCCGGTTGAGAGCTGCGAGACGATGTAGTAGTAGCCGTCGCCCGCAGACTTTACCGTCCAGAGGTTGTTGACCTTGCTCGGAACAGTGCCGTACTGCTGCACATTGGTGCCGTCTGCGCGCCCCGACTGGTATACATCCATCACGCGCCCGCTGTTGACATTGCGGATGCCGTAGACCGCGCTTTCGTCAATCGCGACCTGCCCGATGATCTGGATGTCAGGCTGCGGCGGTGCGTCCATATCGGTGCCGAAGAAATAGCTGAGCATATTCGACTGCACATAGCCTTTGGATGTCATGTCGTTGCGGTATGCCGGATCCTGCGCAAAGGTGTTGAAGCGGTAGTCGGTCGGCATCGTAGTGGATACGATGACAAGACTTGCGTAGTCATATCCCGTGCAGATGATCTCTTCGCGCCAGTCACCCAGGATGTCGCCGTAGAACATCGGCGCACCGCGGTCACTGGATGCGCAGTCTGTGATCTTCCAAGTCGTTGCAAGCCGCTCCACACCCTGTGTCTGATAGTTCCATTTTTCGATCTTGCTGTCATTGTAGGATTCGGAGAGCAAATCGCCGTCCCAGTAGAGTTTCAGCGACGGGTAGGCGTTTGTGTCGCTGATCTTGTTGCCGTGCATGTCATACATGCCCTGGAACGACCAGACTTCATAGCCCTCATGTGTCGGATCCACATCACCGATGTCGCCGCGCCCGATGTCCACATTACCGTCACCGCCGTAATTTGTCCAGATCAGTTCGCCGGTCGCAGCATTGTAGATGTATTCGAGCAGCGTATTCGGGTTGTTCTGCTGCACACCGTAGCCGGTCATGTGTTTGCCGTTGTCGGCATTGGAAAACGGAGCGATGTGATAGCGGTCGCCGTGTACAACGTCCTTGACCTGATAGCGCAGCGTGCCGTCGCCGTTGATGCAGTAGCCCATGTGCAGGACCTCGTCCTTGCCGTCGTAATCGACGTCCTCGACGCGGAACTGATGCGCTTCTGCACCGCCCTGATTCTTCGTATCGAACTTCCAGAGCTGCTTGAAAGTATCGCCGCCCGCATAGCCATAGGTGACCATGAGACTGTTGAAGCTCTTGTCGGAATTGCGGTTCTTAATCCAGCAGACAAGTGCCGGATGTACGCCGTCGAGATAGCCGATTTCCATCATACACGCCATCGGTCCGATGTTCATGTAATCCTGCGGAAGATTGACGGATGCTTCGAGCGCGCCGGTCATGCCGTCGATGACCGCGATTGCCTGCCCGTTTCCGCCGGAATTGTTGGAGAATTTCTTGCCGTCGCCGAAGGTCACGCCGTCCGCAACGCGCAGCAGTACCTCTGCCGTGCCGTCGCAGTCGATGTCATAGACCGTCGCGCCGTCCCACATGCCGACGTCGATGGTCGATGCGCCGGGCGTAATATTGTTCTTTTCCTCGCTGTTCACGCCGAGGTCGATTGTATAGAGGTAGGTGCCGTCGCTGAGATAGGCTTCGAGCTTCTGGTGATCGTCAAAGCAGCGGTCAACCAGGAAATCATATGCACCGTCGCCGTTAAAGTCGCCGACCCAGACAAAGTGAATCGTGCCGCCCTCGTGAATCGGGATGATCTTCGCCGCGCCGTTGTTGCCCTTTGTGTAGATCGACTCGCCGGCTTTGAGCGTATAGTCGCCGTCTGTCGGGGTCTCGACGCCGTTGTAAACGGTTGTGACGAAATAGGTGTTGTCCTTTGTGAGATCGGCGGTCGTGTCGGTGAAATTCGTGCCGCCGGTCAGCGGTGTGCTGTTGAGCTTTGTTGTCACGCCGTTCGTTGTGCGGTAGACATTGAAGCCGATGTCGGTTTCGTCGCTTGCGAGCAGACGCCAGCTCACAAAGACGCTGCCGCCCGCATTGACCGCATAAGTGCCGCGGTCGAGATACTCGTACAAGCGGCTGCCTGTCAGCGGTTTGATGCCGTTATATACCTGTTCCACCGCCGGTGTGTACCAGACACCGGCAGGAAATTCCGTGATGATCGTGAGCAGATAATCCTGCATCATCTGAACATCTGCTGCGGTGTTTTTGCCGTCTGCATCGAGATCGAAAATTGCGGTCTGAATTTCGTCCAGCGAGCCGCCCTGTAAGCCCCGCCTCATCAGCGTGAGGTCTGCGCCGTTCAGCTTACCGTCGCCGTTCAGGTCACCGTACAGATACTGTGTATCTGCGGCGAATGCGGTTTGCGGCAGCATCGGGATGCTCTGCGCGAGCATCATCGCTGCTAGCATCATGCCGGTTACGCGTTTTTTCATATGCTATTCCCCCGTCATCTGTGTGTTGCTGCTTAGAGCAATATATTTTTATTTGCAGATATTCTTATATTCTTATCTGCAATTACAGGCATTATAGCACATGTTTTCAGAAAATGCAATATGTACAGAAAATTTTTTTGAGATGCATCAATTTCAGCCGGACTTGATCTGCAAAGCATCGGACCGCAGTTTCTCTGCATGATATAGGTCGTGCGCGGCATTTCCGTTCGCCGGAGAGCAATGTAAGCCCTTGACCGATCCCCCGTTCTCTGTTATAATAGGAGCAGAAATGTGAAGCTGATGCTGCAACTGAGAAAACAGGGAATGGGGAGATGATTGTGACAGATGTAAACTGCCTTCTCGCGGGACTGACAAGGCTTTTGGGTCCGCTGCTGCTGCTTATTTTCTGGCATAAAAAGGCCGGTGCGCAGTTCTATCCTGCGCTGATTGCTGTTCCGGTCTGCTTACCGGTTTTTGCCGTCGGAGCGATGATTCGTTCCGGTTTCAGCCATGACGATGCGATTGCTTTTTATATCCAGCAGGGGCTGCTCTACGGGATTCTGGAAGAGACTGCAAAATTTCTGATGCTCCGCTTTGTACTCACTTCCTACGACAGGCGGAAGGACGCAGTGACCTATGGAATCGGGCACGGCGCATGGGAGGAATTCGGTGCCGGAATGGCGTGCTTCGGACTCATCGGCTCCGGCAGTGCCGACCCGAATATCTTTTGGTTCAATCTCTGGGCGGCAGCCGAAGGTGCAGCATTCTGCATCGCACTGACCGTCCTGATCTTCTATGGCATAAAAACAGGCAAATCCGGTATCATGCTGCCCGCTGCAATCCTGCTGCACGCTGTCAGCAATGCGGCCGCAGGGATTCTCATCGAGCCCGCTGCAATCACAATCGGCACCTTGCTGACTGTTGGCGTATGCTTTGCCGTATACCGCTGCTGGCGGGCGATGTGGAATCCATATGAGGATGCGCTGTGAGATTTGCGCCGGACTATGGTTGAAAATACTGCGCTCTGAACTGCATCGGCGCACATCCGGCAGCCTGCCTGAACCGGCGGGAAAAATATTTTTCATCTGTATAGCCGCACTGCAATGCAACGGAATAGATGCTCATTGCGGTCGTGCAGAGCAGGAATTTAGCGCGCATGATCCGAGCGTCATTGCAGTCCTGCACAAAGCGCACCCCGAAGCACTTTTTATAGGTCACTCTGAAATACCCGTCGCTCATGCACAGTGCCTTGCAGATTTCTTCCGTGCGCGGCGCGTGCTTGGGATCGGTTTGCAGCCGGATGCGCAGTGCAAGCATTGCCTGATAATGCGGCAGGGATTTTCTTTCCGCAAGCTCCGCCATTTTTCCGGCAGCCTTTTGCGCTGCATACTGACAGGCTGCATCGACGGCATCCGCATGGACGTCTCCCGCATGCACTGTGTATGTCACAACGACTTGACTTTCGTCATATCTGCCGCAAAATGCGCCGTATATCATACACCGCAGCTTTTCTGAAAACTGCTTTGCGTTCTCCTGTCTGCAAAGGATGAGGAACAGATCGTCTGCCGCACGACAGCAGATCTCAGATTGGCCGGCAGATGCCTTGATGGCTTTTGCCGTTTCCGAGATGATGTCGCTGCGGTAGGTTTCTCCGTAGAGATATGCCCTGTCTGCCGGAAAATTCAATTTGACTGTCTGCACCGCATACGCTCCCGCAGCCGCCTGCTCCGATACCATTTTCCGGAATTCGTGCGGATGATAAAAGCCGGTCAGTGCATCGTACAGAGAGGAAACCTGCTGACACTGTTTCAGATAGTGAATATCGTTCTTCATCCGCAGAAATTCCAGTGCGTTTGCAACCGTTTTATTCCAGTCGCGAAAGCTGAAATCATAGCACTGCGGCGCATCATAGATCAGTGCGGTATATCCGAACAGCCGCTCCTGAAAGCAGAGCGGGCTGAAACAATAGAGCATCGGCTTTGCGTGATCTTCATGCATTGCCGGAAGCAGCGCGCCGTGCTCAAAATGCTGCGGGCTGTCTGAAACAGCATTGCCGCTGATATGGCAGCACAGAAGCTCCCTGCCGTCAAATTCCGGACTGTTCCATGCCTGATCGAGACAAAGATACAGACCGGCAGCACCGTGCAGCAGATAATAAAAATCCCGCAGTACTGCCGTGTACTCAGCCAATGTCCGGCACATCGTCAGACGGCTTGTAAACTGCGCGGCGGAATTCATCATCGTGTGGTGCTGCCCGATGCGCGCAGCGCGGATTTCCTCGTTCAGCTCCGCACTGTTCACACCGCAGGCACAGGTATTGCCGCAGATCAGTCCGTCGTTCTCAGCGAGCGGGGAACGCGTGCCTGTCAGGATGAACTGCACCGCCTGCACACCGAGCTGCCATCTGTCCCGGCGGTAGGTCGTCAGGATCGGATGATGATAGATTCTGCCCGATGTGTGATCGTAGCCCGTGACGGTGATCTGATCGGGAATCCGGACACCCGCAGCCGTGAGCGCGTCGCACAGACCGAACGCCATATAGTCATTGGTGCAGATGACCGCCTGCGGCATCGGCAGCTCTCCGCTGAGATACCGCTGTGCGAGCGCATCTCCTGCGTCGTTCCAGAAATTCCCGTAATACACCCGGCTCTCATCGAACGGAAGACCGTGTTTTTGAAATGCTTTTCTGCACCCTGAGACCCGCACCTGCGATACGGGCATTTCCGCAGAGCCGGTCAGAATGTCAATCTGTGTCAGACCGTGTACCGAGATCAGGTGGTCGGTGAGCCGCTCCATATCCGCTTCATCTGCGGCATCCATCTGCTGAAATCCTTCTGCTTCTCCGCCGATGATGACTGCCGGAATTCCCGCTGACCGGATGCGCGCAAACACATCCGTCAGGATACCAAGCTCCATAAAAGCCTCGGCAGTGACGATCACCCCGTCAAACTGCTCCGGCTGAAAAAAGTCATAGATGTGGTTTTCAAAGTTCAGAACCGCATCCGATACCCAGTGATTATAGACATTGGAGAACACTGCGACATCCGCATCCGCAGCAAAGGCTGCCTGTGCGATTCCGCTGATGATTGTTTTCTGTTCGCTGTCGTCCGCTCTTGCCGTGATGACAGCGATTTGTTTGCGCGGCATCCGTTTCGCCCCCTTTTTCCATTATTATATCGGAATCTGTCCCTGCTGTCAACGGAAAAAGTGAATTTTATGAAAAAAAGGTGGACAAAACGTATTCTCTTGATTGACTTCACGGTCTGCGGGTTATATAATGGGATCAACCAAACAGTGTGAGGTGATCGGCGATGACGACTTGCGGAAAACATGCCAAAAAAATGACGGCAGTGATCTGCGCAGCGGCACTGCTGCTGACTGCCGGATGCAGCGGAAAGGGGCGAAAGATTATGGACAGCCTGAACAGCGATATAAAAATTGACACGCTGAGTGAAGCGGTATATAAAACCGAGCGGAATGCAAATCCCATTTCTCCGAGTATCTTCTGTGCCGACCCGACTGCGGTGGAATATGAGGGCAGACTGTATGTCTACGGAACCAATGACACGCAGCAGGCAGAAGAGGACACCACCAACGACTACGACCACATCAAATCCTTTGTGGTGTTTTCCACGGATGACATGGCAAACTGGGTCTATCACGGCAGAATCCAGACGGATGAGATTGCACCGTGGATTCAAAATTCGTGGGCACCGTCGATCGTATCGCGCAAGGAGAAGGACGGCAAGACGCATTTTTATCTGTATTTCTCCAACAACGGCAACGGCGTCGGTGTGCTGACTGCAACGCATCCGCTCGGACCGTGGAGTGACCCGCTCGGCGAGCCGCTCGTCTATCAGAATATGCCGGGGCTTGAAAATTGCCCTGCGCCGTTTGATCCGGGCGTGTGCATAGACGAGAACGGCACCGGCTGGCTGGCATTCGGCGGCGGCGTGAGCGCGAACGGCAAGAAGGTGCATACAAATGTGCCGAAGGTGGTAAAGCTCGGCGCAGATCTGCTCTCCTTTGACAGTGAATTTGTCTCGATTGATGCGCCGTATTTCTTTGAGGCGAGCGAGCTGAACTGCATTGACGGGACATATTACTACACATACAGCACCGACTGGCAGACCCGCGGAGTCGGCTGGGATTATGACGGGATCGAGCCGCCTCCGGTTTGCAGCATGGCATATCTCACCACGAAAACACCGCTTGACAGCGATTCCTGGGAATACCGCGGTGCGTATTTTTACAATTCCGGTCAGAATGATGAGGGCGAATCCGGGATGCGCTGGGGTAACAATCACACCCATTTCTGTACATATCAGGGAACCAATTACATTCTGCACCACACGCTTCTTCTGGAAGAATTACAGGGCGGAACGGCAGGATTCCGCAGTCTGATGGCAGATTACCTGCCGATGGACAGCACGACCGGAGAAATTCCGATCATGGCAGCATCCCGAAAGGGCGTTGACCAGATCAAGCTGCTCGACCCTTACAGCGAAAACAGCGGCGCGGTGATGTTCACGGCTGCGGAGATCGGCTATACAGACGGCACAAATCCTGCTGCGAAAAGTCAGGCAGCCGGTGCGTGGATCTTTGTCAGGGGCGCGGATTTCGGATACGGCGCATCGGAATTCACGGCACAGGTCAGAGGAAAAGGAAAAATCGAAGTCCGTCTCGATGACAAAAACAGCGATGCCGTTGCCTATATTGCGTTTGACTGCGATGAGGAAACGTGGGTGCGCTCTGCGGATTTTGCGCAGTTTGACGGCAGAAATCACGACATCTATCTGGTGTTTTCCGACGGTGACATCGAGCTCCGAGCATGGCAGTTCGGAAAGGGAGAAGAGACACTTCGTCCGGAGGAGTCGCCGGACGCATGGAACACAGCATATGAAACACTGGTGTTCTCCGGACAGGCGGAGAATCCCGGACCGAGTCATTCTGCCGTGCTGGAAATGACCGCAGACGGCGACTACGCCGTGAAATCCACGTCCTTCGCGCCGGAAAGTGCGGTGCTGAATCTCGGCTTCATCAATCCTGATCCGGATGCGTCATACAAAGTATATGTCAAATCAATCGGGCTGGAAACGGAAAACGGCATTGTTGAAATTCCGGTCGAGCTGGGACTTGACCCGACCAGCGCGGCGGCGAACGGACTTGCAAACGGCTGGGGCGGCGCAGAGATCGGTTCTGTGATCTACGGTACGGCAGAAACCGGCATCGCGGCAGCGGAAACCGATATTGACTGGATCGGCTATCGGCTGGCACTGATCGTAAACGGCGAGGAGGTGCCGTACACCTCCGTCACTTACAATATTTCGGTCAGCGGGCTGAGATTGGACGAGAATCCGTAACGGGAGGAAATCTGTATGAAACTGAAATCATATGTTTGCGTGATGCTGTCTGCAATGATGCTTGCGGCAGCCCTGCCGGAGCCTGTCAGTGCTGTATCGGCAGATTCCGCCATGCGCGATATGACAACCATGGAGATTGTCACGGATATGGGCATCGGCATCAATCTCGGCAACACGTTTGAATCCAGCGGAGACTGGATTGACCAGTGGGGAGACGGCACGCCGAATGCCTATGAAACGGCATGGGGCAGTCCCACGGTCACAAAGGAAATGATCCGCGGCTATGCAGATGCCGGCTTCGGCGTCCTCCGGATTCCGGTGGCGTGGTCAAATATGATGGCAAAAGACGGCAGTTACAGCATTCATCCGGACTATCTGGACAGAGTAAAGCAGGTGGTCGATTGGGCGTTGGACGAAGATCTGTATGTCATCGTGAACCTGCACTGGGACGGCGGATGGCTGGAAAATCTGCCGCAGGACTATGACGGCTGCATGAAAAAATACACTGCGATCTGGACGCAGGTTTCCGCTGCGTTCCGGGATTACGGCGATTATCTGATGTTTGAAGCGCAAAATGAAGAGCTTGGCTGGTCAAGTGTCTGGAACCAGTGGGGCGGAACCTCCGGAAAGGAAACCGCATACGGCTATGTCAATGCGGTCAATCAGGCGTTCGTCGATACGGTCCGCGCATCCGGCGGCAACAATCCGGAGCGGCATCTGCTGATTTCGGGCTATAACACCGACATCACCCTGACCTGTGACCCGCTGTTCCATATGCCGAACGATCCTGCCGGCCGATGCGCACTCTCCGTACACTATTATACACCTGCCGGCTTCGCGCTCCTGACAAAGGATGAATCGTGGGGCAAAGCGTTGTCTACCTGGGGGACAGATGCAGACTATCGGGAGCTGAATTATTACATGGATATGCTGGATGCGCGGTATTCGTCGCAGGGCATTCCGGTGATCATCGGAGAATACGGATGCCCGACGGAGAATAAGGACGCAGAATCTGTCCGACGGTATCTGACAAGCGTCTGTGAAGCGGCACTGTCAAGGGGCGGCATCTGCCCCGTGCTCTGGGACGTGACCGGTCTGCATTATGACCGCAAAACAAACCGGATGACGGACAGTCAGCTGAACCGGCAGCTCCTGGAAATCCGCGATCAATATCTGCCGCAGAGTATTGAGGGCGATGTCAATGACGACGGTGTGTTTTCTGTGGCGGATGCCGTCATGATGCAGAAGTTTCTTCTCGGCAGCGGAAGCCTGACGCAGTGGGAAAACGGTGACTTCGACCGCAACAGCCGCATCAATGCAGCAGATCTCACGCGCATGAAGCAAATGCTGCTGTATTTCAGTCAGGCATGACAGCAAAATGAACCCTGAATTGATTACGATAGATGTATGTCCTTCTGCCGGAGAGCTTTCCGGCGGAGGACATTTTTTTCAATACCGGTTGCAATTCCGGCTGAAAGATGCTATAATCTAAACAGCAGCGGCAGGAAGCAGTCTTCCGGCTGAGACAACATCCATATTTGAACGGAGGCGAAAACGGTATGAAACGCTTTGTAGAAGTCCGTTATTTTGTCAAAGACGGCAAGCGGCAGGCGTTTTACGACATGCTGATGCACAGCGGCATTGCGGCGGCATCCCGCGCAGAGGACGGCAATGAGAAATACGACTACTATTTCAGTCCGGATAACGAAAATGAGCTGCTGCTTCTGGAAATCTGGCGTGATGCAGAGGCAGTGCAGCGTCACGGAGAAACACCGCATTTCAAGGCACTCGGAGGATTGAAACAGGAATATGTGACAGAGACTGTTATCAGGCGGTTTGAAATGACGGAGCAATCAGACTGATCTGTCTGCCATCGGTTCGGAGACAAAAATCTTCCCCCCAAAAAAACAAACGGAGGGCTTTGCCATGAACCGGATTTCCCCCACACAAACCGTGCTGTCCTGCATTCTGAAAGTGACTGTGATCCTGTCGGCAGTGATCGGCACATTTTTAAGCTGGCACGCCGGCCGCAACTCCTTCATGGGCGGCAGGACGGTGTTTATGTTCTTTACGATACAGTCGAACATTGCGCTTGCAGTCATTTGCCTGATCGGGCTGATCCGGATGCTGCGCGGAAAGCAATTCAGCGATCTTTGGTACATCATCAAGTTTGTCGGCACGGTCTCGATTACGCTGACGGGTGCGGTATTCTGCTTTGTGCTGGTCCCGGCGGGGGCTGTCTGGAATCCGCAGAATATCCTGACGCATGTTGTGGTGCCGCTTGCCGGAATCCTTGATTTTTTCGTGACCGGCATCAGCAGCAATATCAAAAAGCGGAATGACCTGTGGGTCATCGTGCCGCCGATTCTGTATGCGATCTATGCCGGAATCGGATATACCCGCAACTGGCAGTTTGCCGAAGGCTACAATTATCCCTATTTCTTCCTCAACTGGGGCAGTCCGGCGGGCGCATTCGGATTTACGGATGACCTGCCGTATATGGGCAGTGCATGGTGGATTCTCGCACTGTTCTGTGCGCTGCTCATTGTGGGGTATCTGTATTTGCTGATCCTGGACGTACTGAAAAAGATATTCAAAAAATCATAAATCAGAAACAGGGCACCATTTCGTGTGATACCCGTATAGAAGTTTAGCCCCGAAGCAGTCAGATCGCTTCGGGGCATTGTGCTGTGATTCTATTACTGAGGTAAATCAGAATTTGCGCGGCGTGATCGGGGGATACTGTGGGGACGCTGTCCCCACACCCCTGCCGGAGGGACAGCGGTCCCCCCGGACCTCCCTGTACA
>JAZQNP010000090.1:0-39228 GCA_045627405.1 Oscillospiraceae bacterium | reverse complement strand
TGGGCATCGTCCTCTACGGCATGTTTCTTGCAATTATCATTCCTCCGGCGCGCAGGCAGAAAAGCGTGCTGTTTACCGTGCTGACTGCGGCTGCGCTCAGCATCGGCTGCAAATATCTGCTCCCGTCGCTTTCGGCAGGTTTCTCCGTGATTCTCTGCGCAGTCATCGCATCTGCGGCAGGCGCGCTGCTCTTTCCGCGGGAGGAGGTGCCGCAGACATGAGCATCGTAATCTATATCGCGGTCATGGCGGGCATGACCTATCTGATCCGCGTCATTCCGTTCGGCTTCTTCCGCAGGAAAATCACGTCGCGCTTTCTGCGCAGCTTTCTCAGCTATATCCCGTATGCCGTCCTCAGTGCCATGACCATTCCCGCGATCTTTTACAGCACGGGCAGTGTCCCGACCGCCGCCATCGGAACGGCAGTGGCTCTGGTGCTGTCGTATCTTGATTTCCCTCTGATCGTGGTCGCACTCGCTGCCTCGCTCTCAGCATTTCTTTCCGGTCTGTTCTTGTGAACCGGAATTTCGCGCAGCATGATCGAGAGATGTTCTGAGGGCAAATACACATTCTCATTATCTTTCTCTTTCTCTTTCTCATTATCTTTCTCTTTATCTTTCTCTTTCTCTTTATCTTTCTCTTTATCAGGATCATTTGTATTCATTTGTATGCAGTTGGATACATTTGCTTTCATCCGAAGAACGGTTCCTGATCGGAGATACTCTGAGGGCTGCATGACCTGTTGGAAGGGGACTTGACAAGTACGGAAAAATGTGTTATACTGAATTAGCACTCTAAGAGACAGAGTGCTAATTTCAATCAACGCAATAACAGAAAGGTGATGCTTTGTTATGGAACAAAAGCAATTTCAGGCAGAATCCAAGCGTATGCTGGATCTGATGATTCATTCGATCTACACGCACAAGGAGATCTTTCTGCGCGAGCTGATTTCCAATGCTTCCGACGCGATTGACAAGCTCTATTTCCGCTCACTGACCGACGATCAGGTCGGCATCGAAAAGGACGATTTCTGCATCGAGCTGAAACCGGACAAAGAGACGCGCACGCTCACGATCACTGATAACGGCATCGGCATGACGGCGGACGAGCTGGAACAGAATCTCGGTGTCATCGCACATTCCGGCTCTCGTGCGTTCAAGAGCGAAAATGAGCTGGACGAAAACACCGACATCATCGGTCAGTTCGGCGTCGGCTTCTATTCTGCATTCATGGTCGCAAAGCGCGTGACCGTCCGCACAAAAGCATACGGCTCCGATACGGCATATGTCTGGCAGTCGGAGGGCGCAGAGGGCTATACGGTCGATACATGCGACAAGAAAAGCGTCGGCACGGAAATCATCCTCGAACTGCTCGACGATACCGACGACGAGCATTATTCCGATTATCTCGAAGAATACCGCCTGCGTACACTGGTGAAGAAATATTCCGACTATATCCGCTTTCCCATCCGCATGGAAACCACGCATCAGCACCCGATTGAGGGCAAGGAAGGCGAATATGAAACGCATGTTGAGGTCGAAACGCTCAACAGCATGACCCCGCTCTGGAAGAAGAATAAAAATGAGCTGACGGACGAGGAATACAATCAGTTCTATCACGACAAATTCTTCGATTATTCCGATCCGCTGCTGCATCTCCACAGCCGCACCGAGGGAGCCGTCACTTACAACTCGCTGCTCTATATCCCGTCCCGCGCACCGTTTGATTACTATACCAAGGAATACGAAAAGGGCTTGCAGCTCTACGCAAGCGGCGTCATGATCATGGAAAAATGCGCCGATCTGCTGCCCGATCATTTCAGCTTTGTGCGCGGTCTGGTCGATTCCGAGGATCTCTCGCTCAATATCTCCCGCGAGATGCTCCAACATGACCGCCAGCTCCGGCTCATCGCAAAGGCACTGGAAAAATCCATCAAAAATGAGCTTGCCAAGCTGCTGAAAACCAACCGCGAAAAGTACACCGAATTCTGGAAAGCATTCGGCATCCAGCTCAAATTCGGCGTTTATCACGGCTACGGCGCAAACAAGGAGCTGCTGCAAGATCTGCTGCTCTTCCACAGCTCCGGCTGTGACAGTGCAGACGGCTATACCACACTTGCAGAATATGTGGACAGAATGCGCGGGGATCAGAAGTATATCTACTATGCTGCGGGCGAAAGCGTCACGCGCTGCGCATCGCTGCCGGCTGCCGAGCTGGTGCGCGATAAGGGCTATGAGGTCATCTATCTGACCGAAAATGTCGATGAATTCGCAATCCAGATGATGATGAAATATCAGGATAAGGAATTCAAGAACGTGTCTGCCGGCGATCTGGGACTGGAATCGGAAGAGGACAAGTCCGCGCTCGAAGAGAAAACTGCGGCGGCAAAAGACCTCTTCACACAGATGCAGAATGCCCTGAACGGAAAGGTCAAGGCTGTGCGCCTCTCGAACCGCCTCAAAAATCATGCGGTCTGCCTGTCCAGCGACGGTCAGATTTCGCTGGAAATGGAAAAGGTACTCAATGCAATGCCCACTGGCGAAAAGGTGCAGGCGGAACGTGTGCTGGAACTCAATCCCGACCATCCGGTCTTTGCGACGCTCGAACGCCTCCTCACTGAGGATCCCGATAAGCTCGCAAAGTATTCCGATCTGCTCTATCAGCAGGCGTTGCTCATCGAGGGAATGCCCGTCGAAGACCCCGTCGCCCTCAGCAGCCTGATCTGCGAACTGATGGTATAATATCCGTCCGCCTCTGCGCGGCATCATTGGGGGATATTGTGGGGACGCCGTCCCCACACCCCTGCCGGAGGGTCGGCGGTCCCTCCGGACCTCCCTGTACAAACAATCCCCCCGACCCCGTAAGGGGACAGGGGGATTGTTATATAGGGGAGTCTGAGGGGATCGCTATCCCCTCAGCGGGAGTTTGAGGGCTTGATGTTTGCATCGCAAACTCAACCGCGGAGCGTGAGAGCCCTCAAAACATCTCTCAATGATGCTGCTACATCCCGATTGATCGCAGATTATGCCGGTGTGCCGTGCAAAATCTCTCCGTCCCGGTAATAAATCTCATTCGGGCAGGTCTGCCCCTCTGCGATCTGCATGATATTCTGCACAGTGGTTTCCGCGATATTGTGCAGTGCCTCCTCGGTCAGAAACGCCTGATGGGATGTCACGATCACGTTCGGCATAGAGATCAGCCGCGCCAGAACGTCATCGCTGATGATATGTCCGGAGAAATCCTCAAAGAAGAACTCTGTTTCCTCCTCATAGACATCGAGACATGCCGCACCGATCTGCCGTGCCTTGATGCCTTCGAGCAGACACTCTGCGTCGATCAGCGCACCGCGTGACGTATTGATGATGACAACGCCTTTTTTCGTCAGCCGGATGGTATCGCAGTTGATCAGATGGCGTGTTTCCTCGGTCAGCGGGCAGTGCAGCGAAATGATGTCGCTCTGCCGCAGCAGCTCTTCCATCGAGACATAGTGAATGTCGGTGTCCTTTGCAGGGAATTTGTCGTACGCGATCACGTTCATGCCGAAGCCGCGGCAGATGTCGATGAACACACGCCCGATGCGTCCGGTTCCGACGACGCCGACTGTTTTGCCGTGCAGATCAAAGCCCGTCATGCCGTTGAGGCTGAAATTGAAATCCCGCGTGCGGATATACGCCTTGTGGATCCGGCGGATCGAAGTCAGCAGCAGTGCCATTGCATGCTCTGCGACCGCATAGGGCGAATATGCCGGCACATGCACCACACAGAGCTTTCCGGCTGCCGCCTGCAAATCCACATTGTTATACCCCGCACAGCGCAGCGCGAGCATCTTGCAGCCGTTTTCCGCGAGCCGGTCAATCACAGCGGCATTCAGCGTGTCATTGACAAAGGTGCAGACGCCGTCGCAGCCCTTTGCAAGATCGACAGTGTCCTCCGTGAGCTTTGTCTCATAGAACTTGAACCGGATGCCATGCTCCGCGCCGAGTGCCTCAAAGCTCGGCTTATCATACGCCTTTGTATCAAAAAATGCAAATTTCATAAAACCTCTCCGATGAATGATGATTTGTTGCCCATACAGATTCAAAACGACCTGCCCTGCCGTAAGCAGAACAGGTCGTTGTTCACATCTGCGATCAGTTGATGATCGTCTTCTCGGTTTCCTTGTCGAAGAGGTGAATTGCATCTGCATCGAAGACAACGTCGATGTCGTCCTCCGGACGTGCAGTGGACTTCGGGGAAACGCGTGCGGTGATCTTGATGCCCTCGCAGTCAAGATACAGATAGGTTTCTGCACCCATCAGCTCGGTGATTTCCACGCGGCACTTGACGATACCGGTCGTTGCATTTGCAAGATACATCGGCTCATCATGCACACTCTCCGGACGGATACCCATGGTAACTTCCTTGTCGATGTAGTGTTCGAGATCCGGTGTGACCTTGCTTTCCGGCAGGATGACCTCATACTTGACGCCTCTGGTGGACTTGGTGTCCTCAGAACCGAACTGGACAACATATTTGCCCTCGCGGTAGATCAGCATTGCGTCGATGAAGTTCATCTGCGGAGAACCGAGGAAGCCTGCAACAAACTTATTGCACGGTGTCTCATAGAGGTTCTGCGGGGTGTCGATCTGCTGGATGAAGCCGCCCTTCATGACCACGATACGGTCGCCCATCGTCATAGCCTCGGTCTGGTCATGCGTAACATAGATAAAGGTTGTGCCGAGACGCTGATGCAGCAGGGAGATTTCGGTTCTCATCTGCGCACGGAGCTTTGCGTCGAGGTTCGACAGCGGCTCGTCAAGCAGGAACACCTGCGGGTCACGGACGATTGCACGGCCCAGCGCAACACGCTGACGCTGACCGCCGGACATTGCCTTCGGCTTACGGTTGAGCAGCGGAGTCAGGTCGAGGATTCTTGCAGCCTCTTCGACCTTTCTTGCGATCTCATCCTTCGGCACCTTGCGGAGCTTCAAACCGAATGCCATGTTATCGAACACGGTCATATGCGGATACAGAGCGTAGTTCTGGAACACCATTGCAATATCGCGGTCCTTCGGCGCGATGTCGTTCACCAGACGGTCACCGATGTACAGTTCGCCCTCGGAAATCTCTTCCAGACCGGCGATCATACGCAGGGTTGTGGATTTACCGCAGCCGGAAGGACCGACCAGAACGATAAATTCCTTGTCGCGGATTTCCAGGTTTACATCGGAAACCGCCACAACACCGCCCGGATACTTCTTGTAGATACCGCGCAAAGATAAGCTTGCCATTCTCTTTTCCTCCTGTGATTCATACATAATTTATCATGCTGACGGCAGCTTCCGCCGAAGGAGAATCGCCGGAGCCGCAGCCCGCAAGTATGCGCCTGACCGCATACATAATGAAACAAGATTTGTACATCTGCACATAGGTATCCCCACACACAAATATACTGTTACCATCATACCAGATTTTTTGCCGCGGGTCAAGGTGATTATTGACCAAAGTTATTTCCCCGACTTTATCCAATATGACGAATAATTTTGCGCACAAAATGCGCACACATGCGAAATAGATGAATCTTTCAACGAGAGCGAGACATCTTTCGTGAATAATTTCAGATAGCCTCCGGGCGGGAGCTGAGGCGGCAGCGGAAGCGATCCGATCTGCACGCGGAGCAGATGCTCCACATGATTTCCGACCGCCGAGAACATTCTCCGCACCTGATGGTATTTTCCCTCCCGCAGCTCCACCACCGCAAGACGCGTGTCAATCGCATCGCAGTCAGCGGGGAGACACTGCATGTTATCATCGCCCTCGCGCAGCATCAGTCCGCTGCGGAAAGCGGGGATATATTCGCCCTCAAAATCGTCGCGCAGTGCCGCAAGATAATACTTTGCGACATGATGTGACGGCGACAGCATCCTGTGCGAAAGCTGTCCGTCATCGGTAATCAGCAGCAATCCTGCGGTATCCTTATCGAGCCGCCCGCTGGGAAAAAGTCCCCTGCGGCGATCCTCCGGCGCGATCAGATCCAGCACGGTTTTCTGTGCTTTGTCGCGCGAGGCGGTGATGACACCCTCCGGCTTATGCAGCAGATAATAGCAGAATTCCGCATATTCCACCGGTTTGCCCATGCAGATGACAGTGTCCTTCTCAGGGGAGACTGCCGTTTCCGGCCGGCGGATGACCGCACCGTTGACTGTGACCGCACCGTGCCGGACGGCATCTGCCGCTTCCTTGCGGGAAAGCGCGGTCTGCGCAGATAAAAAGCGGTCCAGTCGCATAAATCTGCCCTCCGTCCGCATAAAATGCCGCAGAAATGAGGTGATGAAAATGGCATTGCGGAAACAACATAAATCCGCAGTCGCGCTGCTGCTGCTTGCCGCCGTCTGTGCAGCGATACTGCTCTCAGTGCGGCAGAAACCGCAGGATGAAGAAACCGGTCTGCTGCTTGCAGACGAAGCCTCGCGCACGGCGTGGCTGGAACTGCGCGGCTGGCAGGTCGGCACACCGACGGTCACGCAGATACAGATCCCTCAAACGTGGGAAACGCAGCAGGGACAAAGCTGGCTGCGGCTGCAAGCGGCACAGGATCTTCATCCCGAACGCTACGGCGGCTGCACGGCTTCGCGCTATCTCTATCCGGTCACCGGTACCGAAAGTGAATATCTGTATGCAGAGCTGATTCTCTGCGGGGATGTTTTAATCGGGGCGCAGGTCTATGATGCCGCAACCCGTCTGATGCAGTCCGTGATCTGATTATTCGCGGATCTCACTGATGATGCGGATGAAATCATCCACATCGGAAAACGCCTGATATACCGACGCAAACCGGACATACGCCACCGTATCAATCCGGCGCAGGCGTTCCAGCACCATGCTGCCGATGCGGTCGGGAGAAACGGTCTGTGTCATTTCATTCCCAAGCTCTGTCTCAATCTCGTCCACCAGCGCATTGACCAGCTCCACCGGAACCGGACGCTTTTTGATCGAAGAATAGATGCCGGTCAGCAGCTTATTGCGGTTGAACGGCTCAAAGGATCCGTCCCGCTTTGCGACCATCAGCAGCGGCCGCTCAACCGACTCATAGGTCGTGAAGCGTTTGCCGCACTTGGCACACATACGCCGCCGCTTTTTCTTTCCCTCTTCCGTGGAGCGCGAGTCGATGACCTTGGTATCCTCTTCGCCGCAAAACGGACAACGCATC
Organism: Oscillospiraceae bacterium; assembly: GCA_045627405.1. Lineage (GTDB taxonomy): Bacteria > Bacillota > Clostridia > Oscillospirales > Ruminococcaceae > Firm-04. The sequence continues at coordinate 32,040 of JAZQNP010000090.1, read as the reverse complement.
TAGCACACATCCCTTCTATTATGATTGCTCTGCGATTTTGATCAGCCGCTCGATTCTCTGATAATCCTCCGCAAGCTCTGCGGGATTGCCAAAGCCGTCGCGGTACAGTTCCAGCGTCACGGCACCGTCGAACCCCTGCGCATGCAGCGATGACAGAAACGGCGCGATGCGGAATCTCCCCTTGCCGATGCGCAGACAGTCACCGCGCTCGCCGTGGTCACTGAGATGCACATGCACGATATGTTTGCCGACCGTGCGCACCGCTTCGGAAATATCCATGCCTGCACGCACTGCCTGCTTGGTATCAAATGTGAGCTTTGCGTCATCTCCGAGCAGACGGCAGAACTCGCGCAGAAAGCGCAGATTCTGGCTCTCAAACCGCAGCACATTCTCCTGCGTGACGGTCACGCCGAACGGCTTTGCCGTCTCTGCGAGCATCTGAAACCGCTCCGCATAGATGTCCGGCTTGCAGGTGCCTGCAAACGCACCGTGCAGCACAAAAAACTGCGCGCCGATCGTCTCCATCAGCGCAAACATATGCTTTGCCTCGTCGAGATAATCTCTTGCGCGGCGCGGATAATTGGAAAACAGCATAAACCCTTCGTTCAGCGACGTCCACGGATGCACCGACCGGCATGTCGCGCCGAACCGCCGGAGCATATCACGCAGATCATTCGCAAAAACCGGTCTGCATTCACTGGGTGAATTGAGGAAAATCTCCACGGTGCTGATGCCGTTGAGACAGAGATCATAGAGCGCGTCCTCTGTCGGCTTGGGATACAGGCAGGCTGTCGAGACAGCAGCTTTCACAGTATCCCTCCTCCTGCGTTTTGATCTCACCCTGCAATCATCCATATTATGACGATAACATTATAGCACAAAGCACCCTGCAATCGCAAGGTGCTTCGCGTATTTTCAGAGAATATAACAAGGATGCGGCGGTTTTTTCCCAGTTTTTTTGCGATTTGAAGTACATCGCCGCATTGCCGCATTTTCACCGCAGCCGCGGCAGCGCGATGTGAAAATACTGTGCGGTCTGTTTGAGCAGGGCAATCCACTCTGCAACCGACATTTTTCCGCAGGCATTCTGCAAAATCTGCGCCTGCAAATCCGCAAGCCAATCGCCGGATGCAGCAGCGGTTGTTGTTGTCACCGAACTGGTGGTGGTGGTCGCCGTCGTAACAGTCGCGGCGGGGGCTGCTGTGGTCTTTGTCGTGACGGGAGCCGCAGCGGTGCTTGTCGTCACCGCAGTGGTTCTCGTTGTGGATGCGGCAGTTGTCGCAGCAGTTGTTGTGCGGGTCGTCTGTGCCGGTGTTGTGACAACGGGAGCCACGGGAGCTACGGGAACCGCGGGAGTCGCAGATTCCAGTGCATCCGATGCGGCAAAAAACTGCGTCCAGTAATACACGCCGCCGCGCTCTGCGACACCGACGCCGATGTATGTCACGCGGGTATTGAGAATGTTCGCGCGGTGTCCGTCAGAGTGCATCCACGCATCCATGACCGCCTCCGGACTGCGCTGCCCGTAAGCGATGTTCTCGCCCGCATAGGTGTAGCGGATGCCCGCATCATCCAGTGCCGTAAAGCAGCTTCTGCCGTCGGGACGCGTATGGGAAAATACACTCTGAATTTCCGCTGCACGCACCTGTGCCGGAGCACTGAGCCTTGCGGAAAATGTCAGCGGGGATAACCCGTTTGCCGCGCGTTCCCGGTTGACAATCTCCGCAACCTCCTGCGCGTAATCTGCAAGCTCGGTGCTGCCCGATGCCGCCGCAGCGACCGTTCCGCTGCGATGCAGGATGCTGTCTGCCGTCGGACACATACAGAAGAAAAACAGTGCCGCCAGTGCCGCAGCCAGCATGCCGGACAAAAATCTCTTGTGCTTCATGCCGATACCTCCTTTGCAAATCCAAAGCATGAGAGAAACAGGCACAACATGTACCTGTTATCAGCATAGCACAAACGAGCGGCACAGGTCAATGCAAAAATTTTTCCAGCAGAAAAAGCTCGTATTTACGTTCCTTTTTGCTCAAAACAAAGCTCTCCGCCTTTGAGTACCATCCTTCCGATCTCTCCGTTTTTTTTATCTGACGTGATAAAATCACCGGGGTAGCCGGGGTAGCTGGGGTAGCTTCGCCGCGTGACAGTCAGCGTATCCTGCTCCGGATCGTATCCAAGCCAGTAGTCGTATTCCATTCTGTCCCAGAGTGTGAAGAGCTGCTTGTTGTGATAATCATAGACCTCGATGTGTTCATCCACAATGCCGCTGCCAAAGCTGACGCAGGTACAAAGCTCCGGATAGCCGTCGCCGCTGAGATCGGTGAAATAGGCATTCCAGATCGGCATTCCGTAGATCAGCGGCGTCTCCTCTCCGTTTTCCGCGGCATAGATCGTCCCGTCCCGCCAGCGAAATTCCGTATCCGGAAAAACAGGAAGCATAAGCGTCAGCTGCTCGCCGTCATAAGGCGGATATTCCCCTGAATCGAAAAAATCCGCCCACCGGATAACCGCCGGAGCGTTCGGACGGATCTCCTCGATCTCCGGTGTACTCGTCTGCACGGTCACGCCCGGCTGCCGGCTCAGCCGGTTCAGGCAAAATGCCGCGCCGACCGCCGCGACCAGACAAGCCGCCGCGCCGGAGAGCAGCCTCCGCGGCACACGGATCGGTCTGCGCACAGTCGCTTTCGTGCCGTTCTCCGGCAGATGCGAGCGCAGCTCCGCTTGAAACGCCGCAGAAAATTCATGCGCCTGATGCGGCAGAAAATCCTCTGCCATGCCGATGAACGTCCGCTCTGCCAATCGGTCAAACTGTCGGTTTGTCATTCGGATCTCCCCTCACTTTCCAGAATCGTTTTCAGCTTTTGGCGGAGCCGCCGCAGCCGCGCAGTCACAGCATCTTCGGAGATACGAAGCCGCCTGCCGATCTCCCGATGCGAAAGCTGCTCCCAGTATTTCAGCCGCAGAAGTGTCTGCTCCTCCGCAGAGAGCTGCCGGATCTGTCCGGCGAGGATGCGCCGTACATACGCATCGTCGTCGCTTTGCAGCATCGCAAGACTGCTCTGCACCGCCTCGTCGTTCATATCAAAGGAAATGAGCCGTTTCAGCTTGCGCCGCTGACTGAGCGCGGTATTCCGTGTCATGACAGTCAGCAAGGCGCGGGTATTCGCATCCGGCAGCGTCCGGAACGCAGCAATGTGCCGGATTACTTTCAGCATCGTCTCCTGCACGGCGTCTTCTGCGTTCTGCTGTTGGTGCAGAATGCTGAACGCAATCTCGTACATCAGCGCACCGTAGTGCAAAAACAGCTCTGTGATGAATTCCCGGTCGCTCTGCATCTGCATCACTCCTTTCCCGCTTCACTGAACAGACGCACGAACACCTGCTTTGGTGTCGCTGTGAGAAAAAATTTGTGAGATGCTACAATTTTCTCTCTGCATATCCGGCGGATTATACAAAAGCAGCCGGTACGCGGATGTGCGTATCGGCTGCCAAAATCTGCTCTTCTTTTTTATTCCGCAGTTTTCTTTCCGCTGCGGGTCTTCCATGCCGTCCAGAGCATCGGGGCCAGGCACAGCGACGAATAGCAGCCGGAGATCATACCGACTGTCATCGGAATGCTGAACCGCAGAATGGAATCGACATGGTTGACGGTTGCGAGAATGGTCACGATCAGCATTGCCGCGATGGTTGTGATCGAGGTGCGGATCGTTCTGCGCATGGTCTGGCTCAGGGAAATGTTGACCAGCTCCGGCAGTGTTGTCGTATTCGGCAGCAGCGACTGATTCTCACGGATGCGGTCATACACAACGATGGTGTCATTGACCGAGTAACCGAGAATCGTCAGGATAACCGCCATGAAGTTTGCGTCAATCTCAAAGCGGCAGATGACAAACGTACCGAACACGGTGATCAGATCGTGCAGCAGTGCGCAGACGGCGAACACGCCGGCACTCCATCCGGAGATGCGCTTGAATCGCCATGCGATGTAGAGGATCAGGACGATTGCCGCAAAGATCGCCGCAACCAGACACTTGGTCAGGAAACGGGTACCGGAGGTTGCTGCAACGTCATTGGTTTCCAGCGATTCGATCTGCAAATCCGGATAGGCTGCTGTCAGCTTTTCGAGCAGCTCCGCCTGCATCTCCGCGCTGAACGGATCGTCCATGCTGAACGACAGGGTAAATGTCGTCTGGTTTTCGCCGGTGAAGGTCTCACCGGTCTGCACCTTGACCGCTGTGCCGAGATAATCCTGCGCCACAGATGCAATGTCGCTTTCATTCAGCGTACCGGAGTACGCATAGGTTGCGAGCGTACCGCCCTTGAATTCGATGGAAATCTGCACGCCGAAAATGAAACAGCAGAGCAGAACAGCGGCGATCAGCAGGGCAGAAAGCGTGAAGAACACTCTGCGGGTGCCGTAAAAATCACGCACCTTCACCTGTTCAATGATCGACTGCACATTGGTTTTCACTGCGTTTTTCTGATTATTCTTGCTCATGCTTCATCACCTCCGTACAGCTTTCTGTTCTGGAATGCCTTGAACTTCGAGAGGGAGGTCAGCATCAGACGGGACGCGACAACGCCCATAATAAAGTTAAAGATAACACCGGTCAGCAGCGTGAAGCCGAAGGAGTAGATCGTACCCTCGGTCGATACGCCGAACCATCTGAACAGGAACGACAGCAGCTTTGCAAAGAAGCTCGACGAGACGCCGAACGCACCCATCAGAATGATCGCCACGATGATGACCGTCATGTTGCCGTCGAGGATGGATGTAAAGGAACGCTTGTATGCGGATTTCAGTGCGGAATCCAGCGATTTGCCGGTATTCAGCTCTTCCTTGATACGCTCGCCTGTGATGATATTGCAGTCCACGCCCATGCCGATTGCAAGGATGATACCTGCAATACCGGGGATGGTCAGCGTGTTGGAATCCTCAAAGCCGAACCAGCCCGAAATGACCGCCAGCGTACCTGCAACCTGTCCGATCAGTGCGATCGACGCGACAAAGCCCGGCAGACGGTACAGCACGATCATGTAAATGCAGATGAGGATGAGTGCGATCACGCCGGAGATCATCATGATCTGCAAGGCACCGCTGCCCATGCTCGGGGAAATGGTCTTGAAGGTTTCTGTTTCCAGATTGAAGGGCAGTGCGCCGCCGTTGATCTTATCTGCCAGTGCCTTTGCGCCGTCGTAATCAAAGTCGCCGCTGATCGTCGCAACGCCTTCTGAAATAACATCATTGACCGTCGGATAGGAGATGCAGACCGTATCCATCCAGATCGAGATGACATAGCGCGAAGAGTTTGACGATGTATCAAGATATGCCGCATCGCCGTTCACAGCAGCCTGTGTTGCCTCGGCAAATGCCTGCTTTCCGCTCTCTGCAAGTTCCAGACCGACAGAGTAGCCGCCGGTGAGGTTGCCACTGTTGTCACGGGCAGGAACTACATTTGCCTGCGAGACATCGACACCTTCCAGAATGATGTCACCCGTCGGTGTGACGGTGACCATGCCGTTCTCATCGGTATCTGTGGTGTAGCTGTAACCCTTGCGGAATTGCAGCTTTGCTGTCTCACCGAGCTCTGCAACAGCCGCCTCCGGATCGAAATTCTCCTCGCCGGACTTCCACGGGAACCGCACGATCACCTTGTCATTGCTTTCGTCCATGTAAACCTCATAGTCATTGATGCCGAGATTGACCAGACGTGTTTTCATGACCTCTTCGATTGCTTCGAGCTGCTCCGTGGTCGCGTCTACATCATCGTCTGCGGGTGCAAAGGTGACATCGACGCCGCCCTGAATATCAATACCGAGACGAATATCATTCAGACCCTTGATATAGACCGTCGTCAGATCGCCGTATTGATTTCTGACGCCGATCACAGTTGAGACCGCAAATGCAATAATCAGAATCGCTACGATGAAGAAGACAGATTTTTGGTTCTTCACTGCCAAGCCTCCTTATTTTTGGGTTTTTATGCATCGGCAGCGCAAAATCCCCGTTGATCGTTGACCGGAGCTTTTGTCTCATATGCCGACAAGTATCTTTTATTATAGAACATTTCGCGGAAATTGTCAAGAGAAATGGATCAATTCTCCCAAAATCATCACACAGTCAGCTCAACCTCTGCCGACGTATCCGCATCTGCCAGCACCGGCGCGACGAATTCCGCGAGGAATTCCTCCACCTGCTGTACGCTTCTGCCGACATAGTTGATCGGATCCAGCTTGCTGTCCAGCTCCTCCGCTGTCACGCCGAAAATCGGGTCGGCAACAATGCGCTCGCAAAGATCGTTTTTCAGACCCTTCTGCTTGACCTGCGCACCGGCTTCCATCGAATGCAGACGAATATGCTCATGCAGCTCCTGCCGGTCGCCGCCTCTTGCCGCAGCATCCATGATGACATTCTCCGTCGCCATGAACGGCAGCTCTGCCATCACGCGCTGACGGATCACCGCCGGATAAACCACCATGCCGTTTGTCACATTCATCATAATATTGAGAATCGCATCTGCCGCAAGGAACCCTTCCGCGACTGCAATGCGCTTGTTGGCGGAATCGTCCAGCGTGCGCTCAAACCACTGCGTGCCTGCGGTAAATGCCGGATTCAGCGTATCGGTCATCAGGTAGCGGGCGAGTGCCGTGATGCGCTCACAGCGCATCGGATTGCGCTTGTATGCCATCGCAGACGAACCGATCTGTCCGCTCTCAAACGGCTCCTCCATCTCCTTGAAGGATTGCAGCAGACGGATGTCATTTGCAAACTTCATCGCGCTCTGTGCAATGCCGGACAGCACATTCAGCACCTGTGCATCCACCTTGCGCGAGTAGGTCTGACCGGATACCGGCACAACCGCATCGGGCTGGAAGCCCATCTCCTCTGCAATTCTCCGCTCCATCTCACGGATCTTCGCGCCGTCGCCGTGAAACAGCTCCATGAACGATGCCTGTGTACCGGTTGTTCCCTTGGAGCCGAGGAGCTTCATTCTGCCGAGCTGGAAGTCCAGCTCTTCCAGATCCATCAGCAGCTCGTTCATCCAGAGCGTTGCGCGCTTGCCGACGGTCGTGAGCTGTGCCGGCTGACAGTGCGTATACGCAAGGCACGGCTGCGCTTTCCATTCCTCTGCGAATTTTGCAAGATTTGCAAGCACCGCGACCAGCTTTGTGCGCACCAGTTGCAGCGCATCGCGCATGATGATGATGTCGGTATTGTCTCCGACATAGCAGGAGGTCGCGCCGAGATGAATGATGCCCTTTGCGTTCGGGCAGCAGAGACCGTAGGCATACACATGCGACATGACGTCGTGGCGGCATTCCTTTTCGCGCTTTGCCGCTGCCTCGTAATCAATATCCTCGATGTGTGCTTCCAGCTCAGCGACCTGCTCTGCCGTGACATTCAGCCCCAGCGCATGCTCCGCTCTCGCCAGCGCGACCCAGAGGCGTCTCCATGTCGTAAATTTCTTGTCCGCAGAGAAGAGATACTGCATCTCGCGACTTGCATAGCGGGTACAAAACGGGGATTCATAGCTGTTGGTACTCATATGATCTATTTCCTTTCCTTAATAATTTGCAATCGAAACGCCGTTTGCGGAATGTCTGAACGAATAATGCCGCATAATCTTTCCTTCCAGCGTATCCGCCAGCACAACATCCTCGCAGTTGCTGCAAAGAACCGTATAGCGGATCACGGCTTCCTCAAATTTGTTATGATATTCTGTCTGCACATTTTCCGACCGCTGTTTCGGCGCAAAGCAAATCATATAACGCATCATGTTTCCTCACTTTTCATTTTTTGAGTTCCGGTGCAGTCCTGCTTAAATCGCCGGCATCACTCTGCCGCCGGACACCGGAATATAGGCACCGGTGGTAAAGGAGGCGAGGGGAGATGCCAGAAATGCACACATCTGCGCGATTTCCTGATCGGTTCCGCGTCGTCCCAGCGGTACGGTTTTATCATAATCCGGCTGCACCTCGGAGCGGTTTCTGCGGTCATTTTCCGTGACCGTCCAGCCCGGCGCGACCTGATTGACCGTGATGTGATGCGGTCCGAGTTCCTTTGCCAGCACACGCACCAGTCCGTCCAGACCGCGCTTTGCCGCGGAATATGCACCGCAGTTTGCCTCACACATAGCGGCACATTCGGTATTGATGACAACGATTCTGCCGCCGCTGCCCTTTTCGATGATGTGCGGCACAAACGCCTTTGCCATGTGAACTGTCTGCATCACACAGGACTGATACTGCGAATCAAAATCGCTGAGCGGCTGCTCGATAATCGGCTTCCATTCATACTGAATCACGGCATTGTGAATCAGCAGATCCGGCATCCCGACAGACGATGCCGCGACCGTATCACGCATGTGCTGCACGGACTCCGCATCGGTGATGTCCGCCTGCACCGTCAGCACGCGCCGTCCGGTTTTCGAGCGCAGCGCATTGCCGAGCGCGACCGCTTCCTCTTTGTTGTGATAATAGTGCAGAATCAGATCCGCGCCGCACTCTGCGAAGGTGCGTGCCATGACGCGCCCGAGCATACCGGACGCACCGGTAATCAGCGCGGTATGTCCGCGCAGGTCAATCGTCAGCATATGCATTCTCCTTTTCCGTCAGATTATCAGTCCGGCTTCCCATTTCCGATGTCTCGCACAGCAACTCCCAATCCTCTGCCGCCTGCGATATATCATAATCGCCGTGTGCTCCGTGTTCGCCGTGTGCGCCGTGCGGCACGCAGAGTGATATAACATGCTGATTTCCGTGTATCATCTGAAAAAAACACACTTTTCCGGATGCGGGATGGCGAAATTCCAAACCGTTTCCAATCAAAAATTCCAGTGACGAAAACGGCCGGCGGATGCCCTCTCCGGTATATTTGGTGTACGCCTCTTTCAGCGTCCAGATGCGCGAAAAGGCAAACAGCCTGTCCGTTTCCGGCTGCGATGTGATCCACGCAGTCTCCGCCGGCGTGCAGACTGTGCGCATCAGCTTTTCTTTGATCTCCCGCGGCGGCTCCGCATCAACACCGAGCGGCACCTTGCCGACTGCCGCGACCGCCAGATCTTTGCAGTGCGAGAGATTCATATGCAGATTCTCATGCAGCAGCACCGGTTTTTCCAGCCCTGTGCGCGAAATCTTCGCGTGGGAAATCTGAAAATCCTCCGCGAGTGCCGCGCCGAGCAGATCGTCTGCATAAAAATGGGAAGCTTTGTTCCGCGTGCGTCTGTCCGCCGCCGGAATCGGCTGTACATATACGCGAAACATCAGTTCCTGCGTTGTTTTGTCATATCCGGAAAGCAGCGTTTTCATGTGTTTTCAAAGAGAATGTGTGCGGCACTGCTTCCGATGCGGTCGCAGCCGGCATTCAGAAACGCCTCCATCTGCTCCCTTGTGCGGATGCCGCCCGCCGCCTTGATCTTCACATCCGGACCGATATGCCTGCGAAACAGCGCAATATCCTCCAACTGTGCGCCAGCAGAGCCAAAGCCGGTCGATGTTTTGATGTAATCTGCCTTTGCCTCCGTGACCATCTTACAGCAGCGGATTTTTTCTTCCTCGGTCAGCAGACAAGTCTCGATGATGACTTTTAAAATCTTCCCTTCGGCAGCATTCCGCACGAGCTGAATCTCATCCAGAACCTCGGAATACTGCCCGCTTTTCAGCGCAGATACATTGATTACCATATCTATTTCACCGGCACCGCATGTCCGTGCCTCCAATGTCTCATACGCTTTCACCGCCTTTGGCTGATAGCCGAGCGGAAAGCCGATCACCGTGCAGATATTGAGATCCGGATAGGTCAGATGCGCCTCCTGCACCCAAGCTGAGGGGATGCAGACCGATGCGGTATGATACCGCAGTGCCTCTTCACAAATACGCGCAATATCATTCCATTTTGCATCGGGTTTCAGAAGCGTGTGGTCAATGTGCGAGAGAATCTCCGCATTGGTCATGGCAAATTACCTTCCTTCGTCTTCGTCGTGAAAAAGCATCGTCCGCGACGCGCCGATCGTAAAGGTCAGCAGCGTGCAAAACACCAGCATCATCAGATAAAACGCTGCCGCGCCGAGGTATGCCGGCGGTCCGGTGATTTCCTCTTCCGGAATCCGGCGCATCTGCTGCACCGTCACAAAAATCACTGCGGCATCCAGCAGCAGAATCGCCGCCGACTGCGTCACAAACGGCATATAATTGACGACAAATACACGCACACGCGCGGTTTTTGACTGCAACAGCCGCGATTCCCAGAAGTATACCGCGATGCATCCGAAAAATGCAACAAGTGTGCTGCCCTGCAACACCGTCATTTTGCCGGAGAACTGCCAGATGACTGCCAGCAGCACACCGATCAGCAGCTTGATGCAGCCGCCGGTCAGAACACGCTTATGCGTTCCGTTTTTCTTGTTCATCGTGCGGATCCTCCGTCGGTTCTTTCGGCGGGTGATTGTTCAGATAAATCTTATGAAATGCCGAAAAGATCAACAGCACCACACCGTTGATGACCAGCCGCGCCGCATAGAGTGAGGTGAGCTCGACAAACGGCGACACACCGTCCAGCGACGCGCTCAGCAGATTCAGCTGCGGGTATCTGATCAGCTGATAAACCGTCACCGCCGCCGAGAGCAGAAACGGTGTCAGAATCGCAGCAAAAAACACGCCTTTGCGTGATAATCCCGTCTGTTCTTCGATTTGCAGTGCGTGATACATCAGTGCCGTAATGACCGCACTCAGCCCGCAGAGATAAATGCTCATCTCAAAATAACTGTACATTGCCCAGCAGAAAATTTGCAGAAAAAGGCTGCCGAGAACCACCAGAATGAATCGCTTTCCTGCGTTGACTTCGGTTTTTCGTTCCATAAGCAGCCTCCCTGTCCGTATAAGCGGGATCCGCCGGAGAGAATAGCTCTCTCCGGCGAACATCTGTTGTTATTCGTCGGATTCTTCCGTATCTTCGTCGCTTTCGGCATCTTCGGCTTCCGGTTCATCCGGCTCGACCGGCTCTTCCGGAATGGCGTTCTCCGCCGTTTCCGCCGCCTTTGCCTCCTGCTCCTGTGCGGCAAGCTCTTCATCCGAGAGCTGCTCGACTTCTGTCAGCTCGGCGTCCTCTTCATGCTCCGTGCGGGTGAATGCCATCACTTTACCCGTTTCGGAAACGCGCATGACACGCACACCCTTGGCAATTCTGCCCATCATGCGGATGTCGCTTGTGCGAATGCGGATGATGATACCGTCGCTCGAAATCAGGATGATGTCATCGGTTTCATCCACAACCTTGATGCCGCAGACCTTGCCGCGTTCCTCATCCGGTTTATAGTTGGTGATGCCGTAGCCGCCGCGGTTTTGCAGGCGGTAGCTGTCAATTTCCGACCGCTTGCCGAAGCCCTTTTCCGTGACGGTCAGCAGTGCCGCGCCCTCGCGCACGCGTGCCATTGACACGATTTCATCGTCCTCACGCAGCTTCATGATGCGCACACCGTGCGCGCTTCTGCCCTGCGGACGGATGCAGGTTTCCTCGGTGCGGATCGCCATGCCGTTTTTCGTTGCGACAAAGAGCTGGTCTGCGCCGTTGGTCATGCGCACGCCGGCGATCTCATCGCCCTCTTCCAGCTTAATCGCAATCAAGCCGTTCTTGCGCACATTTTTATATGCCGGCAGCGCGGTTCGCTTGATCTTACCGTTCTTTGTGACAATCACAATATAGCTTTCGTCATTGAATTCGCTGACCTTCATCATCGCAGCGATCTTTTCATTATCCGCAAGCGGCATGAGGTTGACGATATTCGTACCCTTGGAATCCTTGCCGCCCATCGGAATCTCATAGCATTTGAGATCGAACATAATGCCGCGGTTGGTAAAGAACAGCACATGATCATGGCTCGATGCCACAAACATCTCGGAGGCAAAGTCCTCTTCGCGCTGCTTCATGCCGGTGACGCCTCTGCCGCCGCGCCGCTGCGATTTATACACCGAAAGCGGCACGCGCTTGATATAGCCGAAATTGGTATACGTCACAACGCAGTCCTCAACCGGAATCAGATCTTCAATGTCCATTTCGCCGCTGACATTTTCGATGGAGGTTCTGCGCTCATCGCCGTATTTGCCACGGATCTCTTCCAGATCCTCGCGGATGATGCCGTAAACGCGCTCCTTATTTGCAAGAATATCGCGCAGATCGTTGATCTTCTCGCAGAGAGCCAGTACCTCATTGAGAATCTTGTCGCGCTCCAAACCAGTAAGCTGACCGAGCCGCATTGCGACAATCGCATCTGCCTGCACCTCAGAAAGACCGATTGTCGGATATTCTTTCTCAGAGGGATCCACCGCTTTGCCCATTGCACGGACATAGCCCTCATCGGAGAGCAGTTCCAGCAAATTCACATCCTTGAAGCGTTCCATCAGGCGTTCCTTGCCTTCCGGAATCGACTTGGACGAGCGGAGAATCTCGACCACTTCGTCAATGAAATCCAGTGCGACGAGGAAGCCTTGCAGCACATGCGCACGCTCCCGCGCTTTTCTGAGATCAAACCGCGATGCACGCTGCACGACATCGACCTGATGTTTCAGGTACTCTGTGAGAATCTCCTTGATCGAAAGCTCCCTCGGAATGCCGTTGACCAGTGCCAGATTGATGATGCCGTAGGTATCTTGGAGCTGCGTATAGCGGAAGAGCTGATTCAGCACAAGGTTCGCATTTGCGTCCTTTTTCAGCTCGATGCAGATACGCAGACCCTCTTTGCTTGTCTCGTCGCGGATGTCGTGAATGCCCTCGACACGCTTTTCCTTTGCAAGCTCCGCAATGTCCTTGATCAGCTCCGCCTTGTTCACCATGTACGGGATCTCCGTCACAATGATGCACTGACGGTTCTTGATTTCCGTGATCTCGGTTCTCGAACGCACCGTCAGTTTGCCTCTGCCGGTTGCATAGGCTGCGCGGATACCCGCTCTGCCCATGATGATGCCGCCAGTCGGGAAATCCGGTCCCTTGATAAACTGCATCAGCTGTTCCAGAGACGCATCGGGATTATCAATCAGATAGTCCAGACCGTCGATGACCTCTCCGAGGTTGTGCGGCGGGATATGCGACGCCATGCCGACTGCAATGCCCTCCGAACCGTTGACCAGGAGATTCGGGAAGCGTGCAGGCAGCACGACCGGTTCTTTCAGACGGTCATCGTAGTTCGACTGAAAATCGACCGTTTCCTTTTGAATATCCGTCAGCATCGCCGTGGACATTTTGGTCATCTTTGCCTCGGTATAACGGTAAGCAGCAGGCGGGTCACCGTCCACTGTACCGAAGTTTCCGTGGCCGTCCACCAGCGGATACCGCATCGAAAAGCTCTGTGCCAGACGCACCAGTGCCATGTAGACAGAGGCGTCGCCGTGCGGGTGGTATTCACCGAGCACGGTACCGACAATGTCCGCGCACTTACGGTACGGTTTTTCCGGCGTCAGGCTCTTCTCAAACAGCGTGTAGAGAATGCGTCTGTGTACGGGCTTCAAGCCGTCGCGCACATCGGGCAGCGCACGGGATGTGATAACGGACATGGAATATGCAAGAAATGACGACCGCATTTCCTCCTCAATGTCGCGCTTGATCATAATAGAATGACTGGTATCGTACAAGAGTATTCAAACCCCTTTCTGCGGATGCTTCACAGCCTGAAAGCCTTGCGAAGCTGCAAGATTTCATCCTCTGAAAAGTCTTTTTTGGGAATCACATAAAAATTCCGCTTGATTAGGTATACCATGAAATATTCTGCAAATTCGAGAAATTTCACATCGGCATCAAAATAGATTTCCGTCGGCGGAACCGCTTCTGCGGCATCTGCTCCGGTCTCCGGAAAGAGCTGCTGAAAGCCGTCCTGATCGGGCTGACCGGGATCTGCGGGAAGTTCCTCCGCCGCTTCTGCGATTTCAGAAGATTCGTCAGCAGCAGGTTCCGGCGCATCCTCCGTACGGATGGTCAGCTTCTGCGCAAAGAGCTGCATCTCATAGGTATCGCTCTCAATTTCCCGCAATGCTTCTGCAAGTGATTTGCGCATTTTAAACGGGCGGTACCACAAAATCATGATCATTGCAAGGCATACCACGATCAGCAGATATGCAATCGTCTGCGTATTGTCCCTAACGACCGCCTGCACATACACGCCGGCGATCACCGCAAGAATCAGAGAAATGACAATATTCTTCGGAAATACATACTTTTTCTGAAAGTTCCGGAACGCATCCTGAAACATCGGCAGCGGAATGTGGTAAGACCGCTGCAATGCAGGTTTCTCACTCATTCTGCATCCTCCGAATCTGAAATGATTTTCTCCCATTCCGCTTCGACGTCCATATCCGGTGCGTCCATGACCTCGGTATGAGAATCATCTGCATCTTCCTCTGCAAGCAATTCCGCCGCTTCTTCTTCCTCCGTGTCAATCCGGTGTCCGTCGTCATCATAAAGACGCAGCTTTTTCGCGCCGTAATACTGATTGCAGACATCGGAAACAAACGAAGTATCGTCATTTTCGTCATCTGCATCCTCGTTCTCGTCCGCGAGCATGGATTTCATTTCCAGCAGCGTGTAGCCGCCGGAGCAGCGGTCCTTTGCAAATTCGCGGATCTGCTCTTCTTCCTCTTCATCGAGCTGCCGCTTCGGAATATACAGAAAACGGTTGGAGATTTTTCCCTCTGCAAAGAGAAATCCGCGCTCATTTTCATAAGCGGTGATTGAACCGGTCTGAAAATGATCCGTTGCATCTTCCAATTCTTCCTCGGTCAGTTCCTCTTCATCGTCGAGAATTTCAATCGTCGTCAGCTTGTGCGGAAAAAAGCCGGTTTCCCGCTTCTCCCCGAACATCAGTTTATTCTGTGCGACAAATTTTTTATTCACCGGCACCATCACATACGCAATGCCGACGACCAGCGCGCCGATGACGTAGAAGATAAAAGTCACCGATTGAAACACGATCATCAGCACCAGAAAAATCAGGAACAGCACCACACATGTTGCGACGGCAATGCGCTTTTCGCTGCCGCGCTCCACTTCCAGATAGATCCGGAATACGTCGTCGTAATCCTTATCGTTCATCTGCGTCTGCACAGAGAATAATTTGCTTTCCTTAGCCATATCGGTTTCCTTTACACATCCAGATTCACCGCATATTTTGCGTTCGTTTCGATAAATTCGCGGCGCGGCTGCACCTTGTCTCCCATCAGGACAGAGAAAATCTCATCTGCCTTGATTGCATCATCCATCGTCACACGGATCATTGTGCGCGTTTCGGGATCCATTGTTGTTTCCCAGAGCTGAATCGGATCCATCTCACCCAGACCCTTGTACCGCTGCACTTCAATTTTGGCACCGCCTGCGCCCAGCTCTGTAATATACTGATCGCGTTCTTCATCGGAAAATGCGTATTTATGCGTTTTTCCTTTCGATACGCGGAAGAGCGGCGGCTGCGCGATATACACATTGCCATTTTCAATCAGCGGCCGCATGAACCGGAAGAAGAACGTCAGCAGCAGCGTGCGGATGTGACAGCCGTCCACATCGGCATCTGCCATGATAATGACCTTGCCGTAGCGCAGCTTGCTGATGTCAAAATCCTCTCCGATCGAGGTGCCGAGTGCCGTCACGACCGGCTGCAATTTGTCATTGCCGTAAACCTTGTCGATACGCACGCGTTCGACATTGAGCATCTTGCCCCAGAGCGGCAAAATCGCCTGATAGCGTCTGTCTCTGCCCTCTTTTGCAGAGCCGCCTGCAGAATCTCCCTCAACGATATAGATTTCGGTAAATTCCGTATCGCGCTCCGAGCAGTCTGCGAGCTTGCCCGGCAGAGAAGCGGATTCCATTGCGGATTTGCGGCGTGCCGTTTCACGTGCCTTCTTTGCCGCTTCGCGCGCACGCTGTGCCGCCTGCGACTTTTCAAAGATCAACGCAGCAACCGTCGGATTTTCTTCGAGGAAATCCATCAGCTTCTCAGAGACGATCTGCTCGACAAACGGCTTGATCTCCGGATTTCCGAGCTTGACCTTCGTCTGGCTTTCAAACTGGCAGTCTGTCAGCTTCACCGAGATGATCGCGGTCAGACCCTCGCGCACGTCCTCACCGAGCAGCTTGTTGTCATCTTTCAGCAGTCCGAATTTCTTTCCGTATTCATTGATCGTTTTGGTCAGCGCATTGCGATAGCCGACCTCGTGCATACCGCCGTCGATTGTATGAACATTGTTCGCAAACGACATGATGACTTCATTGTAGCTGTTGTTGTACTGCATTGCGATTTCAACCGCATTTTCGCCCTTTTTTCCGGCAAAATAAATCACTTGCTCCGAGAGCGGATCCAGCCCTCTGACATGATGAATATGCTCAATGAACTGCCGGATGCCGCCCTCATAGCAGAGTACCTCATGGCGGTTTTCCTGCGGATCGCGGTGATCTGTAATTTCAATGGTCAGACCGGCGTTGAGAAACGCCTGCTCCCGCATTCTTTTCAATAGCACATCGTAATCAAAGACCGTTGTTTCCTCAAAAATTTCCGGATCCGGCTTGAATGTGACAGATGTACCGTGCCGGTCGGTATTGCCGGTTGCTTTCAGCTCTTCGCTGTATTTTCCGCGCTCAAATCTCTGAAAATAGCTGTGCGTGCCGTCCCAGACGGTCAGTTCCAGCCACTGAGACAGCGCGTTGACCACCGATGCACCGACACCGTGCAGACCGCCCGCGACCTTATAGCCGCCGCCGCCGAATTTACCGCCTGCGTGCAGCACCGTATACACAACCGTCGCAGCAGAGATGCCCTCTTTCGGATGAATACCAACCGGAATGCCTCTGCCGTTGTCCGTGACGCGGATCACATCACCCTCTAAGATCTCCACCTGAATATGCGTGCAGTATCCGGCAAGTGCCTCGTCGATGGAGTTATCCACGATTTCATACACCAGATGGTGCAGACCGCCGACGCCTGTTGTGCCGATATACATACCCGGACGCTTCCGGACTGCTTCCAGACCCTCTAAAACCTGAATCTGATTTTCGTCGTAATCACCCTCAACAGGGGTCTGTACCAGCAATTCTTCGTTGTTTTCCATAATAGATGTACCTCTCTGTCGGTATTGCTTTGCGATGCGTTGGTGACCTTAAAACATCGTTTTTGCGCGTTTTCTGAGTGTTGCAGCAGAAATGGAGGAGATATATGCGACTTCTCCGCCCTCTTCTGTGCAGATCACGAAGCTCTTGGGCATTTCATCCGAAACATTGATGACCCTGCCCTTTTGTTCCAGACGGTTCAAAAAAGCGCGGGTATCCTGCCCGATGGTCGTATTTTCAATGTCAAACAAGCCGATCACGGTACTGTCGTGAATCGAAATGCTCTCTCCCAGATGAATATACATGATCAGACGCCCTCTCTGCGCAAAATTCCGTTTTCCATTCCGTACACATTGCCGGCTTCCGCGCGTTCTCCTCCGACGGCATCCGGCTGACATGCAGTCAGAAAAATCTGCATGTCCTTAATGATCTCATAGACCAGATTCTGCCGCTGTGCATCCAACTCACCCATCACATCATCGAGTAAAATCACAGGTGTTTCGTCTTTTTTCTCATAAAAAACCGCTGCCTGCGCCAGCTTTAAGACCAGCGCGGTGCTTTTCTGCTGTCCCTGTGAACCGAATTCCCGCACGGATAATCCGTTGATTTTACAGGTGAAATCGTCCCGTCCGGCACCTTTTCCGGTAAATCCGAGCCGAATATCATCCTCCGCGGATTTTTGGAGCTGTGCAAAATAATAATCCTGCATTTCCTTTGTCGGTGATTTCGGGATCTCGGAATTGCGGAACAGGTTAGAGCGGTATTTCACCGACAGTTTTTCCGTATTTCCCGTAATCGTCCCGTACAAATTTGCGCAGACCGCCGCAAGCTGCCGGATATACGCATACCGCAGGCAAGTCAGCAGACTGCCGTGCGCGGCAAGCTGGTAATCCCAATCCGTAAGATCATTTTTCGATGCTCTGCCGATCTGAATTTGTTTCAGCACGGCATTGCGCTGTGCGGTCAGCTGATCGAACCGGCGCAGAACACCGAGCATGGCAGGGGAGAGCTGTGAACCGCAAAGATCCATAAATCCGCGCCGTTTTTCCGGTCCGGAACGAATCAGCTCTCTGTCATCCGGCGAAAAAATCACACACTGAAACTGCGTAAACAACTGACTTCCGCCCTGTACAGGCACACCGTTCAGCAGAATTTTTTTCTGCTTTCCTTCTCCGCGCTGCATGTGAATCTGGATTTCCTGCAATCTGCGGCTGTCCTGAAATTTCATTTTCAGGTGCATCGCAGGCTGCTTTAAGTGGATAAAATCCCGTTCTTTCGCGCCGCGAAAGCTCCGGCAGCCGGTACATGTCCAGATTGCTTCAAGCAAATTGGTCTTTCCCTGCGCATTGTTGCCGAGAATCAGATTCAGCGACGGATGCGGCTCCATCTGTACATTGCCGAGATTGCGAAACGACTCGGCTTCCAGCGATACAACCCGCATTTATGCTGTTTCCGTTTCATCTGCCGGTGCAATGACGGTTACTTCAAATTCTTCCACCGTCACCTTGTCGCCGTTCCGGATTTTCTTTCCGCGCATCGTGCAGACTTCACCGTTTACTTGAACCTGCCCGTCCTGAATGAGCTGCTTTGCAAATCCGCCTGTATCGGTCAGATTTGCAAGCTTCATGACCTGTTCGAGCTTAATAAACGGTGTTTTGATCGTAATATCAATTTTTTCCATATAAAACCGTCATCTCCGCACCTGAACCGGCATGATAATTGCAATCGAGCCGTCGCCGTCTGCTTCCATGATTTTCACAGCACGGTCTGCGGCTGTCAGATAAATCCGCACGACATCGCCCTGCACGGCACGCACCGCATCGAGCAGATAGCGGTTATTGAATCCGATCACGAGCTTTTCTCCGTTGAGATCGCATTCGATCTTGTCGTCGATGCTGCCGACGACATTCTGACAACTGACGCGCACGCAGTCTTCCTCAATCTGGAAGCGCACGGCAGTTTTGTTTTTCTCGCTGATGAGCAGTCCGCAGCGTTCCAGACTGTCAATCAGCTCGCGCTTATTGACGCGCAGTTCGGTTTTATAATTCGTCGGAATGCTTCTCTTATAGTTGATAAATTCGCCTGCAAGCAGTCTGGTATAGACCAGATAGCGGTGAATTTCAAAGATTGCGTGATGCTGGTCAAGACGGATTTTGCAAGGAAATTCGTTCTTTTCATCTTCTTCCAGAAGATTCTTGATCTCATTCAGTGCCTTTGCCGGCACCACAAATTTCATCGCTTCCTGTCCCGGCAGCGGCTCTGTGCGGATTGCCATGCGGTAATTATCCAGCGCGACCAGATTCAGCGCATCCTTTTCCATTTCGATCAGTTCGCCGGTGAAAATCGGCTTTGTTTCATCCAGGGAAACCGCATAAATGGTTTGATTGATCATATTTTTGAGCAGATTCTGCGGAATCACCGCGCCCTGCTGCTGCTCGATGCTCGGCAGCTCCGGATAATCGTCTGCCGGCAGTCCGGCAAGCTGACACTCCGTGCCGCCGCCGACGATTGTAATTTTCAGATGCTCGTCTGAGGAGATCTGCAAAATGCCGTCGGGCATTCTTCGGACAAGCTCACAAAACAGTCTGCTGTCTGCAAGCAACACGCCTTCTTCCTCAACTGCTGCCGGCAAAGATGTCCGGATTCCGAGTTCCAGATCATAGCCGGTCAGTTCCAGCTCCTGTCCCGCAGCCGAAAGTCTGACGGCTGCAAGTGCTTCCATCGGCGTTTTTGTGCTGGTCGCTTTTGCGACATTTGGAAGCACCTCATAAAGGTCGGTTTTCTGACAGGTAAATTTCATACCTTTTATCCTTTCGTATTTGACATTTCACAAAGGGGCATAAAGTTTTCCGCAGCGGATGTTTTGCACGGATGCTTTCTTTCCCTTTATGCAGATGTAAATATATCATAATAAAATAGTCGTAGTAGTAGGGGCGGTGGAAATGTGAACTGCCGTTGTCCGCTTTCCGATTTTTCCAAAATCTAAATGCAAAAACACATTCCGGAAACCGAAAAAATTTTTCACGCCGCCGGATTGGAAAAAATCGGCAAAAGTGGAAAGACCTGTCCGCTTCGGACAAGGCTGTGCAGAAGGTGAAATCCGGTGGAGTGAATGTGAGGAATTTGGTGGAAATACGAATACAAGGAGTATATTGATCCGGTTTTCAACCAAATCGACGCATTTCGATGTGTAAAAACAGAAAATTGCCGTAAAATCATGCTGAGTTTTCAACATTTCTTTCAACAGGCGTTGAAAACACAGAAAATCGAACATACGGTTTCAGCACATCCTGTGCTAAATTTTCCTGTGCGTTGAATTCGACAATTTCCACTTTCACTTGCGAAAATCCGATCTGATTTGACACTCTGCATAAATCTGTGGAAAGCAAACGGAAATCATTTTCCGAATCCGTCACGGATGGTTTTGGAGATTGAATCAATCGAATCGCGCAGATGCTCGTCTTTCTTCATCTGCTCCTCGACATTCTGAATCGAATACACGATGGTCGAGTGATCTCTTCCGCCGAATTCCTCACCGATTGCGGCAAGAGACATCTGCGTGATTTCTTTTACAATATAAATCGCAGTTTTGCGCGCCGTGGAAATCTGCTGAGAACGCTTTTTTGAGCGCATGTCATCCGGTGAAACGCCGTACAGATTTGCCACCTCGGAGATGATATGCTCCACCGTGACCGGTGTCGGCTGTTCATCTGTCAGAATATCACGGATGACCGTCTGTGCCATCGCAATGGAAGGCGGGGAGCCGGCAAGCTGTTTCAGCGCGAGCAGACGCTTGACCGCACCCTCTAACTGGCGAATATTGGATTTGAGGCGGTTTGCGATATACACCGCAACTTCATCTTCAATTTTCAGATCGAGCAGCTCCGCCTTGCGGTGGATGATTGCCGTTCTGGTTTCAAAATCCGGCAGTGCAATGTCTGTGATCAGACCGGATTCAAAGCGGGAGCGGATGCGCTCTTCCAGAATCTTAATATCCTTCGGCGGCCGGTCAGAGGTCAGTACGATCTGTTTGCCGGCATTGTGCAGAATATTGAAGGTATGGAAAAATTCCTCCTGTGTGGATTCTCTGCCGCTGATGAACTGCACGTCATCGACGAGCAGCACGTCTGCACTGCGGTATTTCTCGTGGAATTTCGACATATCCTTCTTCTGGATGGATTCGATCATTTCATTGGTAAAGGTTTCTCCGGTCACATAAATGATGTTGAGCTTGGGATTGCGCTTTTTCATCTCATAAGAAATTGCGTGAATCAGGTGGGTTTTTCCGAGACCGGAATCACCGTAGATGAAAAGCGGATTATATGTTTTGTCGGCATTGTCACCGCGTGCGACGCTTGTGCAGGCTGCATAGGCAAACCGGTTCGAGCTGCCGACAATGAAAGTTTCAAAAGTAAAGGGATAATCGGAATTGCTGTATGATGCATCCAGATCCTTATTGATCTGTTCAAAGTTTGCGGGGATCTCACTTGTCATGCCGTCCTGGCTGTCATCTGTGACGATGAGTTTCAGTCTGACGGGGAAACCGACGATCTGCTCAAATGCCTCACAGAGCAGCACTTCGTAATTGGTCATGACGATATTTTTCTGAAAATCAGAGGAGCAATAGAACACCGCTTCATTTCCTTCGAGGCGGGCGGGTTTCAGAACATCCAGCCAGAGATTCTTCGCCGTGTCACCGATTTTTCCGCTGTCGGTGCAGTATTTTTTTACGGCGTCATAGACTTCTTCAAACGAATTCATTGTATCTTCACATCCTTTGTGTTATTTCATTATAAAGGTACCTCTGCTGCGGGTTACAGTGTCCCTGCGTACCGGCAGTGGGGGGAATCAGAAACGGAAAACACATGCTGTACGCCGCAGTCCGCAGTGTACAAGTGTACAGGTGCGCATTCCGATACATCATTTATTATAGCATATTGTTTTGAAAATATCAAGGCGGTTGTAATATCTCTGGCGGTTTTCACAAATATCGCACCGCCGAAATTGCATTCTTCTACCATAGATTTTGTCTGTTTGTCAGGTGCGAAATGAAAGCGGATGTTTTGTTTGTTTTTTTGTAAATATTGCATATTATAAATAGTATGATTTGTTGCATGAAAAAAATTTCAAAAAATACTTGTAATATCTTGAAGAATCGTGTATAATAAAAGGGTCTGCATACTGCTGACGGTCTGCAAAGCCGGCAGCAACAGGAAAAGGAGGAATTTTTTTGGCAATGGCAAAAGCAAATGCCGCAGCTTCCAAAAACAGTCAGACAGGTATATTGGAAAAGCTGCAAAAGTGGTTTTATCGGAACCGGTATTATTTTCTGGCATTTTTCCTGCCGGTTGTTCTGATCTACATTGCATATGCACTGTTCGGAATTTATCCGTTCGGAGATTACTCGGTGCTTTGCCTCGACCTGAACGGTCAGTATATCTATTACTTTGAGGCGATCCGGGATGCGTTCCACGGAGACGGCAGCATTCTGTATAACTGGTCGCGCAATCTGTCCGGCGGTTATCAGGGTGTCATCGGCTATTATCTTGCAAGTCCCTTCACACTGCTGGTTGTTCTGCTGCCGCGGAAGATGATTCTCGGCGCGATGCTGATTATGATTCTCAGCAAGCTCGGTGCGGCATCCGTGACATTCAGCTACTATGTGCAGAAATCAAAGAATCTTTCTCCGATGCTCTCTGTCATTCTCGGTACGATGTTCGGCATGTGTGCGTACGGCATCATCCAGACGATTGACCCGATGTGGCTGGACGGTCTGGTGTTCCTGCCACTGATCGCGCTCGGCATCGAATATCTGATTGATGACGGCAGAAAGATCAATTTCATTGTTCCGCTGGCACTGATCTGTATTGCAAACTTCTATATCGGATTTATGTGCTGCATCTTCTCTGCGATTTACTTTGTATTCTATATTTGCTTCTGTGCAGACAAACAGAGCAGCAAGTGCAGATCGGTCATGCTGATCGGATTTGTTGTGCTGTTCTCCACAGTTCTGAGCTTCTACTATTTCTATAAAGTAAAAAATGCAGAAAACGTCAACGAAAAGCTGCTTTCCTCTTATAAAGGTCTGCTGATTATTTCGGCACTGCTGCTGATTGCATTTGCCGTTTTTCTGGTTTATTACTATTTCTTCAAGATCGAAAGGAAAGAAAGAGCAGACTTCGATCGCTTCTTTATGACATTCCTGCGCATGGCAATGGCTTCTGTTGTGGCAATCTGCCTTGCGGCATTTATGATCCTGCCGGTTTACAACGCGCTGGCACTGGGTAAATTTGATTTTACCACACCGGATTATTCGTATAAGTCGCAGTTTACGATTTTTG
The DNA here is from genome assembly GCA_045627405.1 of Oscillospiraceae bacterium. Lineage (GTDB taxonomy): Bacteria > Bacillota > Clostridia > Oscillospirales > Ruminococcaceae > Firm-04. The sequence continues at coordinate 8,622 of JAZQNP010000090.1, read as the reverse complement.
AATTCATTGCGCAGTTCACCTGTGTTGACCAGTACAGTTCAGTCAACGTGCAGGGCAAGCCGGAGATCTTCTGCGGCGTCCTCGCAGCAATCTGCATGCCGCTCTTCTTCCTCAATCCCAGAATCAGAGTGCGCAAGCGTCTTGGGTACGGATTTCTGACGGTTGTCATGTTCTTCTGCATGATGGTGCGTCCGATTGACATGCTCTGGCACGGCGGACAGATGCCGAACTGGCTCCCGTTCCGCTATTCGTTCATCTTCTCGTTCATCATGCTGAGCATGGCAGCGATGTCTCTGAAATATATCACGAGCATCAAGCCCGCGCATATCTATGCAACATTCGGCGGCTTCTTTGTGTTCCTGCTGGTCATTGCACGTTATGCAAACCTCGGCGCAGAAGAACTGATCAACAATCACAACAGCTTCCTTGTCAACCAGAAAGGCGAATCCTATCTGCTGCAATCCTTCACGATCGGCGGCACAACCTATGAAAATGTATTCCCTTCCGTCGGTGTGACCATCATCTTCCTTGCGATTTACTGCGGTCTGCTGCTGATGCTTCGCAAGAAAAATCTCCCGAAAAAGACCGGTCTGCTCGTGATGCTCGGCTTGCTTGCCGGCGTCAGCTTCGAGATGACCTATAACGCAAAGACGGAATTTGACGACATCCATCATGAGGTCGCATATTCCACCAGAAAATCCTATGTTGCATATCTGGAAAGCGGCAGAGAGCTGGTCAACAAGCTCTATGATACCGACAGCACATTCTATCGCGCGGAGAAAACCTATGTCCGCACGGTCAATGACAACGCGGGATTCCAGCTGCGCGGCATTACGCATTCCAGCTCGGTGATGAACACGCAGATTCTGAAATTCATCGAGGCAATGGGATATTCCTGCCGCAGCTACTATTCGAGATATGACGGCAATACGCCGCTTGCAGACAGCCTGCTCGGTATCAAATATGTGCTGCACAAGGGCGATGACAATGAAAATGTCCTGCTGGAAGAAGAACTGAAAGACCGCATCGAAGTGATTGATGCAGCGGCAGAGCAGCGCGGCACGACAACACTGATTACCACCACAACGACAGAAGAAACCACACTTGCAGAGGGTGAGATCACCGAAGAAGTGGCGGAAACGACAACCACAACCACAAAATCCGTTTCCGGCGATCCGTTTGAGCCGTCTGCGCTGCTGGATATTGCGTATAAGAAGAAATTCACGGAAGTCTGCAAATCGCAGAGTGAAACTGATATGGATGTCACCGTTTACGAAAACCCGAACGCGCTGTCTCTGGGTTATATGGTGAATAAAGACATCCTGCGCGTCAATGCGTTCGGCAATGACAATCCGTTCAAGAGTCAGAATATTCTGATGAGCACCATTACAGGCAATACCACATTTACCGTAAACGGTGATTTTGATAACTGGAAAAAGTATTATTATGAAATTCCGCTTTTGCAGGAGATGCGGCTGAACGAGGTCTACACCACCGATTACAACGGACAGACCAATTACCGCGAGATCCGGACGGCAGACGGCGGACATGCAGTGGACCCGACGGTTGATATTTTCTTCGAGGCACAGAGCGACGATCCGATCTACCTCTTCTTCCAGACACGCAATGAAAGCAGAGTTAACCTCTGGCTGGCAGATCAGTGGAATCTCGTGGATACGTCCATGAAGAATCTCGACGGTTCAGATGCAAGCTCGCTCGGCACCTATTTCGAGGGCGACGATTACCGCATTCTGTATGTCGGCACCTTCAAGAAGGGTACAAAATTGCAGCTTCGCATGACGCTGACAACCAATGCCGCGTCTGTCGATAACGAGAAATACACGATCATCAATCAGTTCTATATCACCCATTTTGACACCGCGATGTTCCAGGAGGACATCAATCAACTGAAAGCACAGCAGTGGAATCTGACCAAATTCGGCGGCAGAACGCTGGAAGGCACGATTACCGCAAAGGACGGACAGATCATGATGACCTCAATTCCGTGGGAACCGGGCTGGACGGTCTGGGTTGACGGAAAGAAGCTCAGCGAGGATCAGGTGCTGAATGTCGCACAGGCAATGATCGGTCTGGAACTCTCTGCCGGTGAGCATACAATCAAAATGAGATATACGTCTCCCGGCTTGAAGCTCGGCATCTTCCTGCTCCTGCTCGGCTGCACGGTTTCCGTCCTCTTCTGCCTCTATGACAGAAAGCATAACGAAACGCTGAAACGGATTCTTGCAAACAGAGCAAAAGGCATCTATGAAATTCCGTTCGATGAGGAGCCGGAAATTGATGTGAAAACTGTCACACCAAACCGGAAATCCGGCGGAAAAGAAAAGGACAGCGGTTCTGCAATCAATACCGTTTTGATCGCGGATGAGCTGAAAAAACTCAAAGAACTTCGCGATGAGGGTATCCTCACGCAGGAGGAATTTGAACAGCAAAAGAAAAAGCTGCTCAACCGGTAAAACCGGAGTTTACCGTCTCCCGTATGGGAGGCGGTAATTTTTATATAGAGGCGTCCGAGGGCTTGATGTTTGCGCAGCAAACGCAGCCGCGCAGGCGTGAGAGCCTTCAAACCATCTCTCAATGGTGCCGGCAAATTCCGATTTATCACAGAAGCCGGTTTTCTTTGTGCGAAAGCTACTTAAATATACTTTTTGTTTTGGGTATCTATACTAAAAAATTACAAATAATTGACTTTTTGCATCAGTTATATTATAATCAGAAATATAGAATGCCGTAACTTGCGACACTCGACAAAAAGGGAAATAAGATCAACAACAGAAAGGGGCGTGTCGGGATGGACAAAATCAGACAACGAATCCTCAGACTGACCGGACTGGAAAAACAAAGTCCGTATATGCGCAGATATTTCTATGCTGAAAATATGCGCGCAAGCATCTATATGTCGGTTGTCGTGATCGTGCTGGAAATCTGGATGATCATTCGCATGATCAAGACAATCGTCATCAATCAGATTACCGATCCGGCAGGACTCATCAATATCATCAATAAATATATCGCAAACTATCTGATTCTGCTCAGTGCCAGCATATTGATGCTGCTTTACGCAATGCGCTTCAAAAAAGGCTGGTGGAAACGCATCCGCTGGGTCAGCCTGACCGTTATTGCCATGAGCCTGTCGGTCATTGTGTTTGAGATCTATATGCTGTCCAGCAGTCCGCTCGGTCCCCTTGTGCGGAATCTGTTTTTGAACTGCATTGTACAGCTTTGTGCAGGCATTGCGGAGATCATTTTATCCGTGCTGCTGATCCGGAAAAAAGAGGACAATTAGATTCACAGCTTGCTGATGCTCTATCTGTTCTCCTTTGTCAGCATCAATTTCGGTATCGTCGTCAGCGCGAATTCCTACGCAAAAGGAGAGCAGATTCTCGCTTTCAAACAGTACATCGTCAATAATATTGATTTGGCGATTGAAAACGGCTATATCAAGGTATTCTATCAGCCGGTCGTCTCCACGAAAAACGGCTGCATCTGCGGACTGGAAGCCCTCGCCCGCTGGCAGGATCCGACCTACGGTCTGCTCTCGCCCGGTGCTTTCATCAGCATCCTCGAAGAATACCGCCAGATCTATAAGCTCGACCGGTATGTCGTCGAGCAGGTCTGCCGCGATTACCGCGAATCGGTCGAGAAGGGCGAACCGTTTGCACCGGTTTCTCTGAATATCTCCCGTCTCGATTTTGAAATGTGTGACATCGTCGGGCATCTCAACGAGCAGGCGAAAAAATATAATGTACCGCTGAATTATCTGGAAGTGGAAATCACGGAGAGCGCGCTGTCTGATAAAGACGAACTGCTGATTGACGCGATTCAGACGCTCCACGAAACCGGATATAACATCCGGCTGGATGATTTCGGCAGCGGCTATTCCTCGCTGAATGTGCTGAAAGATTATCATTTCGATGTGCTGAAAATTGATATGAAATTCCTGTCCGGCTTTGACAGCAATGAAAAAACAACAAAAATCATCAACAATATTGTGATGCTGACGCAGCAGCTCAGCATGGTTTCCCTGACAGAAGGCGTTGAAACAAAGGAACAGTTTGATTTCCTGAAATCCATCGGCTGTGACCGCGCACAAGGCTATCTCTTCGGAAAACCGACACCGATTGATATTCTCCGCCAGCGTATCCGGAACAAGGAGATTTCTGTTTCTCCGGAGTTTCTCAATTCCGCTACTGCATAAATCAGAATTTGGCGGCAGTGCCGCCTTCCATTTTCGCGCCTTCATTTAAGGGTAAAAGCAGCGCACATTCCGCGAAGTGCATCTTGATAGAAAAACTAGTTTCAATTTGTTCTCATATAAACCATCGTAGTTTCGCGCTTTTTATATGAGAACAATGAAAATAACGGTTTTTCTACAAGGCAGCTTCGCGGAATGTGCGTAGTTGCATACAGTTATCTGAAAGCGCGAAAACGCCAGCGCGGGCTCCGCGCAAATTCTGATTGATCACAGCGGCAACACCATAAATTTTAATAACCGAGGGATTCCGCAACGAGAATGACCTTGATGCGGTCGGGAATGCGCTGATAGGCACTGACCAGATACGATGCACAGATCCGCTGCGGCGAGCGGCAGCCGGCGGTCATATCGCCTTTGATGCCTGCGCAGTATCCGGTCTGTGCGCAGGGGGTGTCACAGTGAAGCCGCATGGCATTTGCCGGAGCTGCGATTGTTTTCACGCGCTGCACTGCTGCATCCAGATTCGGCACAATCTTATTGGCACCTGCGACGACAATCACGGTTTCCGGACCGTAAACCAGCGCAGATACACGGTTTCCGTTGCCATCGACATTATACAGCTCGCCGTTTTCCGTGACTGCATTGCTGCTCATCAGGTAAAAGTCTGCGGAGAGTGCCTTGTGATACAGCTCTTTGATTTCCTCCTGCGGGACAGCTTCCCGATCAAGGAAGCGGTATGCGCCGGAGCGCAGCAGCTCCATGATGCCGCATTCTGCCAGTGTCATCGAGCCGCCGTTTGCGACAACGGCGTCCTTTGTGAGGATGCTGCGGACTTTTTCGCATGCTTCCTCCTTGGTTCTGACCCAGCAGGCATCCATGCGGTTTTTGCGCAGTGCCTCTGCGGTGTATTCCAGCCGTTTGCAGAGATGCTCCTGCAACACAGGCTGTGCCGTATATTCTGACATAAAAATCCCTCCTTTGATTCAACAGGGCAGATGATTGTCTCATCTGCCCTGTGTTTGATCTGTCATCAATAGCTCAATCCGTAGGAGCTGTAATAGCTGGTCCAGAGTGCATTCTGATAGCCGACAACGTCAACATCCAGCACATGATAGCGGCGGAATGCTTTTTCGTTTCGGGTGACGGAAAGTGCATCGCCCTTCTCGTCCATCATATCCTCAAATTCGTCGTAATAGAGCGACTGCCGGACGGATTCCTGCGCACTGCTTGTCCAGAGGTCATCCTCGGTCATGCGGTCCTCAATGTCCATTTTCATCACGACGTAGTAGGTTTCCTCGTCCTTGATCAGCGTCGGGGAATTATACGGCGTGCTGTCGTCTGCTGCCCAGGTATAAACCTTTTCGCAGGGTGTATAGGTCGGCTCGGTGGTCGTCTCCGTACTCAGCGGATCTGCCGATGTCGCTGTACTGACGATCAGCGTGACTTCGTGAGAGGTATCATAGCCCAGACTGCCGGAAGCAGCAGTTGTGGTTGTGGTTGTGGTTGTCTCGGTTTCGCCGGTCGCGGTGGTGGTGTCCGTTATATCTTCCGCAGCGGCTGTGGTTTCGGTCGTTGTGGTTGTTGTGGTTGTCTCGCCGGTGAGATCGGTTTCGTCAGTGGTAGTCTCCTCTGCCGCAGGATCGGTCGTGGTGACCTTTGCGGTGGTTTCGGTGGTGATGACATTGCCCTCGTCGTCGGTTGTGGTGACTGCCGCTTCGGAGACGGAAGTCTGATAGGCTGCATGTTCCTCGATCAGATAATCAAACTCTTCCATCAGGTCGGCTTCACTGTCCGCCTTCTTTGCAAGCCGTGCGAGATAATCCTCTGCCATTTCTTCCATCTTGGCTTTGCCGTCTGCTTTCAGCAGATTGCCTTCACCGTCTTTGAGCGGAATCTCAATATACTTGATGCGCAGATGGCTGTTCTTGAAATTGTCATACAGCTCGCTCTCTTTGATGCCGACAGATCCGCCCTCGCCGTAGTAGGCATCCCAGAGCATAGACTCCTTATAAGAAGAGGTGACAATATCCTTGACGGTCTGCTCACCGATGCCGGTGTCCTCAAAGAATTCTCCGAAATAGGACATGGAGCTTGCCACACCGTTCTCGATGTTTGCGAGGTCTTCGCCGGAGAGGGTCAGTCCCAGCGCGTCAAATTCCTTTTCGATTGCCACGAAGGTCTGGCAGTATTCCACCGCCTTATTCTGAATCCATTCCTCCGCCGTGATCTCATCAATATCGACCTTTTTCATGATCTTTCTGATGTCTGCGGTGGTTTCGCAGTCGTCGAAGCTCTCGCCGCCGTCAGAGAGAACGGTAATCGCGTCATTGTACGCGGTTGTGACATAGTAAAGATAGATACCTGCGCGCACATCATAGCCGTCAATGGTCATTGCGGTTGCGGTGTTTTCACCGCAGGATGCGCAGGTCAGTGCGGTGCAGACAGAGAGCAGTGCTGCTGCTGCCCGTTTGATCAATTTCATGAATGAAATAGCCTCCTTTGTTTTTAAAAACATGAATACAACCTACATTATACATGATTTCAGCGAAAAAGTCCATACCCTTTCGCAATTTTTTCCGTTTCTCACGAAATTTTCATGTTATTGCTTGGGGTCAATGTCTTTCCAGTATGCTTTCAGGTATTCCAGTCCCGACCAGACCGTCAGCAATGCCGTGATCCAGAAGAGAATTTGCAGGATGATTTCGCAGACGGTTTGTGCTGTCTGCGGCATATGCAGCCCGAACGCATGAAAATCCAGCATGAACGACCAGTAGACCAGTGCGGTGATGATCGCCACCATCGTAAATGCGGTTTTCAGCTTGCCGGCAAAGCTTGCCGGCACGACCGTTCCCTTGCCCGCGACCACCAGCCGCAGTGCGGAGACCATGAATTCCCGCGTGAGAATCAGCAAGAATGCAGCAATGTGCATCTTCTTCTGCTGCAAAAAGCATGCCATTGCAGCCATGACCAGTATTTTATCTGCCAGCGGATCGAGAAATTTTCCGAAATCCGTGATCTCGCCCCGTGCGCGTGCGAGCTTTCCGTCGAACGCGTCCGTGACCGATGCCGCAATGAAAATCAGCATCGAAACAAAATAATGTGCCGGAAACTGCCAGTAAAAGAACAGGACAAAGACCGGCACCATCAAAACGCGTGCCAGCGTCAGTTTATTGGGTGTATTGAGCGTTTTCAACCGCAGTCACCTCGCCTATCAAATCGTAATCCGTTGTATCTGTGATCTTTGCCGTGATAAACTGTCCGACAGAGAGCCGGTCTTCCGGCGTACCGGAAATCAGCAGCCGCCCGTCGATGTCCGGTGCATCCGCGGCAGTGCGCGCGATATGACATTTGCTGTACGGGTCATATCCTTCGATGACCGCCTCTGTGACGGTTCCGATGCGGGCTTGGTTCAGTTCCCCGGCAATCGTCATCTGCTGCGCCATGAGCAGATCGGCGCGGTGCTGCCTCAGCTCTTCATCAATCTGATCCGGCATCCTTGCGGCAACCGTGTTTTCCTCTTCGGAGTAGGCAAAGCAGCCCATGCGGTCAAAGCGCATCTCCTGCACAAATGCAGAGAGCTGCGTGAAATCTTCTTCTGTTTCGCCGGGGAATCCGACCAGCAGCGTCGTGCGCAGGGTGATGCCCGGAATGCGGCTGCGCAGCTTGGCAAAGAGTGTGCGCAGCGTGCCGATGTCGCCCTCTCTGCGCATCGCTTTCAGGATGCTGCCGCTGCAATGCTGAATCGGAATATCGAGATATTTGACGATTTTTTCCTCTTTTGCAATCACGCCGATCAGTTCATCGGAGATGCGTTCCGGATAGCAGTACAGCACACGGATCCAGCGGAAGCCGTCGATGCGGCAGAGCTTTGTCAGCAGCTCCGGCAGCAGTGATTTGCCGCCTGTCAGATCCTCGCCGTAGCGCGTGGTGTCCTGTGCGATGACAACCAGCTCTCTGACGCCGTTTGCGGCAAGCGTCTCCGCCTCCGCGAGAACCTCCTCCATCGGCACGGATCGGTATTTTCCGCGAATCTGCGGAATTGCACAGTAGGTGCAGCCGTTGGAGCAGCCCTCTGCGATTTTCAGATAGGCAAAAAACGGCAGTGTTGCCAGCAGGCGTTTGCCGGTCAGCGGCATATTGCACTTGGGTGCAAAGCGTGTCACTCTGTCGCCGGCGGAGATGCGGTCCAGCACCGCACAGATGTCGGTCTGGTCACCGATGCCGATGACGGCATCGACCTCCGGAAACTGCTCTGCGACCTCCTGCCTGTACCGCTCTGCAAGACAGCCCGTCACGACAACGTGTTTGAGATTGCCCTGCTCTTTGCGCTGCACCGTATCGAGGATGGTTTCAATCGCCTCTTCTTTTGCAGCCTGAATGAATCCGCAGGTGTTGATCACCGCGATGTC
>JAZQNP010000089.1:0-12646 GCA_045627405.1 Oscillospiraceae bacterium | reverse complement strand
GTGCCGTTCATTGCGACATTGGCTCTGGTATCAAACGGCGTATTGCGTCCCGTTGCGTGATTGGGACAGACAGAGACATGCGCACCCATTGCCGAGGGCGGCATGAACAGCGATGCGCCGTACTGAATGCGCAGACGCTCGCGTGCATCAGTGTCGTCCGAGGACCAGATCTGCGGAGAATAATAGAGCATACCCGCATCAAAGCGTGCGCCGCCGCCGGAGCAGCTTTCGAGCAGAATGTCAGGATATTCGGTGACGAGCCGATCCATCAGCGCGTAGACACCGAGGACATAGCGATGCCACAGCTCCTTCTGGCGGTGCGGCGGCAGTGCTGCCGAGCCGCATTCCGTGAGCTGGCGGTTCATGTCCCATTTGATATAGGAGATCGGCGCAGAATCCAGCACGGCTTTGATTTGCGTCCAGACCGCCTCGCGTACCTCTGCACGGGAATAATCCAGCACATACTGCGCACGCGACTGTGTCAGCGGTCTGCCGGGGATCTGAATTGCCCAGTCCGGATGTGCGCGGAAGAGGTCGCTGTCGGGGGAGATCATCTCCGGCTCAAACCAGAGTCCGAACTGCATCCCCAGCGCGGTCACTTTGTCGGTGATGCCTTTGAGACCGGTCGGCAGCTTGCGCAGATCGGGCGTCCAGTCACCAAGCGAGCAGTTGTCGCTGTCGCGGTGTCCGAACCAGCCGTCATCCAGCACAAACAGCTCAATGCCGAGTCCGGCAGCTTCTTCTGCGATGGCTTGCAGCTTTTCGAGATTGAAATCAAAATAGGTCGCTTCCCAGTTGTTGATCAGCACCGGACGATCTTTGTCGCGCCATGTGCTGCGGATTAAGTGATTGAAAAACAGCTTGTGGAAGGTGCGCGACATGCCGCCGAGACCCGTTTCGCTGTATACCAGCACAGCCTCCGGCGTATGGAATGCCGCACCGGGGAGCAGCTCCCAGACAAAATCCTCCGGCTGAATGCCGATCTGCGCTCTGGTGCGGCAGTGCTGGTCGAGCTCTGCCTGCGCAAAGAAATTGCCCGAATAGATCAGCGTAAAGCCGTAGACTGAGCCGGTCTGCTCGGTTGTCTGCGGCGGGAGCAGCGCGAAAAAGGGGCTGTACTGATGCGAGGACTCCCCTCTCAGGCTGTCGATGCGCTGTTTGCCGTGGCGGAGCGGGATGCGTTCGGGCTGCCGTTCTCTTGCCCACGAGCCGTACATCGTCAGCATCTCAAAGCGGTCGTCGTCGAGGTCAACAGATGCCGAGAAGGCGCGTGTCAGCATAACGGGCTTGCTGCCGTCATTCTGCACTGACGCACTGCGGATGACCGCATCCGATCCGGCAAATACCGTATAATGCAGCCGGACGGTGATGCTGGTCGGCGCATCCTGCATGGTGATTTCGAGTGTTTCCGCGCCGTCTCCGAACGTATGCGGCAGACCGTCGGGGTGAAATTTCCCCTGATAGATGCGGTGCGACACATAGCGCAGATCACAGGCGCGAAAGCCGTCCTGCGTTTCGATGCAAAACGCAGCTTCGCGGTAATCGCCGGTGAAGGCGCACGGATATTCAAAGGTTGCCGTATCGAGAAAGCTTGCGCGTTCGCGGTTGTTTTTCGAGGGGACATAGGGATTTTCGTCCAGCCGCAGCAGATCGGTCAGATCCTGCGGTGCGATGCGCCTGCCCCAGTAGACATGCAGAAGATAGCCCTCGTCTGCGACGGCGAGTGCGTAGGTCATGGTGTCGGTATTTAGCTGAAATTGTTTCGCGCTTTCCAGATAAGTAATCATAATAGCCATCACGCTCCGGTTTTGTCGGCGGTTTTTCAGCCGATCGGCTTTTCTGCGTAGAGCTCGCTGCCGGTTTTTGCGTCAACATAGACGACAGCGGGCTCCTCGGACGCGGTTGCGACTGCCCATGCGAGCGAGCTGCCCTTGTCATTGGTGAAGATGACAAGCTCCGGATCGCCGGAGAGCGTGACGGAATACGCGGATTTGACCGTCTCTGCGGCAGCATCCGCGGCAACGGAAGCCTCTGTGGAGACAGTGAGATCGGGGATATAGCCGCTGTTCATGTATTTGACCGCGAGGGTTTCCGGATCGACATACAGACCGATGCGGCTGCCTGCAACACGCAGTCCCTCGTAATACTGCTGGAAGTAGTACACCGTGCTGACGCGGCCGGTCACGGTCTCGTCGAATTTCAGCTCCTGCGCGGCATCCTTGATGCCGTACAGCTCCGCGACCTCAGCGATTGCGTTGAACGCATCTGTCTCGTTTTCGATCTTGGAGGTGACGAACTTGCCGTTCAGCGTGGAGACATAATCGCCGGCGAAGCGAACCTCAACGCCCGAATCAATCAGTGCGCGTGCCGCATCGGGATTGGGCAGTGCATCCGGCAGGGAAACCTCGGTGCTGATGTTTCTGTTATTGTTGCTGCCGCAGGCGGTGCAGCAGCAGAGCATGCCGCATGCAGCAAGAAGAATCAGTGTTTTTTTCATAATCATCCATTCACTTTCGTAAGTATTTTTGCGCCGTAAGGGGGAAGCGGCGTCGCATTCTGATATTGTCTGCCGGTTTCAAAATCGGCAAGCGGGAACGGCAGTGCGACGGATTTGCTTTCGCTTGTCCAGTTCATGAGGAAATAGAACATCTCCCCGCCCTCTGCCATGCGTGCCGCGGCAGTCACGCCGCTTGGCAGTGTGGTATCGAGAACCGGCTGGATATGCAGACGTTCTGCAAGAGAGAGCAGAAAATCCGAGAAGAAGCGCGGTTCTGCGAATGCTGCGAGATAATATGCCGTGCCTCTGCCGAATTCGTTTTGCGTCAGGCAGGGCATGCCGTCGGGGAGACTCGGATTGTCGTTTTCGTAGACGGCAAGCACCTCTGCGCCCTCCGCCGCGATGCGTTCGCAGAGCTTGCCGCAGCGGTAGCTCTCCGCCATCGGGAACGGCGTGTGAATCATGCGCATGGTCTCATGCTGCCAGTCCCAGAGCGGGTCCATTTCCAGCAGCCGCACGCCGGCGACCTCGGCAAGTCCCTCCGCGGGGGTGTCACCGAGATAGCAGAGGTCGTTTTCATTGACAATGCCCGTGTGCATGGTCAGGATGACCGTGCCGCCCTGTCTGGTGAAGTCGGCAATGCGCTTTGCGGTATCGCCGCGCAGCAGATAGAGCATCGGCACAAGGAGCAGGTGGTAGCCGGAGAAATCCATCTCCGCATTGACAATATCGACCGGAATGCCCGCGCGCCAGAACGGTTCGTAGAAGCGGAAGAACAGTTCTGTGTCACCGATGTCCTGATTGCGCGGTCCTTTTGCGTCATTGACAGCCCAGTGATTTTCGATGTCGTAGAGAATGGCGACCTTGGCGCGGGTTTTCGCGCCGCAGAGTGCATCGAGCTTTTCAAGCGTCGCGCCGACGCTGCTGACCTCCTGAAAGACCCGTGTATCCGTGCGGTTTGCGTGGGTCATGATCGCACCGTGGAATTTCTCACAGCTTCCGCGCGACTGCCGCCACTGGAAGTACTGGATGCTGTCCGCGCCGTGTGCGAGATTGGAGATCGACGTCAGCCGGTGCATACCGGGGAGCTTGGGGCGGCAGACATCGTGCCAGTTGGTCTGCGAGGGCGTATTCTCCATGATAAGGAACGGCTTTTGCTCCATGCTGCGGCACATATCGCAGAAGGCATCGCTCCACATGGCATTGCCGGATTCGTCGCCGTTTCCGGAATTGTGCCATGTCGGGTAGGTGTCCCATGAGACAACGTCGAGCAGCGGGAGCATTTTCCAGTAATCAATGCTGTCGTGGAAGCCCATGAAGTTTGTCGTGACCGGTATTTTCGGATTTGCGGCTTTCAGCGGTGCGATTTCGTTTTGAAAGAATGCGACCGTCTGATGCGTGCAGAAGCGTTTCCAGTCGAGCGTCAGACCGTGGATATTCGTCTCACCGATGGGCGAGGGCGATTCAATCTGATCCCAGTCCGTGTAGGTGTGCGACCAGAAGGCGGTCCACCAGGCGAAATTGAGCTTGTCCAGCGTGCCGTATTTCTCTTTCAGCCAGTCACGGAATGCCGCCTGACAGTGCGGGCAGTGACATTCGCCCTGGATCTCGTTGCTGATATGCCAGAGGATGACCGCCGGATGCTGTGCGAAGCGTTCCGCGAGCCTGCTGTTGATCGCACGCACCTTTTCGCGGTAGACCGGCGAGGTATAGCAGTGGTTGTGTCTCCCGCCCATAAGCTCTCTGGTGCGGTCTGCGCGGACGCGGCAGATCTCCGGATATTTATTCGCCATCCAGACGGGCTTTGCGCCCGAGGGGGTTGCCAGAACGGTATAGATGCCGTTTGCGTAGAGCCGGTCGATGATTTCCGCGAGCCAGTCGAGCTGATAGACACCCTCTTCGGGTTCGAGTGCCGCCCAGGAGAAAATCCCGACGGAGACACAGTTGAAATGTGCGAGCTTCATCTGTTCGATGTCCTGCGCGAGAATATCGGGGTCATACATCCACTGCTCCGGATTGTAGTCCGAGCCGTGGAGCATATGCGGCAGGAGTGTCAGATTTTTCGGCATGATCATACACCTCGTTTTCTGTTTTGCATATTCCTCTTTATTATACTCTATCTGCTACACTGCCGTCAAGCGATTTTCGCAGAAAATTCCCGATTGCGAAGAAAATTTTTCCCGGGGCTTGCAATTTCCATAAAAATGTTGTATAATAGAAAAGCTGATTTATAAGAATCTTTTGGATATTTTGTCAATACAGGAGGTTTCGTATGACACCGGAACAAGAACTGCTGGAAGAAAAGAAGCAGGAATTCATCCGCATTTACAAGGAAAACATCACGCGGAAGGGCGCGGACAGACTGCTGGAACATCTGCTTTCGGAGAAAAGCGATTTCTTCACCTGCCCTGCCAGCACGCGCTATCACGGCGCGCATGAGGGCGGCTTGCTCGAACATTCGCTGAATGTCTATCACTGCCTGAAAGCCTATCTTGCAAGAGAACGCTGCAAAGACATCTATCACATGGAATACAGCGAGGAGAGCATTGCGATCTGCGCGCTGCTGCACGATCTCTGCAAGATGAATTTCTATACCGTGGATTACCGCAACGCAAAAAATGCAGCGGGCGTCTGGGAGAAGGTGCCGTATTATAAAATCGACGACCGCCTCCCCTACGGTCACGGCGAAAAATCGGTGTTTCTCATCCGGTTCTTCATGTATCTGAGCACCGATGAGGCAATGGCAATCCGCTGGCACATGGGCTTTTCGGGGCCGGAGGATAAGAATACGATCGGCATGGCACTCGAACGCTTTCCGCTTGCCTTCGCGCTGCATGTTGCCGATATGGAAGCGACATACTTTTTGGAGGGCGAGACCGGTATCGAATCGGTATAATCCGGTACATCACAAAGGAGCAATCACATGTCCTGGGAACAAAATGCAATCTTTTATCACATCTATCCGCTCGGGCTTTGCGGTGCGCCGCAGGAGAATCCCGGCGGGGAACCCGTCAGCCGCATCCGTCAGATCTGTGACTGGATTCCCCATCTCAAAAAAATGCACGTCAATGCGGTTTATTTCGGGCCGCTCTGGGAATCCGGCACGCACGGCTACGACACAACCGATTATACGGTGCTGGACCGCCGCCTCGGTACGAATGAAGACTTTGCCGCCGTCTGCGACGCGCTGCACGAAAACGGCATCCGCATTGTCTTAGACGGTGTGTTCAATCACGTCGGCAGAGGCTTTTTCGCCTTTCAGGATGTCCTGAAAAACGGGCAGTCCTCTCCGTACTGCGGCTGGTTCTGCAATCTGTGGTTCGGCGGCTCGAACCGCTTCGGGGATCCGTTTTCCTATGAATCCTGGCACGGCTGTGTGGAGCTGGTCAAGCTCAATCTGCGCAATGAGGATGTCATCCGCTGCCTTGAAAACGCGATCATCGGCTGGATGGAGCAGTTTCACATCGACGGCATCCGGTTTGATGCCGCGGACTGCATCGACCGCGATTTCTTCAAGCGCATCCGGCATCTGACCAAGAGCCGCAATCCGGAATTCTGGCTCATGGGCGAGCTGATTCACGGGAACTACGCACAGTTTGCAAATCCGGAAATGCTCGATTCTTCGACGAATTACGAATGCTGGAAGGGTATCTGGTCGTCGCATAACGATCAGAATTATTTTGAAATTAACTATGCGATCAACCGGCAGAAGGACATCTACCCAGGGCTGATGCTCTACAATTTTGCGGACAATCACGATGTGGCACGTCTTGCAACACAGCTTCGGGAGCCGCGGCATCTGCCGCTGGTTTATGCACTGCTCTACGCGATGCCGGGCATTCCTTCGGTGTATTACGGCAGTGAGTTCGGCATTCTCGGCGAGAAGCAGCACGGCGATCAGGCTCTCCGTCCGGCACTGAAATGGGCGGATATGGATGCGGAACACAACGCGCTCTGTCAGTTTTTGTATACGCTCGGTGCGGCATATGCGGCGCATCCGGTGCTGCAAACGGGCAGCTTTTTCACCGTGGAGGTGCGCAACCGGCAGCTTGCCTTCCGGCGCGGCGACGGCGATGATGCGGTGTACTGTCTGCTGAATCTTGCAGATTCCGCCGCGGAGATGCCGCTGCCTGCTTGCGGGGACGGCTGGGTGGATCTGCTGACGGGGCAGGCGGTGCAGACCGGCAGTGTGCAGGTTCCGGCGTTCACGGCAATGTGGATTGCAAAGCCGAATGACGCCGACCGGACGCGCTTTGCGGGCGGCGCACAGCAGACGGCGGAACCGGCGGAACCTGTGAGACCGCCGGAGATGCAGGCGGAAGCCGCGAGCGACGGCGTGCTGCCTGCGCTGGGCGCAGAGGAGCTGATCATCAGGCTTGCAAAGCTGCGGCGCGGCATGTCTTTTGCAGAGGCAGAAGCCGTCTTTGGCAAGGCACGAAAAAACGTGGAGGGCGGCGGAATCTATACCGCCGGTGCGCTGACAATCCGGCTGAGCGGGGATCCGCTGCTTTCGGGGCTTTCGGCAGTTTCTGTCGAAACCGGAGAGGGCGCAGTGCAGATCGCGCTGTAATCACAGCAAAATGGCAGGAACAAAGCGGAGTTTGCCGGACGGTTCGGCGGACTCCGCTTTTTTTGGCAGAACGGTTCGCGCAGGATCTGTTTCTAAACCAAGAATTTGTTTTCTTAACAAATATTTTAACTGGCTGTATATTTTTTAACCGCTTTTCAGGCAATATCAGTCCGTTATCGCAATAATGTGCAAAACAGCGGGAATGAGTGATATTATTTTGCAGCTTTTTGGTTTATTTTGCAACCCTCTTTTTCGTACTGTCCGCTGCCGATGTACAAAATGCAGTGAAATGATAAACGCACTTTGTGACCTTTAACTAAAAATGAAAAATGATGAATTTTCCGGAAAAAATACTTGACTTTTGCGCTTTTATTGACTATAATAAGAGTAACAAACTGTATGTATATGAGACGGACAGTCTAAAATATACGGACGGTATAACCTCCGCAAGAAATCACAAAACAAGGCTTGCGGAGAAAAACGACGAACGCTGCCTTTTCAAGGCGGCGAGCTGTGCGTATTTGCGTTTTTCGGGTTCACGCAGCTGACGGGCGGGATCCGGAAAGATTTGGAAAGGGTGACGAAAGTGAAGAAAGGGTGGGGCTTGAATTGAAAGTCTGACAGACGGCAGACACAGACCTGCTGCGGGGTGCAGCGAAAAGGATGCCGCTTTTTGCAGAGCATCCGATCCGTTTTTGCGGCGCGGCAAAGCTGCGCTGCTTGCGCATTCGGATGACCGGATGCAATGATTTTAAGGGAAAGGAATGATACGCATGAAGAAAACCCTTGGCAAACGGCTTCTCAGTATGTTTGCGGGCGTGACGCTGGCAGTCGGAAGCATGTTCCCGAACGGGGCGCAGCTCTCCTTTGCGGCGGATTCTTACACGGTCAGCGTCGAGTTCTACGACAAGAACGGCGGTGCGGCTGTGCTGGATTCGAGCGTTTCGGGAGACGACTACTACACACTCGTTGCACTGAGCAAAGACGGTGTGCTTGCGGGTTGGGCGGTGCAGCCGCTCGACATCAGCGGCACAAGCACGGAAAATACATTTGCAGAGTTTATTCCGTGCGATGCGGACGGCGCACCGACTGATGTGGAAACCTTTACATACGATTCTTCGGAGTACGACGTTTCGCTGGCTTGCATCTATCATACGGTGAACGGCTCAACGCTGGATCTTGATGACGCCTATGCGCAATGCGCGGCGGAGGAGATCATGTCCCGCTCGATCGCAGGCTATGCGTTTGCGGTTCCGGAACAGTCCGAGAGCGGACGAACGGTCACGATCTCACGGTGCGATGTGGAGTATAAGGTGGAGGTGGACTACGGAACCGCAGAGGTTGCCGAATCCGATCATGTCTACCTGTTCGTCACTGCGCACCATACAGGCAGCGAATGGGGAGAGTACGACACCTATTACTGGAAGCAGCTCACATCTGCCGATACGGAGATCGTTATTCAGACGGCGACAACGTCCAGCTGGCTGGATACCAACGGCAATCCGACCAGCGACAGAATCGGCGGAACGGAAACGATTACGGCACGGATTCTGGTGTCCAGCGATGCACGCACGTTCAGCGAGCTGAGAAACGGAAACAACTGCGGCGTGGTCTCGGACGGAGGCACGCTGATCAACGGCGTCGTTTCCTATTCGACCGAGATTGATGATTCGGCGGACTATCTGATTGTTGACAGTATTACAATCACGCCCGCCAATGCCACACAGGATTACACCTACCGCGAGATTCTCGGTTCGGCGATTGACTACGGCATTGTCGCGGACCGTTTCAGACTGGGCGGCAATGATGTTCAGTCGAACTTCGCAACAAATTATTATCAGGATTTCGGCAACGGCGTCAACCCGAACCTCGGCAATGAGGCGGGTCCGATCGCGGTTGCAAACTTCGTCAACTTTGACAATGACGGCAGACCGACAACCTATGAAGAGACACTTTGGACAGATGTGTACGATCTCGCAACATGGGAGAGAAACGGCAACATCTCCGAAGGCTATATCAACATCGACAACACGGAATGCATCGTGAACGGTGTTCCGCATGTTTCGACCGCAACGCTCTATGTGGACAGCGAAGAACGTCTGAAAACAGACCGCGGCAATGTGGAGTTCGTTATTCAGACACCGGAAGAAACCTCCAATAACATTGTCGAGCCGGCGATTGCGCACATGGAAGAGATCTCTGCGGAGATGCTCGGACACAGCGCGAATCTCACGGCGGTCAACCTGCATGAGCAGGGCTATCTGCTCGATGCCAGCGGCTTTGAAGACGGCACAACTCTTTATGTGGACGGCGATCTGCTGGCGCAGACGATCAACAGAACGAACGGAAACGGTACATATGAGATCGGTGACGGCTTGACCATCAAGCTCAGACCCGATCAGATTATCGTATTCAATTTTGATGAGCTGACAGATCTTTCTCTGACGCAGTTCAATATCATCTATGTGGATGAGAACGGCAACGAGACGAGCGGAAATTCTGCTGCAAGCACCGGTCCCGGATCACCGCAGAATGTGTTCCTGAACCAGGTGATGCGCAATATCGTCTGGAACATGGCATCGGTTGATTATGTCACGATGACTGCGACTGCCGGCATCTTCCTGCTGCCGGATGAGCAGTCGATTGCACTGACCGGCAACGCCTCGACCGGCTGGCTGGTCACAGACGGCTATTTCGGCAACATCGGCGGTGAGTGGCACTTTGCTTATCTCGAAATCGGCAAAGAGGTCGAAGCGACCTACATCGCAGATCTGTACAAGTACGACAACCTCGGCAACGATCTTGCAGGCGCAACGATCACTGTTTATCAGTATGACGAGGAGAGCGGCGAGTATACTATATATACTACGCTGACAACAAGCGGCAACAACCCTGACCTTGCAGAGCTTGCGGCAGGCAGGTACAAGATTCAGGAGACAGCCGCACCCGACGGCTACGCGATCGACGAGGATACTATTTATTATGTCGAGATCAAAGAGAGCGGTTCGTATGTCTACTATCCGGCTGACGACACGCTCGCTTCCGAGCCGGACGGCGCACACAGCGGAGACGATGAGTATTATGAGGCGGCTTCCGAGGTCACAGTCACGATCTATGATGACGCGGCATACTCGAATGCTTTGGATTCGCATACATATTCGCTGCTGGATGCTGCGGCAAATTCCTATCAGGACAAGAACGGGTATGTCTATACCTTTACGCTGGATGAAGACGGCGCACTGGCTTCTGTCACCAAGAACGGCAAGGCGGTGACGGATGCGGCAGAGCTTGCAAAGTTCAGGCTTGTGGATGCGTCCTCGCTGACCGGTACGGCGGGCGATTATATCGCGGTGTATGACGATGAGCTGCTTTATCCGATCGTCGGCATCTCGTCGGAGATGACAGAGCAGATCTCGTTTGTCAACGCGCCGTCGCTGACGGTCAAGAAAGTGGACGGCAACGGGGAAAGCGTCAACGGTGCAACGATCGAACTGCGCCGCGAGCTTTACACGCTTGACATGTTCGGAAACATGACGATGCCTTCGACAGACACGCAGAACATTGACGAGTTTGTGTGGGATGGTGCATCTGCGAGCTTTGCAGAGAGCGTATTGACGCCGAATTATATCGGTTCCTATGCGTTCACGGCATACCGCATCACGGAGACAAACACCCCCGAGGGCTATCACAGCGCGGAGAAGGATATTTTGCTGGCAGAGGTGCTCTCACTTAATTCCAGCTGGATGCCGGTTTATTCTCTGTACATGACCGAGGTCGATGCAGGAGCTGAACTGACGGTTCCGCTGTTTACACCTTACGCGACAGAAGTGAACGCTGCATGGACGAAGGTTGATACCTCGACTGTCGAGGGGAGAGTGTTTGAAGTTGTCAACGAGAAGATCACGATTGATCTTGCAATCGGCAAGGTCGATGCGGATGACAACACGGTTTACCTCGACGGTGCGACGATGGAGCTGTACCGTTACTATCCCTATAATCCGGACGTCCTGATCGCAACCATTGAATCTGCGGATGACGCAGCGGAAGTGATCAGCGGTCTGGAAGTCGGCGCGGTCTATTACCTCGTTGAGACTGCCGCGCCGGAAGGCTATTCAGATGCGTTGACGGGCGAAAAGTTCTATTTTACCGTCAACACCGATGAGACAGTGTTCCTCGGCAAGCTGGATTCCTCTTTCTGCCTGATCGAATTGAGCGGAAATACGGTCTACGGAGCAGACGGCAATCCGCTGGACGGCTGGTCGTCGGACGGAATCCAGGATGTGACCTCTGTCATTTTCTCAGTTGACGGGATTACAAGTGAAACGGATTACTGGCTCTATCTGAATGGTACCCAATACATCGGCACCTATGCAGACGGCAAGATCTCTGTCGTGCTTGACAGCCCGGCAGATATTATCAAAGTCAATATTGGCAGCATGGCAGCCGGTTATCAGCTGAACAGCGTGACATTCGTGTCGGCTGACGGAGCGGTTTATTCCACAGATCCGAGTGCAAAAATCAGCGCGAAGCTGACAGAGGATGATGCCGATTCTCCGCTGCTGAAATCGGAAAATTCCGGTTCCTACGAGATTGATCTGCCGAATGCGCAGAAGGAAAAGGGCAAAGTCTACATCGGCAAAGTCGATGCGGACAATACCGCAGTCTATGTTGCTGATGCAGTGATCGCGCTGTATCAGTATGTCGAGGACGGCGAAGATGTCCTGATTCAGACGATCACGACTGCGGGATCTGCGACACTGGTCGAGAATCTGGACGCAGGCGTATACTATCTGAAAGAGACAACGGTTCCGGAAGGCTATTCCGATGATCTGAAAGATCAGGAACTGTATTTCACTGTTCTGGACGACGGCACAGTCTACCTCGGCAAAGCGGAGGAGATCAATGCGGTTCAGATCGAGTTGTACACGAGCGGTACCGACAACTTCCCGACAGATGCAAACGGCAATCCGCTGAACAATCAGTGGGACAGCACGAACAAGATCGAGGATGTCACCAAGGTGACGGTGCTGATCACGAAGGAGCCATACGCATCTTCGTTCTATCTGGAAACCAATGTCGGCAATCTGCCGGGCGGAGGAACAAGCACAAGCAGCTACACAACAGAGTATGCAGACGGCGTGTTCACCGTCACGATGAACGAGCCGACGACGCTGAACTTCTTCAAGGTCGGCGACTGGGGAACCAGCGGCTTTGCAGTGACAGAGATCACGCTCGAAACCGCTGACGGTACGATCTACACTACCGGCGAGATCGGTTCAGCTATGACGGGGGACGACGAAACCTCTCCGCTGCTGAAAACGATGAACGACGATGTCTTTGAGATTGATCTGCCGAACGAAAGCACCGGCGGCACCACCCCAAGCATTAAGATCAACAAAGAAGCCCTGGGCGGCGAGACACTGGAAAGCGACGCAACGTTCAGACTGATCCCGAACGAGGGACAGAGCCTGGAAGGTGTGAATGTCGCAGGCAAGACCCTGACAGCAGACGATCTGGATGAAGACGGTGCGTACACATTCACCGGAAATAACAATACCATCAAGGGACTTGCAGACGGT
>JAZQNP010000088.1:0-29404 GCA_045627405.1 Oscillospiraceae bacterium | reverse complement strand
TGCTTTTTTCATGCCCGGAACGGCGAAAAAACTACCGGGCGACCTGACGTTTGTAAAACGAACTCAACCGCGTAAGCGTGAGCGTCCCCGCAAACTGCTTATACGAACTGCACGCCGCAGCTAAGCGTCGGGCAAACCTGCACAAACGGCAGATTCCGCTTCCGCAGCGCATCCGCGCATTGCTCCGCATGCTCCGCGCTCCGGCAGCCGCCGAAAACTGCCGCCCCGCTGCCGGACAGCACCGGAATCGCGCCGTTCTCACGCATCACTCTGCGAATCAGCTCCACTTCGGGCAAGGTCGTCACCGCATCAAACGCATTTCCGCAGACCGAAAACAGTGCCATCGGGTCGGCATCCCGCAGATGTTCCAGCACTGCGTCGGTTGCAGCCTCCGGAAACTGCGGCAGCGCATCCAGCGCACGGTATCCGGCAGGTGTCGAGACGCCTGCCTCCCCCTTTGCGACAACCACATAGCGTTGCGGAACATCCGCAAGCGGCGTGAGCTGCTCCCCGATGCCCTCTGCAAGAGCTGTGCCGCCGTAAAGAAAAAAAGCGACATCCGCGCCGAGGGAAGCTGCAATCTCATGCAGCTGTGCATCCGAATGCGGGCAGCCCATCAAAGTGCGAATGCCCAGCAGAGCCGCAGCCGCATCAGCACTGCCGCCGCCCATCCCTGCCTGCGAGGGAATCCGTTTTTCCAGGTGCGCACGCAGTCCCGCAGGCTGCGCACCGAGCAGCTTTTCCGCCGCCTTCCAGACCAGATTGCGCGCATCGCAGGGCACCTCCGGCTCTGTGCATATCAGTGAAAAAGGCGTATCTGCGTCCATTTTTGTCAGTGTCAACACATCGCAGCAGTCAATCGCCTGAAACACGCTCCGCAGCGTGTGGTAGCCGTCTGCGCGTTTTCCGGTCATATCAAGCGAAAGATTGATTTTTGCGGGAATCCGCAGTCTGATCTGCATATCATGCGCCTCCTATACAACCGCGCATCAAAAAAAGGGAGCCTGTGCCAACGCCGCAGACTCCCCTTTCATCAAAAACGCTTTTTCTTATCATCACGGCGGCTGCCGAACGATGATGCCGGCTTGTCCGCGACCCTTTCGACGGTATCCTCCGCCTTTTTCGCAGCATCCTTTGCCTTGTCAGCCGTATCCGCCGCAGCATCCCCTGCTTTTTTGGCAGTATCCTCTGCTTTTTCAGCGACATCCTCCGCCTTCTTCTCAGCAGCCGTTACTACCTCGGCAGCGGTTTCGGGCAGCTTGGAAATCTGTTCCAGATGCTTCTTATACATATCAAAAAGGGCTTTCTTGAACGCGGAAACCTGCTTTTGCGTTGCCACAAGCGTCTGATTTTCCTGTTCAAGCTGTGCAGTGATGGATTTGAGCTGTGCTTCCTGATCCGCCCTTGCTTCCTGCGCGACGGAATCCACCTGCGAACGCGCATCTGCCTCGATCTGTGCTGCCTTGGCTTTCGCCTCTTCGATAACCTCGCGCGCCTGCTTCTGCGCACTGATCAGCGCATTGCGGATGTCATCCTCATTTTCCTTGTATTCACTCACCTTTTCGGCAAGCACTTGCAGCTTGTTGTTGGAATCTGCAAGCTCCTGCTCCATGAGCTTTACATCGGTTTCGAGCTGGACGAGAAATGCATCGACTTCCTCCGGGCTGTAACCGAACTTCACCTTTTCAAATTTCTTTTTATGAATATCCTTTGCTGTGATCATGATGAGATCGCGCTCCTTTCTTCGGAATGATGCAAACGGTTCAGAAGCGATGCATCCGTGCCGTCCGCAGCGGACAGATTACATAATAACGCCGTTGGTTTCCAGCTCGTTGACGAGATCCTCACCGATGAAGCCGACATTGTAGGGCGTAATAATGTAGGTCAGATTTGCGACCGGTTTGAGGCTGCCGCCGTTTGCATAGGCAACGCCGACAAGGAAATCAATGATGCGGCGTTTATTCTCAGCCGAAGCGGTTTCCAGATTGAGCACAACAGTCTTCTTGGAAATGAGATGATCCGCGATCTGCTTTGCATCGGTGAACACCTCGGGCTTGACAAGCACAACTTGCAGCTGTGCCGTTGCCTGAATATTCACGACCTTGCCGCGCTGATTCTGATAGTCACTCTCGGATTTTTCACGGGAAGAAGAGGTTTCGCGGATTGCAGCGGACTCGCGCAGAGACTCTCTGGCGGTTTCCTTGCGGGCAGACTCGTTTCGCGCAGATTCGCGCACCGGCTCATTCTCGTAGTCATCTTCCTGCGGGGCAAAGAAATCACGGATACTGTCAACAAATTTCATCTTAGATTCTCCTTTTCTGAACTCTGGACGGATTCAAATACTTGCAAGCACACAAACTCTGTGTGCAGATGGAACGATTTCAGATGTTCGGCGGATACTGTCTCGCGCCGAACAGCGCGCTTCCGATGCGCACCATGGTAGAGCCGCTGCGAATGGCGGCGGCATAGTCGCCGGACATGCCCATCGAGAGAACATCGACGGGAACCGTCTGCTGCACTGTCTGATAGAGCTGTGCCATCCTGCCGAAAACGGCATCCTGCTCGGCGGGATCTGTCATCGGCGGCGGTATGGTCATCAGACCGCGCACTTTGATATGCGGGAGCTTTGTAACATCGCGGAGCAATGCTTTGAGCGCGTCCGGCGCGACGCCGGATTTGGAAAGCTCACCGCCGATATTGACTTCCAGCAGCACCGGCATGACAATGCCGGTGCTGTCGGCAGCTTTGTTGATCGCTTCTGCGAGATGCAGGCTGTCCACCGAATGAATCATGGAAACCTTATCAATGATCTGTCGGACCTTATTTGTCTGCAAATGACCGATGAACTGCACATCTGCTTCCGGACGGTAAGCCTCCCGCTTGGAGAGGAACTCCTGCACCCGATTTTCACCGAGTACAGTCACGCCGGCATCAACTGCCGTATTGATCAGAAGCGGATCGACGGTTTTAGTGACCGCCATGAGCGTGACGGAGCGCGGATCTCTGTCCGCTGCCTCACATGCCTGACGCATCTGCTGCCGAATGATTTCCAGCCGTTCCAGAACGGCTGCCTGCGCATCATTCGCCATCCGCCATCACCCCTTTCACGATGATGTCATCGTACAGGGCAACATACCCGCTGCCGGCAGAGAGAGAGGAGAGATAATACTCATCATCCTCGTAGATAATATCCAGCTTCCGGAACTCTGCGGATTCCCCGATCAGCACATAGACGCCCATGTAGCTGACGGTATCGGTAAAGGTTGTCCCGTCAGGACGCTCCACCGTCTCCTCAAAATTCTTAAAGCGGATCGCCGATCTCGGCACGCGCACCCCTTCGATTGCCTCGCGGAGAATCTCCACGCGCTCGGTGCGGTGCTGCACGACCTCATAGGTCATCTGCTCACTGCGGAAAACGCCCTGTGTTCTGGTGACATCGCCCGCCGAAACCAGCGAGACAACCGTCACTTTGAGCGGATCTTTGACGGATTCGAGCCGAACCGTGGCGGTATCTCCCTCGGAGAGCCGCAGCTTTGTGTTATCAAACACGCCGACGATGTACCACTCGTAGCCGTCAATTAGTTTCCCGATTGCCTGTACATCAGAGCCGTCTGTGCCGTCATCGCTCACCGAAGCGATCTGATCGGCTGTGATCTGCCCGATGCCGCTGACGCGGAAAAGATCCTCATACCCATCGACATAGCTGACAAAATACGCGCTTTTGTCGGCAGTGACGGTCGTCTCCGGCGGTTCGAGCTGCGCATTGAGGCGTTCGATTTCATCTTCCAGCGCAACAATGCGGTCGGAAAAATCAATATCGGGATCCGTAATCTTCGCATAGGTGCTCATGAGAACAGTGAGTTCCTGCTTGCTCTCTGTCATCGCGGCATAGTCTCCGCCCTCGCGCAGACGGATCATGCTCTTGAACTGCTCATCAATCAGGGACGCGAGATTGGCAGGCTGCGCATTTTCGCTGGTGCCGGGATTTTCGACCTGTTTGAGCAGCGCGAGTTCATTCTCCTTGTCTGCAATGCGTGCCCGCAGATCAATCTGCGCTTCACCGGCATAGACCTCTGCGATCACGCTGCCCACGCCGAGCTTCGCGCCGTCATCGACGCAGTACCGCACCGCACCGGTACCGGAATACTGCACCGTTGACTCATCGCGCACATACACGCCCTGAAACGCCGAAACATCGCTGACCTCATAGTAAACAGCACTCTCGGTTTCATAATCCTGAAAGAGCAGATGATAAAAAATCGTGGAAGCAAGCACAACGGCGAACACCATCAGAAGGGCTTTGAGGATCCGCGTTGTAATCTCATTCATGTTATGTTACTGGTTCTCCGCTTCCTCGCGCTCCACCGCATCGAGAATTGCGATCGGTCTTGCGGGCACGATGGTAGAAATTGCATGTTTGTAAACAAGCTGCTGTCTGCCGTCTGTTTCCAGAATGACAATAAACGAATCAAAGCCGCGGATAATTCCCTTGAACTGGTAGCCGTTGGTCAGGAAGATGGTCAGCGGCAGGCGATCCTTTCTCGCCTGATTCAGAAAAACGTCCTGCAAATTCAGTCCCTTGTTGGTCATAAATGTAAGCCTCATTTCTTTCTATTCGCTTCGTGCGGCTGCGCAGGGCATGACAGGCTGTCCCATTCCCACTGAAAAAGCGTCATGGCATTATCCGGCAGCTACACATCTTATATTATATCATACTCGGTTCCATTTGGCTATGATTTTTTCGCAATTCCAAAAAATTCCCTCATTTTCACGAATTTCATCGCGGTATATCCAGTTGATTTGCTCATTTCGACGGAACCATGTTCCCTGCCGTTTTGCATAGCGGCAAGTTTCCTGCTTCACCGCCGCGATACAGGCGTCCAGCGGCATTTCTCCGCGGATATAAGGCAGCAATTCCTTATATCCGATCGCAGAAGCGGCAGTCGCACGCCGTCTCCCGCTCTCATATTCCGCGCGCACCTCATCGGTCAGTCCGCGTTCGAGCATCTGATCCACGCGCTGCCGGATGCGGTCATATTGCAGCTCTCTGTCCCGAAAGCCGATGCCGATGCGCAGCACATCCCAAGGCGCAGGGGTTTCCCTGCTTTTTTTCGCGTGTTCGCTCAGCGGAATCCCCGTCAGTGTGTACACTTCCAGTGCGCGGATCACGCGGCGAAGATTGTTTTCATGCAGCTTCTCTGCGGTTTCGGGATCACATGCCCGCAGCCGTTCGAGCAGCGCGGCAGCCCCCTGCTCTGCCGCTTCCCGGTTGAGTTGTTCGCGGAGCTGCGGTGCCGCCGGTATATCCGGAAACTGAATATTATCCAGCAGCGCGTCGATATAAAGCCCTGTCCCGCCGACAACAACCGGCAGCTTTCCGCGCGAGAGGATGTCTTCGATTTTCGCGCGTGCCATCTCGGTATATTCTGCGACCGAGCATGCCTGCTGCGGCGGCAGTACGCTGATCAGATGGTGCGGAATCCCCTGCATTTCCTCCGCTGTGGGCTTCGCCGTGGCGATGTCCAGCCCCTGATAGAGCTGCATCGAATCGGCAGAAATCACCTCTCCGCCGTATGCCTTTGCAATCTCCGCGCCGAGCGCGGTTTTGCCGGATGCCGTCGCTCCGACAACCGCAATCAGCGGCGGTCTGGTTGTCTGCATGTTCATCTGATTCTCGCTCCGATCTGTTGTTGGTTCTTTCCCGCAGTATATAAATTTATCAGCCCCGAACTGAGGCTGATAAACCGAGATTCCATAAAACTGTTCAGCCCTTGCCGATTGCCGTGCGGAGGGCGCGCAGCTCCTCAGAAGTGAGGTCACGCCACTCGCCGGGTTTCAGCATGCCGAGCTTGACCGGACCGATGGAGATTCTGCGCAGACGCACGACTTCCAGTCCGACGGCATCGCACATGCGGCGCACTTCGCGCTTTTTTCCCTCGTGAATCGTCACGAGCAGAACGACGCGCGTCGGCTCCGTGACCTTGGTCACAATGTTCGCAGGCGCAGTCTTTACGCCGTCATCGAGTGTCACGCCCGCGGACATCTGCGCCAGCTGCACATCGGAAACCGGCGGACGCACGGTCACGCGATAAGTCTTGGAGACCTCACGCGACGGGTGCATGATGCCGTTTGCAAACGCGCCGTCATTGGTAAAGAGCAGCAGCCCTTCGGAGTTGCGGTCAAGCCGCCCGACAGGATACACACGCGTTCCGACGTCTTCGAGCAGATCGGTCACACAGCGTCTCCCCTGCTCGTCAGACATGGTTGTGACATATCCGCGCGGCTTATTCAGCATGATATAGCGAAATTCTTTTCTGCGCGGCACATAGACCTGTTCTCCGTTCACGGTGATGAGGTCTGTCGGGCGCGCCTTGTCGCCGAGCCGAACCGGATGCCCGTTGCATTTGACCTTGCCTGCTTCGATCAGTGCCTCCGCCTTGCGGCGCGAGCAGTAGCCGGCATCGGAAAGGATCTTCTGTATTCTGATTTTTTCCATGCTTGTCTCCGTGCTGTTTCCGTGATTATTCGGCGTCGTCTGCTGCGGCAGCCTTCTCTTTGCTGTCCTGCTTCTTCGAGAGGAAGCCGGTGATCTTATCCATCACATCCGGAACCATATTGATGATTGCATTCGGCGTTGCTGCGTTGACAGAAAGCTGCAAGAGCTTCACATCATTCGGCATGATGACGAGAAACGCGATCGGCGTGATCGACACACCTGCGCCGCCGCCGCCGCCGAACATATCCTTTGCGACCTTGGTCGGCAGATCGGAACCGCCGGAAGCAAACCCGAAGCTCACCTTGGAAATCGGAATAATCGTTGTGCCGCCGTCGCACTGAATGGGCTGTCCCACGATGGTATTGGCATCCACCATATTGCGGATCTCGTCCATCGTGACACGCAGAGTCTCCTGCACCGGATGCTCATTGCTGCGTTCGTTCATAATTTGGTTCCTCCTAAAAATAGTTATTTCACAGTTTTCTGATTATGCCCAAGGGTCATCTGCCGGACGGATCCCGACCAGAAGATACTGTTCCCAGAGAAAATATTTTCCCGTACTCCCCTGTTTGCGCAGCACAACGCTGCGGGGGGAATCCGCACCGCCCGACGCACAAAACAGCTTGACATAGCCCTCCTCCGCATACGAATACGGATTCGTCTCAAAGGTCACAGTATAGGGCTGATTCGGCGTATAGCTGTTTCCGGGAACTGCACCGCTGAAATAAGAACGCGGCACGGCATCCGTATCCGTCATTCTGTCGCGCAGAAATTGCTTTTCATAGGCAGACAGCGGCCGCGGTCCGCGCAGATAGTCAATCATTTCATAAGCGGCGTCGCGGTTCTCGGAAAAGCGGCACATCGCCGCAAGAAAGAGTGCTGCGGCATCCTGCGGCTGCGTCAGAGCCGCCTGCGGAAGCTGCTGCATTTCCGAAAGATTCTTCGGAAGCGTCTGAAAGTAACGGTAAACTGCTCGCTCATAAAGCATCCTCCTTTTTCTTTGCGCGATTACGCCGCCTGATTCTGCGGAAGCGGCTTTGTCTCTGTTTCGATGCGCTTCTCCTCCCTGTCCTCTCTGCGGAAGCGCAGCCATGCCCGCCAGAGGAACTTGATGCCGAGAATGAGAACCGTGAGGATCAGTGCTGCCGGCGACACCCGCAGTTCCAGCGATGTGCGCACGGTCATGCTCTCGTTGAAGAAATCCGCGAGAATCCGCAGCTCATCCGTCTGAATATCCAGCAAGGATTGCAGCGCGGCATACAGCGGATAGCCTGCGGCACAGATCTTGCCGTAAAGCTGCGCGGTACTTGCCGGATCATCCGAACCGACTGCGAGATACAGCTTGATATGCCGGAAATGAAAATGCCGGAACAAAAACCGCAGTGAGGGGGAAAGAGCCGCCAGTGCATCCTTCACCGTTGCAAGAATCTCTTTGATGCCGTGCGGTTTCAGCCGCTTGAAAAAGCCTTTCCTGCGGGGCGGCTTCTCCGTTTCCGCCGCAGCATCCTCTGTCTTCTTTTTCTTCTTCTTTTTGCGTTCGGATTTTTCCTCCGCTGCTTTCTTATGTTTTTGATCCGGCTGCTTCTCAGGAGATGCTTCCGGCTTCGGCTCTGTTTTTGCAGATTCTTCTGCTGCTTCGGCATGCGCGCTGTCCTGCGGCTGCGGCGCAGCGGAGGGGGTATCCCCCTGCGGATCGGGCTTCGGCGGAAGCTCCGGCTCCGGCGAAAGCTGTGATGCCTTATGCAAAATGCGAATCCACAGATATTTGACCGTCAGATCCCACGTTCCGTCGCAGAGCTGAAACTTCACGCGGATGGGCAGCAGAAAGAGAACGCACAGCACAAATACAATGATCAGAAAAATCGCTGTTCCGGTGCCCATCGCATTCACTCCTCTCTCTGCCTAATGATATACCAATTTATAGTATACCACATTTTGCCGGAAAATGCAAGTGTTTCTCCGCTTTTCTGTCCGCGGGGCGATTCACGCAGCCGCGCCCTCTGCCTGCGGATTTCGCCGAAAAAACCGCAGTGCTTCCGACGGGATAATCAGAAGCACTGCGGTTTGCATTTTCTGTCTCTCAGAGAAGAGAATCTGCCCACTGTTTCAGCTCTTCTGCACTCGCAGAAGTCTGGAAGAGCTTTGCATCCTTGATTTCGCCCTTGCCGTTCAGCGCGGGTGCGAGCTTTTCGGCTGTTTTTCCGATGCCGCTGCCGCCGGATGTCGCAAAGAGTGCGATCTGCTTTCCGGTGAAATCATAGCTCTTGACAAAGGTGCTGATGATATTCGGCGCGCCGTAATACCAGATCGGGAAGCCGATCATCACCAGATCATAGGTTTCCATATCGGCAACGGTGCCGACAATCGGCACATCCTTTTTGCCGATTTTCTCTTTGTTGCAGCGTGAAAGTGGATTCTTCCAGTTGATGTCGGCAGCGGTATAGGGCTGCTCCGGACGGATCTCAAAGAGAGCTGCGCCGATGCTTTCTGCAAGTGTTTTTGCGACCTTTGCCGTCGTCCCCTCGGCAGAAAAATAGGCTACGAGAATCTTACGCATATGACATACTCCTTTTCATGTGATTCTTCTGCCGCTTTCCGGCAGACAAAAAACAATGTTCACCCGTTCAGAACAATTACGATGCAGAATCTGGCTGCTCCGCATCGCCGGCGGCAGAGGCAGCAGCAGGCGCAGGCTTTTTCTTCTTGCGCAGCATCGAGAGCAGCAGCTTGCGGTTGCGGTAGGCAAATACGCCGAGGGCTGCAACATACACGCCGGCTACAATATAGCGGATCAGATAGAACTGATAGAAGAAATTCATGACAAACGAGAGGCCGAGGAATCCGCCGAGGCACATCAGCACAAATTTTGTATCGTAAACATGTGTCAGTCCCATGTGCTTGACGATGAAGAAATGCAGGATGAACAGCACCATATAGCCGACGAGCGTGGTATACGCCGCAACGACAAAGCCCTGTTCCTTCATCAGCGGGATGAAGATAAGATTGAGAATGATATTCAGTGCTGTGGCGATGAATGTCGCAATCGCCACACCGAATGTCTTTTTCTCATAGAACTCAATATTGACATACATCGCATAAACAAACTGGAATACGCAGCTTGCAATCAGCGGCGGAAGACAGTAGACTGCCTCCATATAACGCTTGCCGCCGAAAATCAGAATCAGCTCCGGCACAAAGAGCAGCAGCCCGACGGACAGTGCGAGGAAAATGCCGATATAGCGTTTTGCCGTTTTCCGGATGTCCTCATATTTTTCCAGATGCAGACATTCGAGCAGCCACGGCGCGAAGGATTTGTTCATCGAGCTGAACAGAATGGTACTGATGTGATAGCAGTTGCTGGCGACACTGTAAACTGCCGCAATCTCCGCACCGCATATGCGTTTGAGCAGAATGCGGTCAGAGGCACTGAGCATATAGAGAGACAGCTCATGCGGCACAAGCGGCAGACAGATGACACAGGCGTATTTCCAGTATTTCAGCTTGATCTTCTTGCCCTTGACCACGATATACACATAGATCAGCGCGTACATGACAATACACGGGAGATAGAAGCCGTACATCCGTCCTGCGAGCTTATCCTCCATGACCAGCACGAGAATCAGCGAAAGCAGAAGCGACATGATCATAGAGACGGCTGTGAGCAGTACGAACATTTTATATTTATAGAATGTCCGCTGCTTTGTAATCAGCATGCTGTACGCAGGCGTCACCAAAAAGTACCAGAACATCACATGGATGTACTTCATTTCAATCTGGAACAGATTGACAAAGAACGACGGGAACAGACAGACAACGCCGTAACAGATGAGTGCCCAGATCGTCGAGAACGAGAGGATGGACCACATATAGGAATCCACATCGTCGCCGTGTTCGAGCTTTGAGCGGATGATGGACTGTGCGAGATCGAACGAGGTCAGCACAGAGAGAATGGTGATCCAGGATGTGATATTGCTGAAATCTCCAAGCTCTGTCTTGGTCAGCAGGCGGTTGAAAATCGGGGAGGTGATAAATGCCATGCCTTTGAGCAGGAAGTTGCAGACCGTATACCAAAGACCCGCTTTCAAAACAACCGCAGAGCTGTGTCCCTTTTCTGCCTGTGCATTACTCATAGTTCCGATGCCCCATTTGTTTCATATTCTCTTCCTTTCATAAATCCTGTGAAACAGATTCCGCGTTCTGTCTGGGCTTCTTTTTCCGCTTCGCGCGGATTTCCAGCATGTCGCGGATCATCTTGTTCAGTCTGGTGACCGGACGGCGGGAATACTGGAAGCAGCTGACGATCACCGCAACAGACACCCAGAAGAACGGCACCGACCAATAGGTCATAGAGCCCATCAGCGCGCCGGTCGTGCTGAAAAACGGAAATGCGAGCGGCCGCCAGTCGCTGTACTTCTCCTGATAGAGAATCTTGATAAAGCTGATGCCGAGACCGCCGAGGATCAACACCGCCGGAATCACACCGAAGTCAATCATCATTTCGAGAATAATATTATGCGGATAGCCCGCGTAAATATACTGCGTGATCTGATGCCGCGCACCCATCGCACCGTAACCGAACGGATTTTTCCGAATCATACGGATTGCCGCAGCCCAGATCTCGGCGCGGTTGTTGTCATCGGCAACGGTTCCGTCGAGCAGCGTCGTGAAAAAGCGCGAAGAAAAGCCGAACGAATCCAGTATGGAGATCAGCAGTTCCAGCAGATTCCTGTAAAACAGCGCGAACAAAATCACGACCAGAGCCGTCGCACCGATAATGAGTGCCTTCTTTCTGGATTTCTTGACAATCAGAATCATATACAGCAGAAGGAAGACGCCGATGAACAGCACCGGACCGCGCGAACCGCCGATCAGAATCATGACCGTCAGAACGCCTGTCATGATAAAATCTATGATTTTTTTATCCGTCAGCGCGCAGTACAGAAAGAGCAGCGCGAACGGCAGAACATCATAACCGAAGGTCACGCTGTACTGCATTTTCATCATGCCGGCAGAATCCACGCCGACGCCCATCCAGTAGCCTCTTGCAAGTGCTTCATGAATGCGCCACGCAGAATAGACCATCGTCAGATAGCCGGAAAGCTTCATCGCTTTGAGCAGCTTTTTGGGATCGTCAAACAGGCGGACGAACAGATAGGCATAGATGCCGCGGTACGGCACCAGCACATGATCCCATACGCCGAATGTTTCTCTTTGATAATACGGAAGATATTCCGGATGCACCAGCAGCGTGATATAGAGAAACAAAAGAATCGCAATGAGCAGCGCGATAAAATCCATGCGGATATACCGCCGCGGTTCGATGAGACAAAGCAGTGCCACGAACACATACGGCAGTGCGATGCCTGCCACATTGCCCGCTTCATCGCTCCACAGCACCCACTGAAACCCCGTGCGCACGAGGGCGTTGGTCATGTAGAGAATCAAGGCAATTCCAGCCAGCATCTGCGTATTGATTTGAAAAGAGGTCGGCAGCTTGACCGACTGCGGCAATCGCATTGCATCTCCTCCGAATCTGCGGAAATCAGCCTGCCTGATGATGCTCCGTCGCAAACTGATTCGAGCGTTTCTGTTTGAATATTTTTCTGTGAACCGCGTCATAGAGCATGCGCAGAGAAACATTCAGCTTGTATTTTTTGAAATCCTTTTTGAACTGCTGTTTATACTCCGCGCTGCATGCTGCATGATTGCGATCGACCATTTTGAAATACTGTTCATCCGTGACCGCGCCGTCCAGAACCGTTCTCAGCTGTTTCTGCCGCTCCGCAAACCATGCCGTATCGCCCGGTTCCAGTGTAAAATCATCCGAAATATGCAGCGGCTGAAATTCATATATGAGTTTTCGCTTTCCGTTTTCATGTGAAACCGTGATTTTCACAATGCCGGTATCGCGGCAGAGCTTCTGCGACATATCCGCGATCAGGTTGCCCTGACTGTACAGAATCAGGGAATCCTTGTACTGCTCGATGCCCTGAAAGACATGCGAATGATGCCCCAGTACAAGATCGACGCCGCAATCGGCAAAGCGATGCGCCAGCGCAACCTGTTTGCTGTACGGAAAGGTCGCAAATTCATTGCCCCAGTGAATCATCACCGTGACAAAATCGCCGTCTTTTGTATAGTCTTTGATCTGCTGAAATGCCGTTTCAATGTGATTTTCGTAAGCAATATCCTCCGGATGATATTTTTCCGGAAGCAGCGACAACGACACAAATACAAAGCGGACGCCCTTGATTTCCGTAACAAACGGTGCATCCCCCTTTGCGCCGACCGCGGCAATCCCGTGTTTGCGGCAGACATCGCGCGTATGCAGAAACGCCGCAGAGCCGTGCTGAATGCAGTGATTGTTTGCAATGTTCAGCACGTCAAAGCCGGTCTCTTGCAGAAGCTGAACGGCATCCTCTGAGCAGGACATTTGCAGCTCGGCAAGGTTCTTCCGCTTCGGCGCGTAGACAACGCTTTCAAAGTTGCCGATGACAAGATCGGCGGCAGCAAACGCCTCTCTGCACGGCGCGAAAATCTGATTTCTGATCCCGCTGAACGCCGAGCCGATGCCGACGCCGACGCGAAGCGGCGAATCACAGAGCATGAGATCGCCCGCCGAACAGATTACAATATCCTCAGAAGCCATGTCATTCCTCCGTATCAGAAAATCAGATCCATGTCATTCATGAACTGTTTGACCTCCGCCTTGATGCCGCGCTTAAAGACGGTCTGCGGACCGATCATCTGACTTCTGCCGTTGCCCTCGATGATCACCCAGCCTTTGTCGGTATGCGCAAAGTCCCAGCCGATGTACTTCACTGCCGGCATTTTGGCAGAAAGCTCAGCGGAGAGTGCTTTGAGCGCGTCCCACTCCGGCAGCTGATACCCCTGAAAGGTCAGTCCGCTGTCCGGATGCTGCGCAAAATGATGATTCATCTCATCGTAGCCGTCGGTGCTGAGTTTGCCGGTTTCGCCGTCGATGCCGACAAGAATGCCGCCTGCACCGCCGTTGTCCACAAACGATCCGGCTCTGCCGATCTTCATGAAGAAATACGGCTGCTGAATGCCGTGCTTTGTGTAAAAGGTGATGCTGCGCACGGTGTTGACGCTGGACTGATTCAGTGCTGCCATCACGCTGCACTGCTGCACGCATTCTTCGAGGATATGCGCGCCCTCTCCGATGAGCTTCTGAAACAGTGCTTCGGGCTTCATGCCGCAGTCCGAGAGGTCGATCTTTTCAATGCTGCGTCCCATCGCTTCAAAGACAGCCTTCTTGACAAAAACCGGATGCTTCGTGACAAACTGCATATACTTTTCCAGATCGCTCTGCTTTGCGATATAAACCGCTTCGCGTCCGTAATACGCGCCGAATTTTGCATAGGTCTTGCCCTTGTTATTGAAGACATCCATCGCCTCACAGTCGTTCATGCGATACACGGCAGTCATGCTGCCTCTGCTGGAAATGAATGCTTTTTGCTCAGCGCGGGAATACCGGTCCAGCTCATAGCAGGCATATTCCTCCGGATGAAATCCATAGGCAATGCGATAAAACAGCAGCTCCGTGCGGATGTCGTCCTTGTTTTCTGCATCTGCAAAATTCGGAGAATGTTGCAGCAGCTTTTCGACCGCCTTCCGGTCATCGGCAAAACGATCGGGATGCTCCTGAAAGAACTGCTCGACGACCGTTTTCTTTTTCTCCGGCTCCTGCTCGCAGAGACGGACAGTCTCCTTCGGAAGATGCTTCCCCGCAATGTCCTGCGCCTTGTGCTTTGCGCGCATTGTGCCGATCATGGGGATTTTTGACGCGAGACCGTATACGGACTTTTTGATCTGTCCGAGATTCATGATACACGCACTCCTTTTTTCGATTTCAGCCCTGAATGTATTGCACCGCTTCCTTGCAGCCCGCAGTTTTCCACTTGCCGGCTGCCGCAAGCATCCTGCCGCACTGGATTTCGCGTTCTCTTCTGTGGCGGCAGACAAAGACCTCGTGCGCAAACAGCACCGGCTTTGCATATTTTCCGATTTTCGGATGGAGATTCTTGCGATTTTTGAGATCGACCGGATAAAAGCATTTTGCTGCCAGCGGCCAGATTTTCTGATAATCCTCAGCGGAGATTTCGCAGAAGATTGCCGGTGTTTCTCCGCAGACCACGGTGTTTTGTCCGTGATCAATCCGCACCGCAAGATGATCAAACGCAAACGCGTCCTTTTCAAAATTCACGCCCAGCAGCACACCGGTATCGGTATGCGCAAAGGTGCGCTGATTTTCGGTATCAAAGATGAAGTTGCCGAGCGAATAGAAAATCGCCTTGTTCGGTGCAGGGCATTCGTAGTTCTGCACGACATGCGGATGATGTGCAACGATGATGTCCGCACCGAGCCCCAGCAGCGCGTGATAGCGTTCCCGCATATACGGCAGCGGTACAGAAGCATATTCGTCTCCGCCGTGTACGATCAGCACGACCCAGTCCGCGCCGTCTGCCCGCAGCTTGTCAATCCCCTGCTTGATTGCAGAGGTTTGCTCCCATGTCAGCGCGCCGGGTTTTTGCTCCCCTGCGATGAGATATGTCCACGGCTTTGCGAGAGACAGGATCCCGATTCTGACATCTTCCCCAAGCATCACCGGACGCGCCGCTTCTGCGAGGTTTTCACCGACGCCCAGCCACTGACACCCGTTGTCCCTGGCGCACTGCACCGTGTCGAGCATCCCGTCCGCACCGCAGTCCATAATATGATTGTTGGCAAGGCTCCAACAGCGCATTCCGGCATCTCTGAGAAATGCACCGGCATTCGGAGAGCAGGCATGGTTCAGCACACGGCTGCTCTCGATAGAACGGTCGGTCAGCGCGCACTCCACATTTGCCACCGTATGGTCGGCATCGCGCAGGTATGTCCGGATCTCCGGAGCCAGCAGATTCTCCTTCTCCCACGCATTCGCAAAGAATTTCGAGAAGGAAATATCGCCGGTAAACACAATTCTAGTTCCCAT
Source organism: Oscillospiraceae bacterium (assembly GCA_045627405.1). GTDB lineage: Bacteria > Bacillota > Clostridia > Oscillospirales > Ruminococcaceae > Firm-04. The sequence continues at coordinate 13,913 of JAZQNP010000088.1, read as the reverse complement.
ATTGATCCTCTCAGCTCTTGAACGCTGCATCAAAGGTCTTGCGCAGACCTCTGCGCTCACACATCTGAATGGCTGTCATCATCGCGGAATCATTGCCCTCGACCATCACCCAGCCGTCCTTTGTCAGCGCGAGATCCCAGCCGACATATTTCTGCTCCGGCACTACCCTTGCAAGCTGATCGGCAAGCGTAAGCAGCTCGTTCCAGCGCGGAATCTGCATCCCGATAATCTGCACGCCCGTATCGGGGTGACAGAGGAAACGGCTCATGTCCTCACGGCAGCCCGGCGTCGTGACGATACCGGTCTCCATGTCAATCGCAGCAGAGATGCCGCCCGCAGTTGCATTGTCGATGATGCCGCCGCCCGCGCCCATGCGCAGGAACGAAAAGAGGTGCATGACATGATCCTCTTTGAGATAGGTAACAAAGCGCACGGTATTGACAGAGCTGGGATGCACCGCAGCCAGCTCCGGAGCCTGCACGATCAGTTCCTCCGCAAGATAGCCTCTGCCGTCGGCAGTGATCTCTGCAAACGCCGCCTCCGCAGACTGTCCGCTCTCATGCAGATCCACAATGCGGATGCCGTTTCCGAGTGCCTCATCTTCCACTTTGAGGATAAAGCGCGGATGTCTCTGTGCAAAATCGAGGAATGCCGCCTTGTCGGATTCCCCTTTGAGCTGCACCATTTCTCTCCGGTAATAGGGCTGAAATGTCTGAAACGCGGTATATTTGTTACGGAAAATCTGATAGATGTCACTGGTCAGATGCAGGTCATCGGTATACTTGGTTTTCTCGTGGCTGCCGACGTATTCCCGTCTGCCGATGTGACTTTTCTTCTCAAATTCAAATAAGAAATACTGCACAAAGCTGATTTCATAGTACATGCGTGAAAACAGCATGTCCTTTTTGATGCGCCGCACGCGCTTATGATTCTGTTGTTCCTGCGGCGTGAGATAGAGACGAATCATCTCATCCAGCCGCCGGCTGAGTCCCTTAGAAAACGGAAGTGCGCAGTACTCCGCCTGCGCAATCAGTTTTGCAAAAGTCCGGCTCTTCCGTCCGAGATCGGAGAGTTTGCGGTTGAGTCCCGATTGTTTTTCTGTTTCGCTCATTTCCATTTCCTTTCGCAGGCGCGCCCGTTTGCAATCAGACAGCCTGACGTTCCTGACGTTTTTTTCTCTGTTTTTCGATCAGCGCATCAAACCATTTCCCGACCGTTGCCGCACGCAACATCTCAATCGCCGCGCCGGCAAAGAAGATCAAAGCCGTCTTGATCAGCACGTTGAGATACGGGTGCTCTGCGCTCTCGATATTCGGCATCCATGTCTGGAACAGCCATGTCCTGAGCAGAAAATTGTTGTGGATCAGGTAGATGCCGAGTGTCGTGCCGCCGAGCCGGTTGATGACCGTGCTGTGGAATTCTTTTTTCGAGAACCACATCAGCATGGACACCGCGAGAAATACGCCCAGTGCAGAATTGATCTTTCCGAAATAATATGCCTTGTCGAGCAGTCCGCGGTGATCCGTCATCAGACCGAGCAGATCCATGCCGACGACCGTCAGAAGCATGATTCCCCATCCGCCGAGCGTCAGAACGCCCCACGGCAGATTTTTCCGGATCGGATGCAGTTTGAGGTATCCGCCGAGGATATACATGACAAGGAAGAAGTCGATGTCGCTGAACGTCCACGCATCGGCAGAAGCCGTCGGAATGACCGACCAGATCAGCAGCAGTGTGATCACCAGCCGCAGATAGACCTTGCCGTCGAGCCCGCGCAGCCACGGATTGAGGAACGGCACGAAAAACAGCAGCAGGATATATGCGATGATATACCATGTGCCGAACAGCAGCGGCAGCAGGGATTTGACTGCAAGGGTCACAGTGACCGGCACCGCCTTTGTCAGCAGCATAATCACCAGAATGAGAAAATAATACAGATGCGTCGTGCCGGCAAGAGAGATGATCTTCGGATAATAATTCCCGCTCTTGCTGCCGATCATAAAATAGCCGGTAATCAGTGCGAAAATGCAGCAGCCGACACGTCCGAGCGTCAGCAGAAACTGCATAAACACGACATTTATGCCAAAGTCAAATTCCGAAAAGGTCCGGATGCCGCCGTGCCATGCCCAGTGATACAAAATGACCGTCAGCATGGCGATGATACGCAGCAGCTCGATGCTTGAATTGCGTTTTTTACTCATCGTCGCACCTCACACCACAAGCTCCATATCCTTCATGATGTTTTCAAACACATCGCGCAGGCCCTTGTCGTCGATCATCTGTTTTGCGATGATGTAGCAGTTTTCATTGCCTTCGACAATGGCCCAGCCCTCTGGCGTATGCGCGAGATCCCAGCCGATGAAATGAATCTCCGGCACGACCGCCGCCGCCTCTCTGACCAGAGCCTGCAACTGCGCCCAGTCCGGCAACTGACAGCCCTTGAATGTGGTGCCGGAAGCGGGGTGATCGGCATAGACACCGCCGATCTCATCGAAGCCGTCTGTCATGATGACGCCGGTCTCAAAGTCGATGCACGCCTGTACGCCGCCCGCGCCGCCGTTATCGACAAAGGAGCCGGGTCTGCCCGTGCGCAGCGTGCAGTACGGAATGACGATTCCGTTTTTGGTGACAAAGGTGATTGCGCGCACCGTATTCACGCTGGACGCATTGAACGCAGCGAGTGCCGGCGACTGCACGATTTTCTGTTCCAGAATGTGCTTGCCCTGCGCGATGAGGCTGTCAAAGAGTGCCTGCTCGGACATGCCGCATTCTGCGATGTTCACAAGCTCCACGCTGTGACCCTGCGCCTCAAAGCACTGCTTCTTGACAAATTCCGGATACTTTCCGACAAACTGCTGAAACGCCGGAAAATCCTCTGCCTTGCTGATGGCGATGGCTTCGCGCTTGTAGTATTTCTGAAACCGCTGATAGGTTTTGGTTTTATCGTTGAAGATTTCCGCTTTCAGCAAATCGTTCATCTTGCAGCGGTAGACCAATCTTCTGCGGCTGGAAATGAACTGATCGCGTTTCTCCATGCTCTTATCTTTCAGACGGAACGAAAAATACTCCACCGGCGTAAAGCCGTATGCAAAGAAGCAGAATGTCATATCCATGCGGATTTTTTTGAGTTCGTCCAGCCGGTCGGGATCCTTACGCATTTCAGCATAGAGCGGCAGATCGGCAAACGCCTGCTTCACCTGTGCGTCGATGCTTTTGGCTGCTTTTTCCCATTTTGCGCGCGCCTGTTTGACAATGCGTTCCTTTTCCGCCCAGTCCTTTTCACCCGTGGCAACCTCCGCCTCGGAAAGCGCGTATCTGGTTGTCATCTTGATCTTCAAAAGCGAGACGCCCTTCCGGAACGGCGCGACGTCCGGCAGTCTGCGAATCAGCGCATTCTGTTTGTTATCATTCGGCATTTTCATTCTCCTGCATTCTTATACTTTTGCAAAAATTCTCTCTATCATGGCATCAAAGCCGATCTCCGGCGTCCAGCCCGTGTGGACAGTAAAGCGGGTGGAATCCAGCCCTGCCCAGAGGACAATATCCTGTTCATCGAGTGTGATCTGCGGTGTACCGAAGCCGAGCCGCTCCGCCGCCGCAGCGACATGCTCTGCGACCTCTGTCAGCGTAAACCGCATTCTGTTCCAGCCGACATTGTAGACCTGCGCCCAGCCGGATTTGCTGAGCAGCATCGCGATGACCGCACCGGCAGCATCCTCCGCATCAATGAAGGAGAACCGCTGCTGCCCGCCGCGCAGCTGAATCAGACCGTCTTTCGCCTGTTTGCAGAGCGCGACCACGAGGTTCTGGCTCTGCACTACGGGATCCAGCCGCAGGCAGGTATAATCCGGCACATGCGACGAAGCAAAATGTGTGCGGAAGATCACTTCTGCCGCATATTTTGCCATTGTGTACTGCGTTTCCGGCGCAGCAGGCGTCTCCTCGGTGCGAAACGCCTCCGTCTTTCCGTAGACCCCCTGGCTGGACAGATTGATGACGCGCTGCACATCCGAAGCCGCGAGCTTTGCAAACACTGCCGATGCAAAGTCGATGCTGGATGCAATGTCGGCAGCCGGACAGTTGCGGCGGGAAAATGCTAGATGCACTGCCGCATCTATGCCGCTGAGCTTTGTTTCCGGCGCGGTCAGCTCCGCATTGGAGAGAAAGCGGATGCGGTCAGTCTGCGTGATGCCCTCCCGCACGAGCATATTGTCGAGCATCTCCTGCGTAAAGGTTGCACCGATGATCTGAAAATCAGTTTCTTTCAGGATCCGGCGGACAAGTGTGCCGCCGATCATACCGTCCACGCCGGTAATCAGGATATTCTTCATAAACAGCATTCCTTTTTTGGTGTTCCGAAATTTCAGCGCGATTACAGTTCGTAGTCCAGCCCTCTGAGAACCGCCTTGGTGTCGTGCGGCGGGAGGACAATATTATTGCCGTCCGGATCGAGAATCCGGTAGAGTTCATTCACCTTGTCAATGCGCGCAATCAGCTCTTCCTTCGTATCCGCACAGAGGTGAATGCGCGTCGTATCCTGCACGAGTGTTCCGGCAGAATCGGGCGGGATCACGTCGCCGGGACGGTTTTTGCGCGCAATATGAATCATCCACGGATAGGTTTCCAGCTCCTCAACGCCGCAGAACGCCGCAATTTCCGAGCCGGGCTTTCCCAGTACATTGATCGTCGCATACCAGCGTTTGAATTTCGGGGTGAAATCAACATGCTCACCCATGCTGCCGGTCAGTGCGAATTCCATCAGATGCTCAAAGGTGTTGTAGTCATTTTCATATTCCAGAATCTGATAGGTTTTGCAGCCGTTGAGACGGATTCCCGCCTCATAGCAGTAGAGCTGCCCGTCGTGAACGATAGCCTGAATGAACAGTGAGCCGTTCCGGATACCGATGCCTTTGAGCATATCAATCATCCGCGCACTGTACTTTTCAACGATCAGATCGGTATAGCGCGACGGATAGATATAGAGATCGGGTGCTTTGGTCGCACTCTTCTGCGCGGTGTTGAAATATCTGTCATGGATTGCAGCGAGGCGGATCTCGCCGTCCTGCGCGATAAAGGTCATATTGATCTCGTCATAGGGCAGATACTGCTCAATGATGACATCTCCCGAGCGCGATTTGCTCACAGCCTTCCGATAGCCCTCTTTCAGCTCCTCTGCGGAATGACAGGGCATGACACCGACAGAACTCGCGCTGTCCACCGGCTTGATGATGACCGGATACGGGAGATCTGCCGTGTCGATCTCTTCCGCCGAAGAGAGGACATATTCCTGCGGCACGGGAACGCCGTACTGCATGCAGGTGTGCTTGAAATATTTTTTGTTGGTGCTCATTTGGAGCTGCTCCACCGTAAACGGATACGGCTTGCCGAGCTTCTGCGCAATATTGCTGGCATGCGGACCGAGCATCTCATTGAACGCAGTGATGATGCCGTCATAGTGTTCCGTGCGGAAAAGCTCCGCAACGGCGTCGTCATCGGTCACACTGATGTCATGTGAAAAATCGGCAATGGATTTGAGATAGGTATTCTTGTTATAGTCAGCCACGCCGACCAGAACACCGTTGCGGTGAGCGAGCCGGATCAGATCGGCAGTATTGTTGAGTCCGCCGATGAGCAGCAGCTTTTTCCCTCTGAGATCTGATTGAATCATAGCGAAAATTCCTTTCCGACGGAGCCGGACGCAGTGGGACGGCAGATCAGATTATACTGCGCCGCCGCGCTCCCGCTCCTGTTTTTCTCTGTAATTTCTCATGCTGAGTGCGATGCCGTTTTCATCGTATCCGACGAAATAGGTCACGCCCTTGCCGGCTGCCTGATCGCCGCGCTTTTTGAACGAAAAGACCATTTTGACAAGCAGCAGCACGAGCTTCACATCCAGCAAAAAGCTGACGTTTTCCACATACCACACATCGTTTTCATAGGTGCGCTGATAGCGGAACTCATCGCCGTTTTCGACCTGAATGACACGGGGGCATTCCAGTCCCGGCCGCACTGCCGTGCGCTGCTGATGCCGCACACTCATGCGTTCATAGATAAACACCGGTGTCGGTCTCGGTCCGATGATGGACATATCTCCTTTGAGGACGCTCCATAAATTGAGCAGTTCATCGAGCGAGAACTTCCGCATGAACTTGCCGAACTTCGTCACTCTCTGGCTCGGCGGAAGAAGCTTTCCGTCCGCGTCTTTTTTCTCGTTCATATTGCGGAATTTGATCATCGTGAAGCGTTTTCCGCCCTTGCCGACTCTTGTCTGCCGAAAGAAGATCGGTCTGCCGACATCAAAGAACGTGCAGATGCCGAAGATCACGTTAAACGGAAGCAGAATCAGAAAAATCGGCAGAGAGATGAGAATATCGAGCAGCCGCTTGCCAACTTTGGTATAGAACGTATTTTTCGGGGAAACCGGTTTGGATATTTCATTGACATGCGCGTAATTTTTCGTCCTGAGCAATGCTGCGGCAGCCTCTTCCTCATTGGAAATCAGACTTTTGTTGCCGACAGTCTGCTCGTTTGCCTGTGCCATGCGCCGATACCTCCAAGCTTTCAGATTTGCAGCCGACCTGCCTTGCAGGGGAAAGTCATCCTTGAAACGCATTGATTGCGTCGATCACATAGTCAGCCTCTTCCTCAGGCATGCCGGCGTAGATCGGCAGACTGATTTCCTGATCGGCATAGCGTTCTGCAATCGGGAAGTCCCCTTTTTTGAATCCGAGATCTGCATAGCACGGGGAAAGATGCGGCGGAATCGGGTAATGAATTCCGGTCTGGATGCCTTTTTCGGCAAGAAACGCAATCAGCGCATCGCGCTTTTCACAGAGAATGCCGAAGATATGATACACATGCTCCGTATCCTCTCTGGTCTGCGGAAGCGTCACCAGCGGATTGCGGATGCCGCTGAGGTATTTTTTCGCAATCTTCTGCCGGATATGCTTTTCATCATCAATATATTTCAGTCCGACGCCGAGCATCGCCGCCTGCATTTCGTCCATGCGCGTATTGATGCCGGTAATCTCGCTGACATATTTTTTGCGGCTGCCGTAGAAGCGCAGCATCCGGAGCTTTTCGTTGAGCGCGGGGTCATTTGTGAGACAGATGCCCGCATCTCCGAACGCGCCGAGCGGCTTGGTCGGATAAAAGCTGAAACAGGTAATGCTGCCGAACGAACCGGCTTTTCTGCCGTTCTGCACAGAGCCGTGGCACTGTGCGCAGTCCTCGATCACGGGAATGCCGTGTCTGTCAGCGATTTCCATGATTTTCTCCATATCGCAGACATGACCGTACAGATGCACCGGAAGAATCGCCTTGGTACGCGGCGTAATCGCGGCTTCGAGCTGTGCCGGATCCATGCCGAAATAGGCATCCGGCTCGACAAACACCGGCGTTGCGCCGTTTTCGGTGATGCCGAACACCGAGGCAATATACGCATTGGACTGTGTAATGACCTCATCGCCGCTGCCGATGCCCAATGCTCTGACGGCAAGAATCAGTGCATCCTGACCGGAATTGACGCCGATGCCGTACTGCATCCCGATATAGCCGGCAAAATCCCGTTCAAAGCGTTCCAGTTCGCCGCCGAGGACATACCAGCCCGAGCGCAGTGCTCTGAGTGCCGCTGCCTCATACGCGTCCTTATGCAGCTCAAATCTTCTCTGCAATGCCGTAAACTTCACTTCCATAAATCGCTTCTCCTCACATCTCATAAGTTTCGTAACGCTTTGCGTAGTGCCTGCCGAGGCAGAGCGCACCCATTGTGCAGCTTCTGCCGTCCGCGATCTCCATCGCATTCAGCACCATATTGGCACCTGCCATACAGGAATATCCTGTTCCTGCGGAAAAGCGCGGGTTGATCTCGATGATCCGGAACGTGTCGTCCTTGCAGAAGAATTCCGCATTGACAACGCCGTTCAGTTCGAGCTTCTCCGCCAGCTCCCGGCAGATATTTTCAAGCTTCTCACTGCGGAAGGTCCGGACGGCGATTCCGCAGCCGTTGGAATTGCGCAGCAGTTCTGTGCGCGGCACGGTCATGATCTGACCGGTCTGATGATTTCGGATGATGTCCACCGTTGCAATCTCACCCTCAGCAAACTGCTGTGCGATGACGGTTTTTCCGATTTCGGCGGGATCGACAAATTCAAACAGCTGTGTGCGGTTGTCGATTTTCCGGCAGCCGATGCTGGCTCTGCCCTCCACCGGCTTGACAAACAGCGGGAAATCCGCATCTGAGATTTCCTCCGCGCTCCGAAACGTCCGGATCGCGATTTCGGGCATCTGCTCGCTGACCCAAGCCGCAAACAGATTTTTGAAATGACAGGTTTCTACGAGCTTTTTGTTGGGGATGCAGAGCTTGACGCCGATCTGCTCAAACTTCTCACGGTTGTTTGAGAGATTGACGATTTCCTCGTCGATGACAGCAAAGTAATAGCGAACCCGATGCTGCTTGCAGAAATCCAGTACAAATTCGATGTACTGATCCAGCTCATAGATCGCAGGCGGGAACACATAAAATTCATCCGTGTCCTTCGCGGTGGCAACCATATTCCGTTCGTAGATGTCGCCGCCGATGATGTAATACCTGCCGGCTTTCCGCAGTTCGTCTACAACTGTCGTTGCCGTCATGGTGCCGATTGCGGTTACCAGAACAATTTCCTTCTCATTTCCCATTTTTCGGTCTGCCTTTCTGTACATAGATTTACGCAGGCAATAGAGCAGCAAAGCTGCGTGCGGTATGATACTAAGCCGCAGCTGCTCATTCTGCCTGCGGGCTTTCCTTCCGTTTTACATATGCAAGAAACTGATCGTAATCGCGGATATACTCATCCGGATCATAATACTCCGAGGCTGCAACACAGAGGACAGAGTCCGTCTCATTCCAGATCATCTCTCTCCAAAGTCCGGGGTTCAGCAGCAGCCCTTTTGCGGGACTGTCGAGCGTCACGGTCTCGCGTGCTGAGCCGTCGTCAAGAATAATGTCAATGCTCCCGTGCGGGCAAAACAAAAGCTGCCAGTTGCGCGTGTGGGCATGAAATCCCCTGTGCGTCCCCTTTGCAGCCTCATATATCCAGTAAATTCTTTTAACTTGAAAAGGGACATCTCTCCCCCCCTCAAAAAAAGACAGTCCGCCCGCAGTCGGATCCTGATAATGTGTGCTTTTGATGTCCATGACTTCGTAATTCATGATCTGCACTCCTGTATTCTGTATCGTCCCGATCGTCCCGGCGCACAAAGCACCCGCGGTAAGGCATATGATTACAAAATAATTATAGCAAAAGCGCAGGGAAAAGTCAAGGGATAAAGCATTTTGCACATTATATATAGGTGTTTTTTGTGAGTTTAGACAAAAGCCACCGAAAAGTGCTTGAAAATATAGCATGGAATCGTGCCGGCAGAGCGGGTATGCGGCGGTTTCTGCGGAAAAGCGGGAAAGGATGATAAAAAACAGCCCTCATCATCGAACCTAAGATCCGGCGATGAGGGGCGTTTTTACAGACAGTCAGAGAAGAATGCCTTTGCACAGGCGTCCGGATCGGAGCCGGCGAACTGCCAGATAACTGTGCCGCTTTCATCCGCAACATTCAGATAGAAGCCGTCACACTGATTCCAGCCGTAGAGCAAATACCGGTTTCCGTCCCGATAGAAGCTGCATTCCTCCCCGGTGTGCGCACATCTGCGCAGCTCGTCCGAAAAGGTCAGCCGCATCTGATACCAAGACGCCCCGCCGTGCGCGGAAGCAGACAGACCCTCACTGACAAATCCAAACCGCTGATAAAACGGGATCAATTCCGTTTTACAGGTCAGGACAATCCCCTGACAGCAGCGTTTTTTTGCTTCCTCGGTCACATGGCTGAGCAGTCTGGATGCAAAGCCCCGATGCTGCACGGCAGGTGCCGCTGCCACACCATACAGCATCAGCCATGCTCCGTCCGGCGCGTATAACGATGTGTCGTGATACATTGTATCGCACAGATCACGCTGATGCGTGGTCATGCCGTTGATCATGGCGGTGATCTGCCCGTCAGCTTCCAGCAGCCAGAAGCAATCCGGAAAACATGTCAGCCTCAGCAGAAAAGCCTCTGCATCCGCCGCTTCCGATGCCGGAAAGCACTGCCGCTCCAATTCTGTGACGGCATTGAGATCTGTGACGGCTGCCCGTCTGACCGTGATTTCAGACATATGCACACACTCTTTTCATATAGATATAATCAGATTATATCACAGAAAGGCAATCCGTGTCAACTCCTGCGGAACATCCTGTGGCTGACGCGCTCTGATCGGAAACCGCATCCGGAAATATCCTCAAAAATTACTGTGCAGGGATTGAAAAAAGCAGGAGAATGTGGTATAATATAATCCGGATTTAAAGCTGCCCTGCTGTGCCGCTGAGATAAATCGGAATGATGCGCCGTCATTGAGAGAGATGTTTTGAAGGCTCCCACGCAACCACGCAACCGCGCAACCGCACAAGCGTGAGCGTCCCCGCAATGTCCCCCGATCACGCCGTTAGATTCTGATTTCGCCTGACGGCTGCATACCGTTTCCTTTTGGAGGTGCATTCTTATGAAAAAGGCAATGATACCCGTAACAGCTCTCATTTCAGTTCTTCTGCTGACCGCATGCGGCATCACGGAGGAAGAAAGCAACGGCGCATTCGCTCCGGAATCAAGCACGGAGCAGATTACAGAAGCAACCGCAGAGACAACCACAGAGAACACACAGACGGAAACAACCGCCGCAGATACCACATCCGAAACAACAACCACAGCCGTCATGAACGGTGCGCCTAACTCCGATTTTTCATCATATAATAAATATTTGGTTACTGGTGATATCCCAATGAAAAAAGGTGAAATTGCACCTTGGTTTGGTACATCTGGTGGAGGAATACAATATCAAATTCAGGACGACTTTTATACTCAAATGATGAGTTATGCTAATGAAGGTGAAGGAATTATAGATGTCCTAAAAAGATTAGGATATTTGGAGGTGGTATCGTGACTGACATCTTCAACGAGGAAACCATTAGCCGCATTTATTCTTCAACCAGAAGATCTGTAAATATTACTGTTTCAAACGACAAGGTTATCATTAAACTTGATTGGCAGAGCTACTTTCAAATCGAAAAAGTGTTGAATAATATGCATACCATTTATCGTTTGTTTTATATAGAAAGAGGCGATAAGTTAAACTATGGTGACTATTTTAATGGTGAAGATTTAGTAAATTCGATAATTGCTAAATTAAATTGATTGCTTGAAGCTGATTTATTGGGAAACATTACAGAACAAGCGTTTGGAGGGGGAATCGTCCTTGAATAAAGTGATTGCTCGTTTCCAAGAATTTTTTAACCAGATACTTTGTAATAGCAACGGCTTGTTAGCTCCCCCAGATATAGATTTTATACAATATCATCAGTCGCTTATTGTGGATATAGATCATTCCTATCCTGAAATCTATTATGATTTTGAACATTCGGATAGAGCGGGTTATTCGCTATTCTTTACCGAACGTAATACACATCGTTTATTATACAGATGCCAAGATGAAACAATAGCTGCATATGCTTTGCTATCCGTGTATATAAATAAGTGCGTTCCAAGCCTTAAGCGAACTGCAGAGGCACGACATAGAGTACAAGAAGAAATTAAACTTGGAAATATAGAGAATGCTCAAAAGATCGTACTAGAAACTGTTGGCAATGATTCGGTGTCATTTAACAAAAAGGAATACAGTAAGATTTCCTTGCTTCCAATTGATGACAAAAAAATGGATGTGTTTTTTCACAATCATACGATTTGTCCCAACTCATATTTCAACAAACCCAATATTCAACAGGGATATCATATATTGATGGTATATGGCTATTATCTTTGGGTATTTCGCGAACTCTCATCGAGAATTCAGACTGAGACGGCTCTCAACAAATTTGAATATCTTTATTTAACAGGTTACAACGAAAACAACTTAATTTAGTACATATTTCCGATACGGAATTTCATGCCGTCATTCATTGGAGTGACAGTGCATTTGCACATGTTGAGTGGGATTATCCGCTGACCTATGAGAACGGAACGCTCGTTTGCAGCGGCAAGTGTACCAAAACCTATGTGGAATACACATCGGCGGATACCGACCCCGACCGGACTGTTGAATACACCGACGGCAGCGGCGAATTTACAATGCAGGGTGCCGGCGTGATCTGGAACGATCTGACCGAACACAGCGGCGATAATATGGTGTTCTCCTATATACCCGAGGAGTGAGACGCTGCCGCAGTCCAGCGACTCTTTGATAATCTGCTCGCGTTCCTCACGGGTGGTATCCTTGATTAAAATAGATTTCATAAAAACAGCCTCCATTTACGGATTGGGGTATTTACGCCATTTCTGCGTTGATTGTGTCTTCACAGGCAGCCATTGCCTTCAGCGTCATATCGAGCAGCTTGTCAAGCTCCCAGCCAAGCTGATTTGCACCGCGCTCAATCACTTCACGCGAACATCCTGCCGCAAAGCCTTTGCTCTTATACTTCTTTTTCAGCGATTTCAGTTCCATGTCCTTTGTGCTTTTGGAAGGGCGCATCAGAGCGGCAGCCCAGATCAGACCGGTCAGTTCGTCCGTTGCAAACAGCACCTTTTCCATTTCATGAATCGGCTCGACATCTATTGTTACGCCGCAGCCAACTGTGATTCCGTAGCCATGTGAACAGACAGAATGAATGATGTCATCGCTGACGCCGCCTTCTCGCAGAAGTTCCGGTGCTTTCAGACAATGCTCCTCCGGATACAGCTCAAAATCAATATCGTGAAGCAGTCCGACAATGCCCCAGTGTTCGGCTTCATCACCATAGCCCAGTTCATCCGCATACCACTTCATGACCGCCTCAACAGTGAGGGCGTGCTGGATATGGAACGGATCCTGATTGTATTTTTTCAGCAGAGCAAATGCATTCTCCCTTGTTATCATTTATATTTCCTCCAAAGTTATCTTGTCACACATTGTGAATATGATTCTGACCGCAGCACGCCAATGCGGATGCGTTGCTGTGAAGACCGGAAGGCTCTTACACTATGCATATAGGTCTGATATGATTATATCACAACATTGCGTGATTGTCAATCTGGTGTGACGGTCAGCGTGGAAAAGTGAATATAATAATAAGGGCTGCTGGTATCGCGTGACATTGTTCACACGGTATCAGCAGCCCTTTTTGTTTTATGATGCAGATGAAAGGCAGTCTTAAGCTATATTAATTCTCAAAAAAAATATCATCAATTACATCTCGAAAAGACTTGCCGTCAAAGATCGGTACAGTCAGAACAGTAAAGCACTTAGAAATCATATCATCCCAATTAGCCTGGTTGTGATAATCTTTATGACCGGGATTCATTTCTGTTGCAGAGGTAAGTATTCTTCCGATATCACCCGTATCACCAGAATACTCAGCAATCATCCATTTGTAGTCTGTGTGAAGTAAAATATAACATCTATTGTTATACAAGAACGTAAATTCATTGTTCGGATTATTTTCCTGACCATCCCAGAACTCTGTCCATGTTAACTTGAGCCCGTGTGATAAGCCCATGCTCTTTTCACCCTTTCTATCAGCTTCTTCTCTTTCAGTATTGGCACACGTGTGCCTTTTTCATCGTGCTCATATCCTCTATGCGTGTGGGGAAGTTCTTTTTTTCCGTCAATAATGTGTGCTGGTCCCTCAATGTCAATCTGTTTAAATCGCTTATTGTGTTTGTCATAGTATGAGATACGTAAAATTCATAAGTAATCGCAAAAAAGCGGGGCAAAAGTTGCGTTTACTTCCGGAAAGAACACGGATTTTTGCGTTTAGATGTTGCATTTACTTCTGAACAAAAGTTACAGTTGACTTAGCTTTTATGCCGCGAAAG
>JAZQNP010000087.1:0-30939 GCA_045627405.1 Oscillospiraceae bacterium | reverse complement strand
AACGCACATTCCGCGAAGCTGCCTTGGAGAAAAAAACAGTTTTTCATTGTTCTCATATAAAAATTGCGAAACTACGATGGTTTATATGAGAACAGATTGATACTTGTTTTTCTATTGAAATGCACTTCGCGGAATGTGCGTTGTTGCATACAGTTATTTGAAAGCGCGAAAACGCCAGCGCGGGCTCCGCGCAAATTCTGATTTACTTTTCCTTCGGGCGGAAGCAGAGTGCGGCGAGCAAGCCGAAGAGCATCGCCGCGGTGACGCCGCCCGCAGCAGAGGTCAGTCCGCCGGTAAGGATGCCGAGCAGACCGTTCTCAGTCACATCCCTGCGGATGCCCGTGGCGAGCAGATTGCCAAACCCGGAGAGCGGGACCGTTGCACCGGCACCGGCGAATTCGACGAGCTTAGGATAGATGCCGAGTGCGCCGAGGATGACGCCGCCCACAACATAGCCGACGAGAATGCGGGCGGGTGTGAGCTTGGTAAAGTCGATCAGCAGCTGACCGACTGCACAGATAAGACCGCCGATGATAAACGCCCAGAAATAGGTCATGCAAAATCACCTCTTTCATGCGACAGATGCACAAGATGACAGATTGCAGGAATGCTCTCTCCCTGCTGGCAGCGCGTCGGTGTCAGCAGTGCGCCGGTCGCGGCATAGAGCAGATGCTTGATCTCACCGCTGCGGAGCCTTGGGAGGAAATATCCGCAGATGACACTGGCAGAGCATCCGCAGCCGGAGCCGCCGGCGTGGGTATCCTGTGCGTCGTCGGTGAAGATCATCGCGCCGCAGTCCTTGTGTACCTGCCGGATGTCGCAGTGATCGCGCAGGAGCAGTTCGTACAGCAGCTCGCTGCCGACGGCACCGAGGTCGCCGGTTACGATTGCATCATAATCCGCAGGTTCCGTGCCGGTTGCAGAGAGGAATCGCAGAATGGTATCGGCAGCAGCAGGAGCCATTGCCGCGCCCATATTGTTGGCGTCTGTAATGCCCGCATCGCGGATCCTGCCGATGCACATGCCGCGGACATAGGGCGGTGCAGCGGTCGGAGTGAGCATTGCGGCACCGGCGGCAGTGCATGTCCACTGTGCATTCGGTGTGCGCTGACCGCCGTAGGACAGCGGGAACCGATACTGCCGTTCCGCGCTGGAAAAATGGGAAGAAGTGACAACGGCACAGCGGTCGAAGCCGATGCCGGAAACCAGTGACGCGCCGAGCAGCAACCCCTCTGCAAAAGTGGAGCAGGCACCGTAAATGCCGAGAAACGGGATGCCGAAGCTGCGCATACCGTAGGTTGAGCTGGTGCATTGGTTGATGAGATCGCCTGCGAGCAGGCAGCGGACATCTTCCGCGCGGCAGCTGGCTTTTTTCAGGAGCAGATTCATGGTTCTGCGCTGCATTTCGCTTTCTGCCTGTTCCCATGTTTCCTGCCCGAAATGCCCGTCGGACACTGTCTCATCAAAGCAGCTGCCGAGCGGGCCCTCATGTTCTTTCTGTCCGACGATGCTGCTCCATGCCGAAACAGACGGCGGTGCGCTGAGCCGGATCAGGCTTTCATATTCTGTCATGCTGTATCTCCTTTTCGATTGCTGCATACAGTATGTGAAGCGAGAGAGGAGAATATACATTTATATGATTTTTCTTTCTGCGCATTGCCCTTGACAGATACGCGAATATTTGGTACAATAAAATATAATTATGGCGCAAAAAAGCTTTGCGCGGAAAGGCTGGAACAGCGATGACGAATCTTTTCTTTTGTCCGGAACGCTGGGAGCCGGATGCTGTGATTTCAACGAATGTCGCAAAGCAGATGCGCGTACGCGGATTTGACGGCAAACCGGCAGCCGCATGGCAGATCGGTGACTTTGGGAGCCGCTGGACAGCGATCACCTCACAGATTCCGATTGAGGCAGGCTGGTTGGAGCCGGGGCTTGATTACCGTCTTTGTTTCTGGCTGAACGGCGGCGAAAATGCAAAGGGCGATGAGGTCTGCAATCTGGAAGTGTTCGGAGATGCGTGGGAAGACCGTTTGACATTCCGCCTGAACCGCGATTATACGCGGCCGATTCTGGAAAAGAACGGCTGGCTGCTGTTCGGTGTACCGTTCACGGCACCGGCGGCAGCAGAGGCACTGACATTCCGGTTTGTTGCAGCAGGCGCAGTCTGCACAATCACCGGCATTCCGGATATGGACATGAGTGCGTGTGAGGCATGTACTCCGGATGAACGGCAGACCGGCTTGCCGCAGCGGCACAATGTTGTGTATCCGG
Source organism: Oscillospiraceae bacterium (assembly GCA_045627405.1). GTDB lineage: Bacteria > Bacillota > Clostridia > Oscillospirales > Ruminococcaceae > Firm-04. The sequence goes on along the minus strand of JAZQNP010000087.1, from coordinate 28,665 downwards.
ACGGCTATCCGGGCGGACAGAAGAAGATTGTGCTGAGAGCACCGCGCGGAAAATCCGTTTCCGTGCCGATGACAGTGCTGAAAATAGCGGCGGGAGCCGCGGGTGCAGCAATGGGCATTGCACTGCTGCATCACATGCGCAAAAAAAATGACGCAAAACGAGGAGGAAATACCCTATGAAACTTGGAATGGTCGGGCTGCCGAATGTCGGTAAAAGCACGCTGTTCAATGCGCTGACGGATGCCGGCGCAGAATCCGCAAACTACCCGTTCTGTACGATTGATAAGAACATCGGCATCGTATCTGTGCCGGATGCGCGGCTGGAAAAGCTTGCAGAGATCTATCAGCCGAAGAAGTTTACACCTGCGACGCTGCAATTTGTGGACATTGCGGGACTGGTGAAGGGTGCATCAAAAGGCGAAGGTCTTGGCAACCGGTTCCTTGCAGACATCCGCGAGGTCGATGCAGTGATTCATGTGGTACGCTGCTTTGAAGATGATAATATCGTACATGTGGACGGTTCCGTTGACCCTGCGCGTGATATTGAGGTCATCAATCTGGAACTGGTTTTCTCGGACATGGAGCTGATCGAACGCCGCATTGACAAGACGGCGAAGCTTGCGAAGGGCGATAAAAAATATCAGGCAGATGTTGATTTGCTGAAACGGCTGCTGGAACATCTTTCGGAGGGGAAACCCGCCCGAAGCTTTGACTGTACGGAAGAGGAGTTTGCGGTCATTCTGGAAACACCGCTGCTGACGGCAAAGCCCGTGATTTATGCGGCGAATCTGTCCGAGGCAGATTTTTCAGGCGATCTGGCATCGAACCCGCATTTTCAGGCGGTGCAGAAGATTGCGGATGCCGAACAGGCAGGCGTATTTCCGATCTGCGCACAGATTGAGGCAGAAATATCCGGCATGAGCGAAGAAGATCAGGCGATGTTCTTGGAGGAGCTTGGGTTGGAGCAGTCCGGCCTCAACCGCATCATTCAGGCGAGCTATACGCTCCTCGGGCTGATTTCGTTCCTGACCGGCGGCGCAGATGAGTGCCGTGCATGGACGATCCGGAGAGGGACAAAGGCACCGCAGGCAGCGGGCAAGATTCACTCTGATTTTGAAAAGGGCTTTATCCGTGCAGAGGTCATCTCATATGATGATTTTCTCGGCTGCGGCGGCAATATGGTCGCGGCAAAGGAGAAAGGTCTCGTCCGCATGGAAGGCAAGACATACGAGGTTGCAGACGGCGACATCATCACATTCCACTTTACTTCCTAACGAAAAAAGACCGGATTCTGTCAGCGAATCCGGTCTTTTCATCTTTTCGTAATTATCGTTTGGCGAGAAAGTAGACAGCGGTCTGAATCATGGCTTCGAGCTCATATTCCCCGTGTGAGAAGTCGTCGGAAGCCAGCACCTCTCCGCGGAGCAGCTTTTTGTTCAGCTCCATGAAGGCATGTGCGTAGGTAACATAGAAGAGTTGAAAATGTTCGATTTCCCGTACCGTTCCGTCCGCGATGCCGGTTCGGTAAGCGGTTTCAAACACAGGGTAGAAATTGATGATAGACTGTTCGTATGCAGTAAGATCCTCTTTCGGGACTTTTTCGCGCAGGAGGAAGAGGTCGAATTCACCGAGCAGCTTCATAAAGTCACCGTGCGAAGTATAGAGCATCAGAAAGACGCGCATCAGTTCTTCGAGCTGTTGCAGACCGGTTTTTTTGCGGAATGCGTTGGATTCAAAGATGCCGCTGACCATTGTGTTGAGTTCATTCCAAAGATAGGTCATTGCAGCGATTGCGACGCCGATTTTGGTGCCGAAATAGCGGTACAGCGTAGCGACGCCGACGCCTGTTTCGTCCGCGATGCCGGTCATTTTCACGTTGTCGATGCCATATTTGAGAAACATGCCGGCACTGACAGCGACGGCTTTGTTCATGCGTTTTTCTTTGAGATTATCGACCGTGTGATCCCGTTCTTCCACTTGTCAAACCTCCTCAGCGTCTTTTGATGATCCGTGCAGAAAGGGAGGGGAGCAATTTCGTTCCCTTTATCAAAATTCTATCATATTCGGATGGATTTGTCAAGAGGACACGCGTGTTTTCGTGGGGAATGACAGAACGGGGCAATTATGCTTTTGCGAGAATTCTGCCGACAAGCGAAGCTGTGGTCTGATCGAGATACACGGGATTCAGTGCGCGGATATAGTACGATTCGAGCGCGTCGTGAATGCGCAGCGCATCGGAGAGGATGGCGACCGTTTGTGTTTCCAGTGCCTCTGCGGTCTTGGTGCAGAAGCGGGCGAGCGTGCGCTGCTTGCGCAGGCATTCCGCGTCGTAGAACCGTTGCAGTTTGATGACCGCAGCGGGCTTTCTCAGCTCCGGATCTGTCTGATCGGCAGCGGTGAGGATGACGAGCTTCTGCTCCGGAATGATAAGATGCGTGAGCGGACGGTCGCTCTGTGTCTGCGAAGCCGTGACCTCACAGCATTTTCCGAGGGCAGCCGCTTTTTCCGCAAGCAGCCGCAGCAGGATTTGTGAAGCCGCACGGCAGGGGTCATCAAGTACGATAATATCGTATTCAGCCGGACAAAAAGTCAGCCTGCCCTGCGGGGTGATTGCGCAGCACTGCCGGTGCAGAATGGTGCCTGTGTCGCCGGATTTGGAGCCGAAAAGCCGTTTGGCGAGACGGGCAGCATAGCCCGAGAGTTTGTCTTCGAGCAGTGCCGCCTTGCCGATCTGCGTGACCATGTCCTCCATCGCCCCGATGCCGGAAAGTCCTTTTCGCGCCTGTGCATGTGCAGCCTGATTTTGAGCATACAGTGCGCACACAGCGTCCTCAGATTCAGCAAGCACCGGTGCGGACAGACCGGCGGCGAGGTCAATCAGCTCACCGCTGACATAGGGCAGCGGCGTACTCATTTCGTGCGGCGCAGTTGCATCCGCGATGAATACGCGCCTGTTTTCGAGCACGACGGCGTCAAGTGAGCGCGGATCGGACGCGCAGTGATAAACCGAGATCTGTTCGCCGCTGAAAGCCGCAGCGATTTTTTTCATCAGCGTGGATTTGCCCGTCCCCGGACCGCCTTTGAGATAGAAGCCGTAGCAGTTTTTTTGTGCATCGGGAAAGGGCGTTTCAAAACCGTCCGGCGTCGCACCGCCGAGAAAATAAGCTCTTTGCATAGAAAATCCCTCCAAAAAATGAACCAAAGCGGTTTCTTGATGCTTTATCCTATGCAATCGCGCCGCATTTGACACAAAACAGCGCAAAAGAATGCAGTAAAAACAGGACACAAAAAAATATTTTATAATGCCCTAACCGAATTGGGTTTTCTGCACTATCCAAACAGAAGCTTCTGAAATGCAAAGAAAGGAGAGCCGGATATGGATCTCGATGAACGGCGCGAAAAAGTGGCGCAGATGTCCCGGTCGATTTTTCAATATTGCCTGTCGCGCACCGGTTCCTATCAGGAATCTGAGGATCTGTCACAGGAAATTCTGCTGGCACTCTGCGAAAGCGTGGAGCATCTGCGCGATGAGGGGGCGTTTTACGCATTTGTCTGGCGCACCGCGGACAACATTCTCAAAGGCTGGTACCGCAAGAAGCGCGAACGCCGCATTGCCGAACCGGATGAAATGCCGGAAACCCTGCCGGATGATGTGTGGGAACGGCTTGCAGAGCAGATGCAGGAGAATGAGCAGCTCGCGCTCATCAGCCGGGAGCTGTCACTGCTGAATTCCAACTACCGCCGCGTGACAGTGGCATATTATGTTGACGACCTTTCGGTCAATGAGATTTCGGTTCGCTTTTCACTGACACAAAGCATGGTGAAATATTTGTTGTTTCAATCGAGAAAACGAATCAAGGAGGGCGTTGCAATGGAAAGAAATTTCGGAAAACTGAGCTATGATCCGGTGGAACTGGAAATGAGCTTCTGGGGCGAAAACAATTATTATTATGATAAGTTCAATGACAAGCTCAAACAGAATATCATCATGTCCTGCTATTACGATAAGCAGACAGAGGAACAGATCGCATTGCAGCTCGGTGTGCCGACAGCATATCTGGCTGATGAGTTGAAGGTATTGCTCGAATACGATCTGATTTGTGAGAAAAACGGATTTTTTTACAGCAATATCCCTGTGATTACGCGTGAGATCTTCGATGCGCTCCGCAGTGTGAACAAGGGTGCAGTGGAGGAGATTGCAGAAGGCATCCGGGAAGAGATTGACAGCATGGCAGAGGCAGTCAGAGCGATCGGCTTTTACGGCAGCGATATGCCGCTCAATTCACTGAAATGGATGCTCGTATCCCTGATCCTGCACCTCGCATATATTGATATGCTGCACGGTGAGCAGACATTGGATTTTCCGACGGATGTATTCGGAGAAAAGTGTTTCCGCTGGTTTGAAGAAAAATCTGCAAGCGATCCGTACAGCTTCGGGACATCGGTGAGATGGAGCAGAGACGGCATGCTGCTTTTCTGGGATGTGAATATCAACGGTGAGAAGCTGCATGCCCGCGTGACGAAAGCACGCGCAGACATGGCAGGCTCGCTCCTCAAAGCGCAGCCGCAGACGGAAACCGAAAAGCTTGTCTGTTCCGAACTGGTCGAGCTCAGGCTTGCGGTAAAAACGGAAGACGGGATCAAGCCGAATTTCCCCTGCCTGACAAGGGAACAGGGTGATGCGCTGAATGCAATGATCGTCAGCATCGGCAGGGAGATTTGTCAGAATCTTCTCTCCCGCACGGACAGCGTAAAAAAGATTCTCATAGACCGCACGCCTGCGCATCTCATGGACTATGTGAGCAAAATGCCGATTCTGATGTATTTTTCCGAGGGAAAAGAGGTCATGCAGCAGCTTTGCGAGAGCGGCTGGCTGCTCCCGTGGCTCCCGCGGAAAAGCGGCATGTCGCCTACAACAGTCATGTATCTGTTGGAAAGCGATGCGCCGAAGCGGGACAAGTGAGAAAAAGAAAAAACGGATTCAGCCATTTCTGACTGAATCCGTTTTTTTGCGAAATGGTCGAGGTGACAGGACTTGAACCTGCGGCCTCTGCGTCCCGAACGCAGCGCTCTACCAAACTGAGCCACACCTCGATCCGCCGTGTACAGAAGAAGATTCTTCCGGCGACCATGCTATTATAGCACGATTTGCTGAAAATGTCAAGAGGAAATTTCACAAAATGCAAAAATTATCGGAAATCACAATTTACCCCTTGCAATTTCCAAAGGAATGTGGTATAATGTAAACAGTCTGAGCCTGAGACGGCGCAGGCTGCGCAAACATCTGGGAATTCCGGATTATAGGTGTGCGGGCCCTGTGCAGCAAAGCACCGTGAACCATGTCAGGCGGGGAACCGAGCAGCATTAAGCGGAACGCTTGGCGTGCCGCAGTCAGCCTGCACACCTATGCTCCGGAATTTTCTGTTATAAGCCGCAAACTGATGGGAGGTGTGACGATGGCAGCCTATGAGGCGTTATACCGCAAGTGGAGACCGCAGACTTTTGATGACATTGTCGCACAGCCGCATATCACCAGAACACTGAAAAATCAGATCATGCGCGAAAAGACGGCACATGCCTATCTGTTTGTCGGTTCCCGCGGCACAGGAAAAACCACCTGTGCGCGGATCTTTGCAAAGGCAGTCAACTGTCTGCATCCTGTGAACGGCAATCCCTGCCTCGAATGCGAGGTCTGCCGCGATGCGGAAAAGGGCGCGCTCACTGACATCATTGAGATTGACGGAGCCTCGAACAACGGCGTCGGAGAGGTGCGGAATCTGCGAGAGAATGCCGCCTATATGCCCGTGCGCTGCAAGTATAAGGTTTATGTCATAGACGAGGCGCACATGATTACGACAGAGGCGTTCAACGCGCTCCTCAAAATGATTGAGGAACCGCCGCCGTATGTTAAGTTTGTCCTTGCGACCACCGAAATCCACAAAGTCCCTGCAACGATTCTTTCGCGCTGCCAGCGGTTTGATTTCCGCCGCATTCTGCCGGAGGACATCGCGGGACGGATTCAATATATCGCAGAACATGAAGCATTCACGGTTTCGGATGCAGCCGCGCACCGGATCGCGATGCTTTCCGACGGCGGTCTGCGCGATGCGCTGAGCCTGCTGGATCAGTGTGCCGCAGTCTCCGATACCGTTGAGAGCGAAACGGTCGAGGAGGCAGTCGGCGTCGCGGGTACGGAATCTGTTTATGTGATTCTCCGTGCAGTTGCTGCAAAGGATGCCGCATCTGCGCTTTCCCGCATTGATCTGCTCTACCGGCAGTCGAAGGACATGACGCGGTTTGCCGATGAAATTTCGCAGCAGCTTCGCAATGTGATGCTGCTGAAATCCGCGCCGGATGCAGAAAATCTGATCAGTGCCATGCCGTCGGAGCTTGCCGAATTGAAGCAGCTTGCAGGGGAATATTCGATGGCAGCCGTGCTGGACGCACTCAACGCCGTCCGGCAGTGCTGTGACCGCATGACCAGAGCGGGCAACCGCCGCATGGAACTGGAAATGACGCTCATTCGGCTCTGCGCCGATTTGCAGACCAGAGAGGCGCAGGTGCAGCAGGGCGATGCCGGTGTGCTGCATGAGCGCGTTGCCGCGCTGGAAGCACAGCTTTCGCAGATCATGCAGAGCGGACTTCCCGCACAGACGGCAAGACCTGCCCGGGCGTCATCGCCGCAGCGGGAGCAGGGACAGATTCCCGCAAAGAATCTGATGGTCGAGGGCAAGCCGGACACATCGCAGTCGGTGCCGGTGCGCAACTGGGCGGAGGTGCTGGAATGCTTCCACAAGATCAATCCGGCGGTTTCCGGACTGTTGCAGGGCTCCGAGGCGTACGCGCTGGAAGAAAAGCAGCTGCTGCTTCTGATCGTGCGGAATCGCCTGTTCAAGCAGCTCTTCACCAAGCACGATGCGGATGACCTTGCAAAGGCAGCGCATCAGGTGCTGGGCAAGTCCTATTCGATCCGTTTTAAGCCGGTTGATCCCGAGGGCGATCAGCCCGCGCCGATTGACACACTGATGCAGCGGGCGAACAGTCAGGGCATACCGGTCGCGACGAAAAACGACAAAAAATAACCGTTTGTAATCTGCACAGCAGTTTATAAAATCGCCGTAAATGCGGCAAAAATGTAAAATGTAAGGAGAAGATTTCTTATGAAAGCCAGAGTACCGAAGCAGTTTCAGGGCGGCGGCCAGGACATGAATGCCATGATCCATCAGGCACGCAAAATGCAGGATCAGATCACTGCTTTACAGGAGGACATCGAGCAGCGCACATTTTCTGCATCTGCGGGCGGCGGCGCAGTCAATGTCACCGTCACGGGTAAGAAGACCGTGCAGGCAATCGAGCTGACCAAAGAGGTCGTCGATCCGGAGGATATTGAGATGCTGCAAGATCTCATCATCAGTGCTGTCAATGAGGCGATTGCAAGTGTCGAGGAGACGACAGAGACTGAGATGAGCAAGATCACCGGCGGCGTCGCACTGCCCGGTCTGTTCTGATCCGCATGGATAATTTCAGCGCGCTGCCGCTTGTTGTTCTGTCAGAAAAATTCGCATCGCTGCCCGGTATCGGAATGAAAACCGCGCAGCGTCTTGCGTATGCCGTCATGGAGATGCCGCAGGAGCAGGCGGAGGAGTTTGCCGCCGCGATACTCAATGCCAAAGCGCAGATTCATGACTGCCCCTTGTGTCAGAATCTGACCGAGCAGGAGCTTTGTTCGGTCTGCGGCAATGCCAAGCGCGATCACAGCACGGTTTGTGTTGTGGAGGGACCGAAGGATGTCGCGGCGATTGAGCGCACAAATGAGTATACGGGCGTATATCATGTGCTGCACGGACTGATTTCCCCGCTTGACGGCATCACACCGGATCATCTGCGGATTCAGCAGCTTCTTTCGCGGATTCAGCAGGGCGGTATTCAGGAGATCATCATGGCAACAAATCCCAGTGTGGAAGGCGAAGCCACAGCGATGTATCTCTCGCGCATCTGCAAGCCGCTCGGTGTCCGGGTGACGCGTCTGGCGTTCGGTCTGCCTGTCGGCGGCGTGATTGAATATACCGATGAGGTGACGCTGTACCGCGCCCTGTCCAACCGCAGTGAGATGTGACTATGCGGGGCGTGATTTTTGATCTCGACGGGACGCTGCTCGATTCCATGGGAATGTGGGAGGAGCTGGACCGGCGGTTTCTGACCGAAAGAGGCATCGAACCGCCGCCTGACATTTCCGATATTGTGAAGAACATGACCGTGGAGGACGCTTCTGCGTATTATGCCGCACGGTTTCCGCTCGGCATGACAGCGGACGAGGTGCGGATTCGGGTGCAGGAGCTTGCCGCGGAAGCATACCGTGACACGCTGCCGCTCAAAGCGGGGGCTGCGGATTTTCTGCATGACCTGACAGTGCGCGGGATTCCTTTTGCACTTGCAAGCGTGACCTATCCGGAATTGCTGGATTCCGCGCTGACAAGGCTTGGCATCAAGCGGCTGTTTTCTGCGATTCTCACGCCGGAACCGGGTTCGTTGGGAAAGCATGCGCCAAAGCTCTATCTGGATGCTGCGGCATCGCTTGGCGCAGAGCCGCAGGAGCTGGTTGTGATTGAGGACGCACTTTACGCTGCAAAAACCGCGAAGCAGGCAGGTTTTTACACGATCGGCTTCCGTGATGCAATCGGCAGGGCAGACTGGGATGCACTTGCATCGGTCTGCGACCTGATTGCGGACACATGGGCGGAGCTGCGTGCAGATGATTTTTTTGCAATGTTTGACTGACAGTGCAGAACGCGGAGAATCCCCCGTTCTGCATTTTTCACAAGAGAAGGAGAGAGACCGAAATGAAGCAGTTTCTGGTTGTTGTGGATATGCAGCGTGATTTTGTAGACGGCTCGCTCGGTACGCCGGAAGCCGTGGGGATTGTCGAAAGCGCGGCGGAATGTATCCGCAGCTGGGACGGAGAAATCTTCGTTACGATGGATACCCACGGTACGGATTATCTCAGCACGGCGGAGGGAAAGAAGCTTCCGGTTTCGCACTGTATCCTCGGCACGGAGGGCTGGGAGCTGGACGATACGATTGCAGCGGCACTCACAGCGCGGGAACATGCCGCACCCGGATCTGTCCAGACCGTGCGCAAACCGACATTCGGCTCTGTCCGGCTGCCGCGGCTAATCCAGGAGGCTGCCTGCGGAGAGGCATTTGCGGTGACGCTCATCGGGCTTTGTACGGATATTTGCGTGATTTCCAACGCGCTGCTGCTGAAAGCCAATTTTCCAGAAATTTCGGTTGCGGTTCGTGCGGACTGCTGTGCAGGCGTGACGCCCGCGCTGCACGATGCCGCGCTGACGGTCATGCAGAGCTGTCAGATTGACGTCTTTGCATCATAAGAGAAAACAAGCCCGACAGCGGATCATGTCATCGCTGTCGGGCTGTTCATGTTTTTACGGGCAGTCAGAAAGAAGCAGCGTCTGTGCGCTTACGGATTCTGACTCCGTTTATAGGCTTCGCGGGCATTTTTGTGCTTGATGCGGTAACGGATTGCAAACAGGATGCAGAGACTGAGATACAGCAGCGAGAGGACGATGCCCCATGTCCACATATTGTGCAGATAGGTCGAGTGGAAGAAGCCGGGGATTTCTGCGAGATTATACTTCCAGAAGGAGCGTTCGACGGTTGAAGCGGCGATGACGTCGATTTCCGCGAGTGTTTCGCCGGAGAGTTTGAGTGTCACCGTGCCGAGCTTGTCGCCTGCCTGAACCGGCGCATCCGTCTGGGTGATCCAGCCCTTGATTTGCTGGACACTGGAAATATCCGCCGTATCGCACCACATGCAGGAATACCCCTGTGCGGGTTTCAGGATGACATAATCGGAGCCCTTTGCATGATTGACCTGAATCTCATCGAGTTCCTTGTTCACGGAGAGAATCTCCTGATAGGAGAGATGCATGAACGCCCATTCGAGAATGCCCTGTGCATCGGACAGATGGTAGAAATGGCTGTTGCCGTCTTCATCGTAGATCGGTGCATTCATGCAGACCAGCAGATAGTTGTTGCCGTCGCGGGAAGCTTTGCAGGCGATGCATCTGCCGCCCTCCTGCAAGTTTCCGGTCTTGACACCCTTGACGCCGTTGCAGTAATAGTCGGAGGAATCATTCATCATGATATTGGAATGCTCCCATGACCAGTCGGATTGTTTTCCGGCAGATTCTGCCGACGACGGCGTGTAGCTGGCGGCGCAGGCGATTGCCTCGAAGTGCGGCACGGTCATGGCGTAGTTGAGCAGATTGATCATATCTCTTGCCGTGGAGACCTGCCGCACGCTGTAAAGGCCGGTGGCATTGGTGAAGCGGGTATTGGACATTTCCAGCTCGGCAGCCTTGTTGTTCATCAGCGTGACGAAATCGCTTTCGCTGCCGCCGCCGAATTCTGTTGCGAGCATTATGGACGCCTCACAGGAAGAGGTCAGCATCATCGCATAGAGCAGATCCTCCACCGTCAGGGTATCGCCCGCATCGATTTCCGCATAGCGCAGATCACTCTGGTACTCGTAGCTGACAAAGCCCTCGAACATTTCCGTTGTAGCGGTAATTTTCTGCGTACTGATGTCAGCGCAGTTTTCCAGCACAATGACCGCAGTCATGATCTGAACGAGCGCGGCGGGCATTTCTTTTTTGTCTGCGTTTTTTTCATAGCAGAGTGTACCGGTATCGAGATTGAGCAGAGCAGCGGATTCGCTGTAAACCGTGCTGTTCGGGGTAAAGACCAGTGCGTCGGCAGACTGCGCCGGCAGCTCCCACAGCACCGCCGAGACGGTCAGGACAGCGGCGCCCAGCCCCGCAAAAAATCGTTTCAGCATGTGTGACATCTCCTCACAGATAGAGTATTCGATTGCATACATCTTTATTATAGCAGATTTCTGCGGAAAATGGAATACCTTTTTCGAAAAAAATGCAGAAACGCGCCGGAAGCTGTCGGAAACCGCATTGCAGCAGGATTCCGGGGCAGCGGACTGTGCGCAGCGGGTGAATTTCTGTAAAGCCCTTGATTTTTTCGTCGGAATACAGTATAATAGATACAGTATCAGGGGATAGCGATGTATCCCCGTGAAAGGAGTTAAGTTATGATCTATTCTCATGAAGTCGAGACCATGTGCCCGATCGCACAGGGTGTCGCACACGGTGCCGCTCCGATTCCGGAAGAGGCAAAGTGGGTCAAGGCAAAGGAAATCTCCGATATTTCCGGCTTTACACACGGTATTGGCTGGTGTGCGCCGCAGCAGGGATGTTGTAAGCTGACACTGAACGTCAAGGACGGTGTGATTCAGGAAGCATTGGTTGAGACAATCGGCTGTTCCGGTATGACACATTCCGCTGCAATGGCAGCCGAGATTCTGCCGGGCAGAACGATTCTGGAAGCACTGAATACGGATCTCGTCTGCGATGCAATCAACACCGCAATGCGTGAGCTGTTCCTTCAAATTGTTTACGGCCGTTCGCAGAGTGCGTTCTCCGAGGGCGGACTGGTTGTCGGTGCAGGTCTGGAAGACCTCGGCAAGGGTCTGCGTTCGCAGGTCGGCACGATGTACGGCACACTTGCAAAGGGTCCGCGTTACCCCGAAATGACCGACGGCTATGTGACCAAGCTGGCACTCAATGAGTACGATGAGATCATCGGCTATCAGTTTGTCAACTTCGGCAAGATGATGGACTTCATCAAGGGCGGCGACGATGCGAATACCGCATACGAAAAGGCACAGGGTCAGTACGGCCGTGTCGCTGATGCTGTCAAGTTTGTCGATCCGAGAAAAGAATAAGGAGGAAACCGTCAATGGCTCTGTTTGAATCATACGAAAGACGCGAAAAGCAGATCCTCGCAGTGCTGAAAGAGTATGGCATTGATTCCATCGAGGCATGTGCAGATGTCTGCAAGGAAAAGGGTCTGGATATTTATAAGCTGGTAGAGGGCATTCAGCCGATCTGCTTTGAGAATGCAAAGTGGGCATACACCGTCGGGTGTGCAATCGCAATCAAGAAGGGCTGCACCAGAGCAGCAGACGCAGCAGCAGCAATCGGTGAAGGCTTGCAGGCATTCTGCATTCCGGGTTCTGTTGCAGACCAGAGAAAGGTCGGACTCGGTCACGGCAATCTCGGCAAGATGCTGCTGGAAGAAGAGACAGAATGCTTCGCATTCCTTGCAGGTCATGAGTCCTTCGCAGCTGCTGAGGGTGCAATCGGCATCGCAGAAAAGGCAAACAAGGTGCGCAAGAAGCCGCTCCGTGTTATTCTGAACGGACTGGGCAAGGATGCTGCACAGATCATTGCGCGTATCAACGGCTTTACATATGTTGAGACCGAGATGGATTATTACACCGGCGAGGTCAAGGAAGTGTTCCGCAAGGCATATTCCGACGGTCTCCGCGCAAAGGTCAACTGCTACGGTGCAAATGACGTCACAGAGGGTGTGGCAATCATGTGGAAAGAGAATGTCGATGTTTCGATCACCGGCAACTCCACCAACCCGACACGTTTCCAGCATCCGGTCGCCGGCACCTATAAGAAGGAACGGATTGATGCAGGAAAGAAGTACTTCTCGGTGGCATCCGGCGGCGGCACGGGCAGAACCCTGCACCCGGACAACATGGCAGCAGGTCCGGCTTCTTACGGCATGACCGATACGATGGGCAGAATGCACTCTGATGCACAGTTTGCAGGTTCTTCCTCCGTTCCGGCACACGTTGAGATGATGGGTCTGATCGGCATGGGCAACAACCCGATGGTTGGTGCTACTGTTGCTTGTGCAGTTGCTGTTGAAGAGGCTATGAAGTGAGCTGAAAATGGCGTAAATACGTTTGTATGAGAAATCCCGGCAGTTCTTGTGAGCTGCCGGGATTTTTGTGTTTCAGCAGCGAAAATGGGATTTGTGTCTGAACAGCGGATTTTGTGTATTATGACATTATGACAGTTTTCTGAATTCTTGTTTCCCTCTTGTTTTTGGCCGAAACAATGTATAATAGAACAGATTGTGAAATTGCAATAACAGAATGCACGATGTGAAACAGCCGCCCGCGGGCGGCTGTCTCTTTCTTTCAGAAGATAAATCGGCATATAGCATATATATATCTATATGAAGATAAAATAGCTCAAAAACGGATTCACTCCCACATACCGCATCACCGAAACGCCCATCAATGCAAGTGTGGCGGGCAGCACAAATGTGCTGAGATTTGCGACATATGAGGTGATAAGACTGCGGCATCTGCCGGACAATAGGCTCATGCACATCGCCGTGACTGCTGCGCTGAAAATGCGTACAACCAGCAGAATGATAATCTCCGTTCTGACGGAACGGATGATGCCGTTCTGCGTGAATTCCGTCATACTTTGCAGCGGCGCAGAAAGCCCCGCAGTGCCGTATTTTTGCAATATGTGAAGCACATACGGCACATTGAATATGACGCTCACTGTGATTCCGCAGACCGCGCTGTAAATCAGCAGGCGTTTCCAGTATCCGCGCTTTCCGGCAGCGGTCGCATACAAAATCTTTACCATATCGGTCTTTCTGTCCTGCGCCGCGAACGGCGACAGCAGCAGACACAGAAAAATCAGAATGCAAAGGTTGATTTTCAGATCGTCGTTGTTGCCGTCGAGCCCGAACAGCCGTGCATAGCCGGTGTCGTAGAACATTTCGCCGTCGCCGCCGCTCTGCAAAATGGCGTTACAGCGCGTGCAGAACTGTGTGAATGCACTACGGTCGTGCATCTCCTCTGAGATTGCGTTCAGGCGTATCAGGTTCGTCTGCGGAGATGCTTGCAGCACCTGAATTTCCTGTTCAAGCGCATCGTAATGCGCCTGCTTTTCACGGATGAATGCCAGCGTTTCCTCGGTGATGACACCGGCATGCTCCGTTGTGAATTTCTCGTAGTAGATGTCGTCGCTGGTGTAATACCGCGTAAAGCCGGACGCGAACACCGCCGCCGCAAAGATCACCGCAAGCACCGGCACAATGCCCTTTTGCAGCACCAGCGAGCGGGAAATGACATAATACATCTTCCCGTGCACGCGGCGTGTTTTGCGTTTCAAAAATGTGACGGACAGATTGCGGTACTGCTGATTTCGGCGATGCACAAAGCATCCCGCGGAGAAACAAATCGCGATCAAAATGAAAATACCTGCCGCAGCCGGCGCGGAGATTTTCAGTGAGACCGGCCAGCCGAACAGATTGATATTTCGGTAAGTCCCGATGATTTCATGCACGCGAACAAGCTGCATCGGATTGAGATAATGCAGCAGACTCCAATTTGACAGCGGCGATACAAACTGATACAACAGAAAGCTGATGCCGCAGAATCCGCCGGAGACCGCGTACACAGTCAGATTGTTTTTCGCGGCGGTACAGACCGCGGCAAACACCGTGCTGAACACCAGAAACGCGGCAAACTTCATTGCGGCAAACAACAGCAGATATGCACCCGCTGAAATCGGCAGATTGCATTCATAAAAGCTGCCGATACACTGAATCGGGCGCGACAGATCACCCAGAGCGTACAGCCCAGCACCGATCAGCAAATTCTCGCCGTAAAGCAGCAGTGCTGTGCCCGCTGTGCAGAATGAAATCAGCAGCAGCTTTGTACGCAGCAACGCGCCGCGTCCGTCTGGCATGGAAAACAGCAGCGGCATCATGCCCTGCTCGCGGTCTTTCAGCATCACAGTGCTGACGATCAGAAACAGCAGAAAAATCCCGAGAAAATCAGTCACCGGATGATGCAGCGCATCGTCGAGGCCGCGCTCTGTGTCGAGCCGCAGAGTGGTCTGCTTCATCGCCTGATACGCGGGCGGTGTTTTCTGCATATTGCGATATGAAAAGGTGTCTTTACCGCCCCAGATTGCGAGCCCGGAATTCTGCTTTGCCCTTGCATCAATCTCCGCAAGATAATCCGCATAGCCTTCGATACGCGCAATGCTCTCCTGCATTTCCGTCAGTGCAGCCCATGAGAATTCTGAGGTGCCGCCGGAAAATGCGGCATCCAGCTGCTGCTCTATATACGGCGATATCTGCTCCTGTTCAAGCGTTTGCAGATACCGCAGACAGTTGCGGTATTCCGCCGCAGAATACGGGCGCGCATTCGCCGCAGAGATCTGCACATAGCCATTGATGCAAAGCAGAACCGGCAGCAGAATCCAGAGCAGCCGGAAGCCGCACAGCTTTTTCCACTCATACCGAAGAATCCGCATGGTCGCCTCCGTAATACTGCATATAAAGATTTTCGAGTGTCTGCGCGCCGCTTGTGACCTGCTGCACAAGTGCCGGGACGGCACCGTGCGTCAGCAGACAGCCGTCCTTGATGAGTACAATTTCCTTTGCAATGCTTTCAATATCCGAGACAATGTGCGTAGAAATGATGATGATTTTATCTTTTGCGAGCTGCTGTGTCAGCTGGCGAATCATCACGCGCTGCTTTGGGTCAAGACCCGCCGTCGGCTCGTCCATGATGATGAGTGCCGGGTCGCCGAGCATTGCGGCTGCGATCAGGACACGCTGCTTCATGCCGCCGGAGAATCCGCCGATCTGTTTGTCCGCAACATCGGACAACTCGACCTGCTCCAGCGTTTGTCTGATCTGCTGCACGGCGTCCTGTTTGGGAATACATTTCATCGCGGATATGTACCCGAGAAAATCCCATGCGGTCATGTTTGCATAAAGCTCCTGCTGCTGCGGCATGAACCCGAGCTGGCGGCGGTATTCCTTGCCGAGCTCTGCAATGGGCTTGCCGTTCCAGCGGACACAGCCGCCGTCCTTGTCCGGCAGCAGATTGTCCGTGATAAGGTGCATCATCGTCGATTTCCCCGCGCCGTTCGGTCCGAGAAGACCGTAGACACCGTCGGTAAATGTGAATGAAAAGTCAATCAGCGCATGTTTTTTGCCGTAGTGCTTGTTCAGGTTCACGAGTTCAAGACGGTTCATGTCATCACCTCTATACAGGGAGCAATTCGCTCACAGGTATTTTCTCAAATCCGGACTGCATACCGACATCCGACACAATGTACGA
The DNA here is from genome assembly GCA_045627405.1 of Oscillospiraceae bacterium. Lineage (GTDB taxonomy): Bacteria > Bacillota > Clostridia > Oscillospirales > Ruminococcaceae > Firm-04. The sequence continues at coordinate 12,618 of JAZQNP010000087.1, read as the reverse complement.
ATCACCGTATTTTGCAACGACCTGTTTGTCTGTCAACCGGTCAACCGTCCGGACTTCTCCTGTTTTCAGCATGTACGCTTTGCCGTTAAAATATATCACATCGTCAAATACAGACAATTGTGAATAGTCATTGAAAGAATCGTCGCGGAATACAATCGGTTCTGATTCACCTTTTCGGTATACAGTAGCTTTCTGATTGGAACTGATAGCCAAATAATCATTAGATGCAAAAGCTACCGCTTCAAAGAATATCGCGTTATAGTTTTCGGGTTCACCGCTATATGTTTTTGTTTTCAAATCAAAAGATGTCACATAAAACGTATAGCTTGCATCAGCGACAAATGCGACGTTGAAATAGATTTTATTGTCAAATACACCCTCCATATACACTTCTCCGGAATTCAAAGTTGCCGGATAATACTTCGCGAGTTCTGTTGGATTGTATAGATCACCAAAATTCTGCATCTCTTGCGTTTCAAGATTAACAGAATATAATTTCATTTCTCCGCCGGTTCCTGTGCATTGTGTCAGGATTCCATTCTCATCGTAAATTTTGCGGTAATGATTACCGATGAAATAAATTGATCCTTCGTGCAGAAGCCATCCATAGCAACTGTTCGCTACTGAAACACCATCCATATAAAACAGCTTTTCTTCAATATTAGCTGCTAAATCAAAGCAGTACAGCGTTGATCCGAGTTTCAGAAACGGTTTGCCATCTTCACCTTCTTCTATACTAGGTTCATCATCAATAAAATAGTAGGCTTTGGTTTCGCTGAGCATTGGAACATTTCCGTTCAGCCGCTGCACAATACAGTCGGTGCTGCCATGCTTACAGTTCGGCTTATTGCAGAGTGATGAGGTCGTCATGCTCTCATAATCCAGTACATCGACGCCGCCGCTGTACGTTCTATAAAAATGTGCTGTGTCAGTTGTATTATAATACATACTAGCAAATGAATCCGTTGCTGAAATAGATCTATGATCAGCACATCCGGATACAAATATGGAAGGCAACAGTACAATGCACGGTAATGCCAGCAATTTGTTTCTCATTCTTCTTATTTTCTCCTAAAAAAATCCGATGATGGTGAATCATTCAATTGCAATACCTCACCATCATCTTAATTGTATGCAGGTTTCTTTGATGCACATTACCGGACTCCAAAACAATATGACCATAACGAACGATTCAACAGTGAATGGTGACCTTTTCAATAATTATATTCATCATTAACCAAATTGTCAATGACGTTTTATATTATTCATAAGACTAATTGCATTCATCTTCCTGACCGCTCATCAAGAATAATAATCTGCCTTTGAAACCTTCTCCAACTTACCCTCGACATTCATATCAGAAACAATATAGCTGTCATCAAGTACAGCAATCACAGTCGAATCCGCTCGTTCCGGCATCGGAGTACAGACTTTTGTATGCAAATCAAACGCGTTCCCGTATGCGCAAAACAATGTGTCATCAAACACAGACATCACCTGCCATTCATTAAAGCTATCATGTGTGAAAACGACCGGTTCCTCCTCTCCCGCTCGGTACACAGAAACCTGCTGTCCGCTTGCGATTGCAAGATAATCTTCCGAAACAAAGCGAACTCGTCCATGTGCGATATTAGCATAGTCCTTCGGCTCACCTTCATAGGTTTCGGTATCAAGATCAAAGATTGTTACATAGTGTAAATAGTCCGGAAGGACATTATCCTCCCATTCTGCTGTTTCTACACACGAAACGTTGAACCAGAGCTTGTTCTCAAAGATCCCGCATAGAGTACTCTCAGCAGAGTATGGGGCACCGGGATAATATTCTGTCAGTTTCTCTACATCATACAGTCTGCCATAATCAGTGACAGCCGCATCAGAGAGGTTGACTGCGCAGAGTCGATTATTTCCGCCACAGTTGCTGCCGCCGATGAGAAGACCATTCTCGTCATATTCGCGCGAATATTCATTCAGAATAAAAAATAGATTCCCGCCATGCAGCAACAAACCATGCAAACTATCCACTTCGCCTCCTTCTATATGACACAGCTTAGTTTCGATGTTTGCAGCCATATCATAAACATAGAGCGTGGAGCCTAGTTTCAGATCATATCCCCCGTTATCAGTCTCGACAAATTGACTTGGGTCATTGACAAAATAATACGCTTTGTCGGCTTCAAAAACCGGCACTCTTCCGTTAAGCCGCTGTATCAAGCAGTTCGGATCATTATGTTTACAATTCGGACGTCTGCAAAGCGGGATATGTTCCATTGTTTCGTAGTCAAGCACCGCGACATTTTCATTCGGCGTAGCATAAACCGCCATGCCTTCGCCGCAGAGAAAGAAACCGTCGGAATAGGCATCCGGTGACTCTGGAGAATGGGCATCCGGTGACTCAGGAGATTGCTGTGCACAGCTCTGCACAAATAGCAGCATTGCCAGATTGCAAAGAAACAATTTGTGTAGAACATTCATTTTCTCACCTTCTTAACTCGATTACAGTATTTTATATAATATAAGGGATGATATATATGAAGCTGTACAGCACTTGCACGAATTCCGGTCACAGTACTTGCCATTGTTGCAGCCGCCATCAGACCGGAAATGAGTTTCGTTCCTTTTTTATAAATACAATATTCCTTTCGTTTTGAGATGATGCACAACGATTGTTCAGACATATTTGAATTACAATTATCTTATTATCATTGCTCATTAAAAATATAGATACATTGCGTGCATATATCAATTTGTATTTTACCATAACAATTTATAATTGTCAATCTAGTTGCTTATAATTCATAAATAGAATATCATAAACAGTCATCCTGCTTTTTTATCTGTTTATTACAAACCGTGCTGAGAATACATCTGAATAAAGCCTTGTTGAGTGCTATAAAGAAATAGCATCAATTGCTGAATAAGGTTTTAAGATAGGGAACTGAGGATGAAGCATAGAGTAAAGATCAAGGTTGCAACCGAAAAGCAAACACTGTTCGGCACCAAGAAGGTTATAGAAGAAAAGACCGTGTGGTTCGGTTCAATCTGATGCAGGGTGCTGCTATTGTTTATGCCTCCGGTACGGTTGTGGTGGTTGTGGTGTCCGTGTCCGAGGAAGCGACCGGCGGCATGACGGTTGTAGTATAGAAAGGCGGTGTTGTCAGCGGGCGTGTGGTTGTGACGGTTGTGCGCAGCGTTGTGGAAGTGACGGGCGGTGTTGTGGATGTGGTATAGCGCGTGCTTGTGGCGGTTGTGACAGGGGGAGGCGGTGTTGTGGATGTGGTGTAGCTTGTGCCGGTAGCGGATGTGACGGCAACGGGCAGCGTTGTGAGTGCGGTGCTTGTGCCGGTAGCGGATGTGACGGTTGTATGCGTGTTGCTGGCAAGCGTAGCGGTCGTGACAGTTGAGGAGACAGAATCCGTGCGTGCGGAACTGTGCGATGTCACAGCGGAGGCAGCTTCATCGGATCTGCTGCTGTTTTGCGCAGTGCTGACCGACGCTGTCGGATATGTGGTGTGCGATGTTTCGGAGATGCTTCCGGTTTCGGTCGTCATGAAGCTGCTCTGTGTGACCGGCGGAGTCGTTGTCAGGGCGGTGGTGATGCGTTCAGACTGTGTACTGCCAGTCACATCAGGGTCTGTCGGCTCCAACGGCGAAACGCGCCCGAAATACCGGAACGCAACTGCGGCGAGCACGACGGCGACACATGCCGCTGCGGTGAATACCCAGTGGATCGGTACAAGTGTACGGCGTTTGTTTTTCTGCTCCGAAGCGAGCGCATCCTGCACGCGGACGTTGACATTTGCGGCAATGCGCGCCTGCATCGCCTGCGGCACGGAAAAGCTATCGAGCAGTGCGCCGGCTTCTTCGTCGTGCAAAGCCTGCATCAATAATTCGAGTTTCTCTTCAAACATCGTCCACACCTCCAATCATGCTGCGGAGCTTTTGACGCGCACGGGACAGCCGCATTTCGACGGTACCGGTGCGCATAGAGAGCGTTTCTGCGATCTGGGCTGCTGTTTCGCCGCAATAATATTTTCGGATCAGGATTTCACGGTCCGGTTCACTGAGGGTATTGATTGCAGCGATCAGCACTTCCTTCTCTTCGGTGCGCATTGCAGCCTCTTCGGGAGAGAGTGCAGCATTTGGTATGATACGTTCAGCGGTATCAAGGGTATGCCGTTCCGGTTTGTTTGCGTATGCGCGGTACCAATCCACGCAGCGGCGGCTTGTGACGGTAACGAGCAGACCGCGGACAGAGCCTTTTTCGAGTGAGATGCGGTCGCGCATCTGCCAGAAACTGAACAGAATGTCGCTGACCAGCTCTTCCATATCCTCATCGGAGCAGACGCCGCCGAGTTTTCGGCGGATGACAGCAGCGACAAGACCTGAGTACTGCACCACAAGATACCTGCAACCCTGTTCAGGCCGGTCGTGCAACAGGGTCAGCAATTCGGCGTCCGTCACTGCAATCACCTCACTTTCAGCGGCGTTTCAAGATGTTTTTGATATTTTATCATTTTAGTATTCGGAATACGCATGGCAAACCTCACCGATGTGCCGCGTTTTCCGGAATTCATTATAACACACCGCTGCCGAAAAGTAAAGCTTGCAAAAGATTGCACGATATGCTATAATAAACCTGATAAGCGGCAGACTTGCCGGATAAAACAGAAGGAGTATACAGGGAAATGGGCTTTTCGATCCGGAAATTTTGTGCGGAGACAGGATTGGCACATGACATATACGGCAGCATCCTTTATGGGGAGCTTGCGTCCTATCCGATCAGTGTGCAGTACAACAGGCGGCGCAGCTTGCTGATCTGCCGCATTTCCTGCAAACCGGACGGGACAGGGGAGGAATCGGAGCTTGCGCAGACGCTGGAACGGTTCCGGCTGAACCGCACGGGTATATCAAAGATTCAGTATAAAGACCGGGTGCTTGCCGCGGTGATCGCAATTCCGGCGCGGAAATCGACCGAAAGCACTGCGGAGAATGTCCGTGCATTCGTGCAGCTTGCAGCATCTCAGCGGATGCTGCCGTGCTGTCAGGGCTGCGGCGCGGAGGCGGGCTGGCGTCACTACGCACTGGACGGCAGCGGCGTGGTGATCTGCGATGCCTGCCGTTCGTATACGGAACGGAATATGGCAGAGGTGCGCGAGGCGAAGACGGCGGAAAAGCCAAATGTCGCAGGACTGATTGCCGGTATGCTCTGCGGTGCGGCGGTGTTGTTTTTGCTGACTTATATTCTGCTGCGGCTGGGTTATGTCGCATATCTGACCGGCTATATCGGCGCGCTGGTCGGTTTTCTGACGATGAAAAAGCTCGGCAAAAAGCTGACGGCTCCTGCCGTAATTGCAGCGGTCGTGCTGTTTCTTGCGACTGCGGCGTTTGTGCCGGTTTTTGACATCGCAAAGGATATTGCGGAATTCAATACAGAAAACGCCGCCGATTTCTCGGCATTCATGCAGACCTATGAATCCTTGCAGACAGAGACAAGCACCATGAACGCGGATGAAAAAGCGCAGGCAGAGGCGATACTGGGCATCTCCTTTGCGGAGCTGGATACAGAATATGCAGAGTGCAGACAGGCGGTTGAAAATCAGTCCACGGCAGACTGCCTTCGCAATTTCACCGCGCTGTGGGGCAATTCGCTGTATGCCGAGGTTCATTCCGAAGTTGTGAAATGTATTCTTTGGGGCGTACTTTCCGTTCTGATCGGCAGTGCGGTCACACTGCCTGCGATGCTGCGCGAAAGCCGCGGCATTCATAAGCTCAGGGAGCTTCCGGCATGAGCCGCGCGGTCATTGTCGTCGGCGGCGGGGCATCGGGACTTGCGGCAGCGGTTTCCGCGGCAAAGGCGGGCGCAGATGTGTTGCTGCTGGAACGGCTTTCGCGTGTCGGCAAAAAAATTCTCCTGACAGGCAACGGCAGATGCAATCTTGCCCATGCGGGATTTGACTGGCAGCATTATCACGGCACATTGCCGCAAGCACGGAGCATCTTGGAGAAATTCGATGCAGCTTCGTATTTTTCTCATCTCGGTCTGTATATCCGGACAGACGGCGAGGGGCGGCAGTACCCGTGCAGCGGGACGGCGGCATCTGTGCTGGACGCGCTGCGGTTTGCAGCGGAGCGTTCGGGTGTCAGAATGCAGTGCGACTGCAAAGTGACCGGACTGCGGCAGCACAAAACCTGCTGGCGCGTCATTTGCGGAGAAGCGAAATATGATGCAGATGCGGTGATTCTGGCGGCAGGCGGTTCCGCCGCGCCGAACTGCGGTACGGACGGCAGTCTGCTGCCGCTGCTGCGGGAGATGGGGTATCGCATTGCGCCGCCCAAGCCGTCACTCTGTCCGATTCCGACGGATCCGCAGCGTGTGCGTGCGCTGAAAGGCATGCGTGTGCGTGCGGCGGTGCGCGCGATACATCGCGCAGAGGTGTGCAAAACCGAGACCGGTGAGCTGCAATTTACAGAGAACGCGCTTTCCGGCATCTGCATATTCAATTTATCGCGGTATGCGGCAATGTACGGCAAACAGATGACAGTATCTGTGGATCTGCTGCCTGATCTCAGCGAAGCGGAATCCGCGCAGATACTGGAAAATCTTTTGTCTGTCCGCGGAGATCTGCCCTGCGGCGAGCTGCTGACCGGACTGCTGCCCAAGCGTGTCGGAGAGCAGTGCATGAAGCAGATGTTCGGCACGGCATCGGAACCGGCACAGGCTGTTTTGCGCGGAAGCGAGCAGAAGCGGAGTCTTCTGCATTTGCTGCACGGCTGGGAATTTCCCGTGACCGGACAGGCATCGTTTCAGCAGGCGCAGGTGACAGCCGGCGGCATTGCCGGGGCGTGCGTGTCGCGGAATCTGGAATCAAAGCTGCACCCGTCACTGTATTTTTGCGGGGAGCTGTTGGATATAGACGGCGACTGCGGCGGGTATAATCTTGCATGGGCGTGGGCATCCGGCATTGCAGCGGGAGCTGCCGCGGCACAGCCCTCCTGTGCGGAAACAAAATGACAACGGATGTGATTACATGCTGTGGATTCTAAACAGCATTCTGCTCGGCATCGGGCTTGCGATGGATGCCTTTGCGGTATCGGTAGCCAACGGGCTGCACGAGACGGATATGCAGATGCACCGGCAGCTCGGAATTGCCGGCATTTTTGCCGGGTTTCAGGGGCTGATGCCGATTCTCGGCTGGATTTGTGTGCATACGGTGATGCAGCTTTTTTCTGCGTTTTCGGGATGGGTTCCGTGGATTTCACTGATACTGCTCTGCGTGCTGGGCGGAAAGATGGTCATAGAGGGACTTCACGCGCTGCGGAGCAGACGAGGGGATTCCGTGAAAACGGCAGTCAGCTTCGGCGCGCTGCTGGTGCAGGGCACAGCGACTTCTATTGATGCACTGTCTGTCGGCTTTACCATTGCGGATGCCTCGTGGATTCGCGCGGTGATGACGGCACTGATCATCGCAGCGGTGACATTCGGAATCTGCTTTTGCGGCGTAAAGCTCGGCAAAAGGGCAGGAACGAAGCTGGCGGACAAAGCAATCGTCCTCGGCGGATTGCTTCTGATCGGCATCGGTCTGGAAATATTTTTCAGTCATAAGCTTTGAGAAGATGAAAAGCCGGCAGATACGTTATCGTATCTGCCGGCTTCATGATTTTGGTTGCTGTTACGGAGCGAGATCGCTCAGCTTAATCAGACCGCCGAGATATTTCAGCAGTTTGGTGAGGTCTGCGCTGTCGATCCGCTCGTCGCCGGTGACATCGGCATTATACCGTCCCTGTGCCGAAAGTGATGCACCTTCCACACCGGCAGTTGCCTTTGCCAGCAGAACCGCATCGGGAAGCTCCACGAGGTCGTTGCAATCGACATCGCCGTAAAGCGCATTGTTCTCCTGTTCCGAGGAGGATGTGGTGGTAACGGTTACAATGGTCTGCGTCAGATTCGGATTTGTGCTGCCGGAGACGACCGTACCGCCGTCGAGGTTACTGCCCTCGGTGGAAGCGTAGCCGGCATAGAAATCGCCGAGCGAAATGCCGTTGCTGCCGAGTGCAGTCTGGTGATCCAGACCGATGTACTTACCGGTTTTCTGTGTCTGCCAGAGTGCCTGCTCAAAGATATTGTACTTGACGGTATCCCATTCGACAGATGTGCCGGTCGAGGGGTTATAGCCGATCTGCTTCCACAGACCGCCCGTATCGCCGGAGTCGTCGTTCAGGCACCAGAAGGTGTGGTTGATATGATTTTTGATCATGTAATTGCGCAGCAGAATCATCCACTTTACATTCTTCTCGGTATCGTTGAGCGTATTGGAATTGGTTGCAAGCAGAGACGCCTCATTGACAGTATCCGGAATGCGTCCGCCCCATTCACCGATCAGCAGCGGCGCAGTATCGGTATCCACAAGATAAGCCCATGTATCATACCAGTAATCGTCGAGCAGTGTCTGCTCACTGAAATCCTTTTCAAACCATGTCTGTGCGCTGACGATGGGACCGTAATCATGCGGGGAATAGACGATCTGGCTGGTGCCGGAAGACGGAACCACCGGATACTTGGCGACACCGCGGAGATTTCCGCCCCACCATGCGCCGTGACCCTCAAAGCCCTCGACGCCTTCAATCAGGATCAGTGCGTTCGGATTGTTCGCGAGGATGGCGTCAGCACAGTCCTGTGCAGCTTTTTTCCAGTTGTTTTCGGCGTTGGAATTGTCCCAGATGGCATCGACCGGTGCGCCGCCGTAGGTGCTGTGCGGCTCGTTTTTGAGATCAAAGCCGATCAGCGTGTCATCGTTCTTGTAGTGCTCCGCCGTCCATGCGAGTGTCTCGATCCAGACCGAAGTTGTGACCGTGACGCTTTTGCCGTCTCTGCCGGTGAAGCTCTTGCCGTACCACAGACCGTAGTTGTGGCCGGAGTTGTTGGATTCCGGGCTGTGGATGTCAATAAAGACCTTCACGCCGTTCTGCTTGCATTTTTTCAGAAGCACATCGAAGCACTCCTGACTGTTCATGACAGAACCGTCCGCATTGATGAGGTCCACGTTGAACGGATAGTACGGATCGTCATTCGGGTTGACGCTCTGCATCGGATCCGGATCCCCGATCATCCAGTTATAGAGAAGCTCGGTGGATACCGGAATGCGGAGTACGTTGATGCCGTGGTCAGCGATTTCGCGCACGAGGTCGTCGATGTCGCCGCTCCAAAGGTAGTGCAGCGCGCACTCGGTGCAGTTGAAGCCGAACCAGTTTGCGCCGGTCAGCCAGACCTCGTTGCCGTCCTTGTCGTAGAGACGGCTTCCGACGGCATGCAGCCAGTCGTCGTTGGTGTCATCGGCAGCCGCAGCCGCAGATGACTGCCGGATCAGAGCGTCGCCGCCCAGTCCGACGGTGCCTGCCGCTGTGACGACGATTGCGGCAAGCACAGAGAGCATAGCATTGCGTTTCATACGAAATTCCCCCTCATTTCGGATTTGCCGTGCCGGTACGCACGGGTATCAAAGCGGCACCCTCATGCCGCTATGCAACAAGAAACTTAAAAAATGCCGAAGCGTTTTTTCTCGTAGAAAGGCTTTTCGTTTGCGATCAGCTCTTTTGCGCGGATAGAGCTTGCAGCCACGCAGTCAAAGGGCAGATCGGAATAATCCGCGCAGTCCTTTGCGACGGCTGCACTGATGTTGTCGAGGTCGGCATTTTCATCCGCTTCGAGCGCGATCAGCAGATACTGTTCACCCTTTTCGGTTTCCGGCTGAATATAAGCCTTTTTGACGGCCTTCTGCTTTTTGAGGCAGGCTTTGAGCGCGTCAAGGAGATCATCGGAGATGACATCTGCCGCATCCGGTGCAGATTCGTTTTCGGAGGCAGCCTTTGCCGCTTCCATGTCAGCCATTGCCTGGCGGATTGCAGCCTGCTGAGATGCCTGCTGTTCGGCGCGGCTGGTTTCTGACCGTGCCGCAGCGTTCTGCTGCACAGTCGCTTCCTGCGTCATTTTTGCATTCAGGTCGCCGCCGTTATCTCCGATCGCAATGACCTGCGGACGGATCAGGCAGAGTGCGCTGCCTGCGGGGTTGATGACCACGCCGCGGATCGGCTCATTGGCTTTGACGAAGCGATAGATGTCCATAAAGGACATGACCGCGACCTGGAACCGTTCACCGGGCTGGGGCTTGCGCGCCTTGCGCATTTCCACCTCATCGGTATAGACAGGCATAAACTGTTCGCCGTTTTGGTTGGTCATGATCTGGAACGCGATTCTCGCCTTGGTTTTGCCGTCCTCAGTCTGTTCGCTGTCGGGCTGCTGTTCGACCTGTGCGGGCAGCAGATAGCGGGCTTCCACGGCAGCCTTCAAGAAAGCCATCTCGTGTTCCTTATTTTTGAGATCGAGTTTAAAAGTCGCCATTGCATCGACCAGAACCGGATTTTCGACCGGTTTCATTTGTTCAGGCATTGGGATCTCCTCCTGTGAGATAGATTCGCCGCCAATGCAGCGTTCTTTTTTATTGTAGCATATTTCCGTAGAAAAAGCAAGAGATTTCCGAGATTTTGCGCCGTCTGACCGCTTCGGAAATTTTTTTTGTTTTCCTCTTGACATTCCGATTGAAATGTGATATAATAATGAAGTTCTCGGCAATGAGACATGCGCCGGTAGCTCAGTTGGATAGAGTAACTGGCTACGAACCAGTAGGTCGGGGGTTCGAATCCCTTCCGGCGCACTGAAACCCGCATCATGATGATGCGGGTTTTGTTTTTTGGGGGCTTAAAAAAGCCGCTGTACCGAATCGGGTACAGCGGCTTTTGTATTATGGTTCCTCTTCGCCTTTCAGCAGCGAAAGCAGATATTTTCCGTAATCTGTCATAGCCAGTTCTTCGCCGCATTTTCTGAGCTGCGCATCGTCAATGAAATGCTTGCGCCATGCAATTTCCTCGATACAGGAAATATAGAAGCCCTGCATTTCTTGCAGCGTCTTGACAAAGCCGCTCGCCTTGTACATGCCCTTCGGTGAGCCGGTATCAAACCATGTGACGCCTCTGCCCATCAGGGTGACATTCAGCAGACCGCGCTGCAAATACTCAGAATTGACAGAGGAAATCTCGATCTCGCCGCGTGCCGAGGGCTGCACATTCTTTGCGATTTCGACGACATTGTTATCATAGAAATACAGTCCGGGAATTGCGTAATTGGATTTTGGATGCTTCGGCTTTTCTTCGATGGAGATGACTTTTCTGTTCTCGTCGAATTCGACCACACCGAATTCCTGCGGATTCTTCATAAAGCAGCCGAAGATGGATGCGCCGCCGTTTTCGATTGACTCCATCGCCTGGCGGAGAATGGAGGACATTGCCGATCCGTAGAAGACATTGTCGCCCAGCACGAGACATACGTTGTCGTCTCCAATGAATTTTTCACCAATGATAAACGCATCTGCCAGACCTCTCGGTGTTTCCTGAACGGCGTACTCAAAATGAACGCCGATTCGGGAGCCGTCACCGAGAAGCTGCATATAATTTCCGATGTCGCGGGGGGTGGAAATAATCAGAATATCCCGGATTTTTGCGAGCAGCAGCATCGAGAGCGGATAATAGCAAAGGGGCTTGTCAAAAATCGGAAGCAGCTGTTTGCTGACTGCGATGGTTGACGGATACAGTCTTGTGCCGCATCCGCCCGCCAGAATAATTCCCTTCATGGTTACCTCCCAATTTATCTGAGCAAAATGCAGATTTCCGCGCAGGCTGCCGGGCAGCGGAGAAATGCGGATCTGCCTTTTATTTTTCTCTGTTTATATTTTATAGTGTGCTGTCTTTTTTCGACTCATTGAAAGACAGTCTCCCTACTCTATTCTATCACAAGTTTTTGTTGAAGTCAAGCAAAAATCCGCAGAGCAGGGGGTTTATGCATCTTTTTGTGTATTTTGTACAATATTTGCACGAATATTCCGGCGGACCGGCTTGCTTTGTTCGCTGAGCGCAAAATGCCGGCTCCGGCTTTTTATGGATATCAGACAGGGTCTCTGTGCGGCATTGTATGCGGAAACACCGCAGCCGGACTGCCCTCAAAGACGGCGGGAGCCTTTCGTTTGGTGATTGACATTCTGCTGCTCATGTGCTATAATTGATATACCAAACAAAGCGCGGAGCTGTGCGTCCGAACGGGCAGACAGCAGATTCTGCGCCGCGTTCTGCAAATGAAAAAAAGCATGAATGCAGAAAGATTTTTGCATCTGAAAGGAGGTGCCGATCCGAATGGGCAGCACACAGGACATTGCTCCGGACTCGGCAAAGAAATCCAAGCTTCGGCGCGCACTGCCGTATCTCATCGGCGGCGTGCTGCTTGCAGCGGGTGTATGCCTGCTGATCTTCCTGTTTTTCGGGAAGCAGGAGGAGCCGGAGCCGGAGATCACGACCCCGACCGCTGCAACGACACCCACTACAACGACGACCATTGCAACCACCACGACGACCGCCGCTGCGGAAACGCTCCCTCGGCTGGAAAAGGATTCCGGAACAGAGCCGTATCTGACGGCTGCAAAGGCTGCGGAGCTGCGTGCCAATGCCGATGCGATGGCAGCGAAATATCCGGATTTTGTCGGGTGGCTGTATCTTGCCGATTCGCAGATTGACTAT
>JAZQNP010000086.1:0-66836 GCA_045627405.1 Oscillospiraceae bacterium | reverse complement strand
CGAGAAACACAACGCCGCCGTGGTCACGGACGGTATCGGCCCAGCCTGCGAGTGAGACAGTCTGCCCGATGTTTTCCGGGCGCAGGTCATTGCAGCCTACTGTACGGTACATAAAAAATCCTCCTGTTCCGTAAAATAAAGAATCGCCCCAAAGCAATCTGCACGGAGATTGCTTCGGGACGAGCGTTTCCGGATGGAAAAAGCCCGCGGTGCCACCCGATTTCGCCGGCTTTCACAAGGAGAAACCGGCGCGCTTTTTTATGGGGCATCGGTTTGCAGGGTGCAGAATCGGCACCGAGCGCGATGGTTTTCACCGCAGAGTGTTGCCGCAGCCGATACTCTCCGCAGCAACGCTTTCAGCCTGTGGCGCATGCTTCTCTGAGCGGATTTCCAGGAGGCGCGGGTCTCCGCTATTTATTTTATTCGATTTTCCGGCATTTGTCAAGGGATTTTCTGTATCTGCGCGCAAATTTACGATTTATACAAAATCTTGTGTCAAAAGACCGGAAAAGCGCGGCGGTTCGCAACACATCTGTCCCTGCGCTTTGCACAAAAAACAGAGATACGATTTGGACAGAATGCGAATATCCGGTCGAAATCCCTTTACTTTTGCCGGAAAATATGTTAGAATGATAAAAATAAGGGAAAGATAGCGGTATATGTATTTTGCTTTGCCGGAAAGGAGGCAATCGCGTGAAAAAGAAAAGTGCGTTTTTGCTGGCTGCCGGTTTTCTGCTGCTGACAGGCTGCGGCGGCGGAAGCGGAACGGCGACTGTTCAGCAGACAACACCGGAATATTCCCTTGTGATCGAGGATGTGACGCAGACATTGCAGGCGGATTCTGAATCGGAAACCGCCTCTGCCGAGACAACCTCCTCCGCTGCGTCAGCATCTGCCGCACAGACGAGGGCAACGACCGAAACAGCGGTATCCGTTTATCAAACAGATGCGGAGCTGTCCGATACGGTTGTCACAACGGCAGCGGTCATTGAGAAAAACGGAACCTATACGACCAAGGAAGATGTCGCGCTTTATATCTACACCTACGGAGAACTGCCGCAGAACTTTATTACAAAGAAGGAAGCACAGGCACTCGGCTGGACGGGCGGCTCGCTGGAACCGTATGCGCCGGGCAAGTGCATCGGCGGCACTTACTTTGGCAACTACGAGGGCAATCTGCCTGAAAAAGCGGGCAGAAGCTACACCGAATGCGACATTGATACACTCGGAAAATCATCCCGCGGGGCAAAGCGGATCGTCTTTTCCAATGACGGGCTGATTTATTATACAGAGGATCATTACAGCACCTTTGAACTGCTACGGGGAGGAATAAATAATGGAAGTGACAATTGACTGCCGGCAGATCAGCACCCGCGAAGCGTTTCATGACGCAATGGCAAGCAGACTCCGTCTGCCGGATTTCTACGGCGAGAATCTGGATGCACTCTATGACTGCCTCTCGACGATCGGACAAAAGACCGCGCTGAATCTGATCGGTGTGCAGGCACTGATCAACAATCTCGGCAGCTACGGCAGAGCTGCGATCAATGCAATGGAACGTGCAGAGCGTGAAAACTGCGGCTATCTGACCATCAACATGCTGTGATTCGGAAAGAAAGCAGGAACAGTGCGTATGGCGGATATGCAGAATGTGATTTATCCTGTATTCAGTAAGGAGTATCCGATCTACCTGACCGGCATCGGCATCAGCGAACCGGAGTATCATGTGGAGCGGCAAACAGGACTGTCATCACATCAGTTTTTGTTTACGCTGGACGGCAGGGGAGAACTGCTCTGCGGGGGACATTGCTTTCCGCAGACGGCGGGCAGCTGTTTTTATCTGGAACCCGGCGTTCCGCATCGGTATCATCCGGTCGGCACACAGTGGAAAACGGCATGGGTCGTGTTCCGCGGGAATGCGCTTGCGGAGATGATGCAGCAGCTGCGTTTTGCACCGGTTATGAGCCGGACATTGGCGGACGCAGATGCGGCACTGGAAATTTTTGACCGCATTTTTTCCGCCGCACAGGACAGCGTGGACGGCAGTGCGGACTGTTCTTTGCTGCTTTACGAACTGATTTTGCACATGCACCGCTGTTTTGCACAGGCAGTGCCCTCGGAGAAGAATCAGCGCAGGATCGCAAGGGATGCGGTCAGCTATATTGATACGCATTATGCGGAGGATCTCACGCTGGATGCACTCGCTGCGCGGTCCGGCGTAACGGTGCAGCATTTTTGCCGCTGTTTCAAGGCGGAGATGCACATGCGGCCGCTGGAATATATTGCCCGCCGCAGGATTGCGCGTGCAAAACAGCTGCTGACCGGTACCGAGCAGAGCATCGCAGAGATCTCTGCCGCAGTCGGCTATTCCGGCGCGACGTATTTCGGGATGGTCTTTCGTAAATACGAGAACATGTCACCGGGTGCATTCCGCAGATCCTGTTCACCGTATGCGCCGTAAATGTTCAAATCTTTGGAATCAGTGAAAAATTTAGGATTGACAAACGCCTTCTTTTGTCAGATAATGGGATCAGAAACCGTTATCTTTCAGAGGGGGCTTTTTGTATGAAAACCGGAAAGCGGCTTTGCAGTATACTCCTGTGCAGTGCGGCATTGCTGCAAACTGCGGGAATGCCGAAAACAGTCAATGCGGAGGGAGGTCTGACAATGCAGATCATAATTGACGGCAGTCATGCCGAGCTTGCAGCGAACAAACGCTGGCGCGGTGCGGGAATGGTCAGTGCGAACAATTCATCCCGTCTGCTGCTGGATTATAAAACAGAGCAGCCGGAAGCGTATTGGGAGATACTCGAATATTTATTCGGAGAGAACGGGGCAGGCATCTGCCATCTGAAAGTCGAGATGGGATCCGATGTGAATTCTTCCTCCGGAACCGAGCCGTGCATTATGCGGACAGAAGATGAAACGCCGGATGTGACGCGCGGTGCGGGCTTTCAACTTGCCGCGGATGCACTGAAAATCAATCCTGAGCTGACACTGGATATGCTCTGGTGGAGTGAACCGCTCTGGGTGACAAATGCAGATGATGTTTACGCGGCGCGGTACAAGTGGTACAAAGCGACGCTGGATGCTGCCTATGCGGAATACGGGCTGCAATTTCAGTATGTCAGTGCGGTGCGGAATGAGCGCAGCATGGATGCAGATTGGGTGAAATATCTCTCAGAGCATCTGAAAGCAGAGCGTGACTGTCCGTATGATTATGCGGCGATCCGGCTGGTTGCAGCAGATGAAGTCGGCACATGGAACATTGCTTCACAGATGCTGGAAGATGCGGAGCTGTGTGCAGCGGTTGACGTGCTGGGCAGTCATTATACGAGCTGGTCGAGCAGCAGTGCGCAGACACTTGCAAATCTCTGCGGCAAGGAGCTTTGGTTCAGCGAGGGCTGTGCGCCGATGAGCTACGCACAGGGAACGTACCGTTATGACGGCACCGGGTCCGGCATGAACGACATCAACGGCTTGCTGGATATTGCAAATCGTATCATCACGATGGTACCGGGCGGCGGCATGACACTGTATGAATATCAGCCTGCGGTCGCAGCCTATTATGACGGCGTGACCTACGGACAAAAACAGCTGATTCTGGCAAATGAGCCGTGGAGCGGGAGTTATCTGCTGGACGGCGGATTTTATATGTCGCTGCATTTTTCGCAGTTTATCCGAAAGGGCTGGGCGATCATCGGAGATGCCTGTCACGGCGACGGGACTGCGGGCGGTGACGGTCATGCGATTGTAGATGCAGCCTATTCCTTTTTGACCGCAGCCGACCCCGATACCGGAGATTACAGCACTGTCATAACCAACACAACGAATCAGCCCATTACATACACCTTTACTGTTAAGAATCTGGACAAAGCGGAAGAGCCGGTCAGTGTGTGGGAAACCCGCGGCCCCGATGCAGGTGCATGGGACGAAAACTATTTTCGCTTTGCGGAAACCGTCAAGCCGACGGTACAGAACGGCGAAAGCACCTATGCCGTAACAGTCAAGCCCTATTCGCTTGTGACGGTATCAACGGTGAAGCTGAAAGAGACAGAATATTCCGAGCGGGAGTCTGCCATTCTCGCACTGCCTTATGCAGACGATTTTGAATATGAGGGCTATGCAGCGGATTACTTGTCCGCGCGCGGCAATGCGCCCCGCTATATGACGGATGAAGGCGGTGCATTTGAGGTGCAGCTGCAAAGCGGAAATCATGTTCTGATGCAGATGATTACGCCGGAAAGCAAGGCGGTTGAATGGGGGTATACACCGGAGCCGACAACCAATTTCGGAGATGACCGCTGGTATAATTACAGTGTTTCAGCGGATGTGCTTTTGGAGAGAAGTGACGCGTCTTCGGAGAATTATGCCGGCATCGGTTTGCGGTATCATCTGGCAAGTGCGGGCGCGAGCGGTTACTGGGTGCAGCTTTTTGCAGACGGCAGATGGAATCTGAAATGCGGCGGCACAACGCTTGCCGGGGATTTGCTGGAACAGTTTGACAGCAGCGTATGGCACAATCTAAAAATCGAAGCTGTGAATGCAGAAATCAAGGTGTGGATTGACGGAGCGCGCGTGGCATTTTGTGCTTATTCACCCGATTGCAGCGCAGGCAGAGCGGCACTTTACAGCTCTTGGAATCAGAATTGTTATGATAATATCCTTGTGGAAGCGGCCGAGGGCGCGGCACCGTATGTGATGCGTTACGATGATACGGACAGCGCGTTTTCCTATGCAGGATCGTGGACGCACACAACCATGAGCAGCTTTACAAACTACAAGCGCACGATTTCCGAGGGGGACGCCGGTGCCGAGCTGACGCTTCATTTCACGGGTACCGGATTCGCGCTGACCGGAGCCTTGCAGCAGGCAGAGATTGCGGTAACAGTTGACGGCGAGACAGTCTGTGACAGTGCAGCACCGGCGAATGTCGGCAGTCGGGAAGTGACATATGCCGTACAGGATTTATCTGAAAGCAGCCATATTGCGGTTGTGAAAGTGCTGTCGGGTACGTTTGCAGTGGACAGCGCACAGATCACACTGGCAGCGGATGCGGCGGACACGGTTGTGCAGACAGCACCAAAGCAGACCAAACAGCAGCTTCCGCTCTTGCCGGTCGGTATCGGCGCGGGTATGCTTGCCGCAGGAAGCAGTATTGCAGCAGCTGCACGGAAAAAGAGAAAGCATTGACTGCGTACACCCTTCCGGTGATTGTAATCGGGAGGGTGCTTTTTTCTGCGGTATTTACAAAACGCAAAACCTGTGCTATAATATGCAGAGAACAAAGGAGAGGATGAAACAAATGCAGTTTCTCAAACAACACAAAGGCGTGCTGATGCTCGGTGCGGTAATCATCCTGATTGCAGTCGGCTGGGTGATATTCTGGTCGCGGATCGGAACACAGGTCAATCAGGCAGGGTATGAAGCAGCTTTTGATACGATTGTGTACAAGGATGCATATTATATGCAGTGTGACAGCACTGTGCTTGCGGAATATGTCGGTGAGGGCGCGGAGATCGACAGCACACTGCTCGGAACTGCGTTTGATGAGGCGGCGGTTGTTTCGACAACGGCGGGCAATGTAAGCTGTCCGGCATACCGCTGTGCCGCGCTGGAAGCTGCGGGGCAGCGCGATGCGATCATTTTTCTCAAACGCGGAGAAACGCTTCTGTGCTATGAGCTGACGGGATATGTATCGCTGGGAGAGCAGCCGCCGATGGAAGATGTTTGTGCAGCCTACGGTTTGGATTCGGCGGATGCGATTGCCTCCGTTGGTTTGCGCGATGCGGACGGTGCGCTGCTCGACACGATTACCGACAAAGAGGCACTGACGGCATTCTATGGAAAACTGACTGCACTTGGGAATGCGCTGACAGATCGGGAAATCTCCGAACGGTATTATGCTTCCTATGTTGCGGAATACGGTGAAAATGACGCGATTGTGCTGACGGACGACGGAGAAGTGGAGACAACCGACGATGCAATATACGAGCAGGCGATGACATTTTGGAGTGCCGGGCTTTGTCTTGCGGACATCCGCCTGACAAACGGCTTGCAGCTGCGGCGAACTGTATATATGCCGGCTGCGGGAATGTATACGGTATACGGAACTTACGCGCTGGACGATCCGTTCTTTTCCTGAACAGACAGACCGCCGATCCGAAGAAAAAACGGGTCGGCGGTCCTCTATTTTGTCAATTAGCGATGCAGCGCAGACAGGCGTCCACCTCTGCTGCGGAATTCATCACAGACGGTGCAAAGCGCACGGTGCCTGTATCCTGCGTGCCGAGTTTTCGGTGTGCAAGCGGCGCACAGTGCAGACCTGCCCGCAGGCAGAATCCCTGATCTGCGAGCCGCTGACCGGTCTCGCTGGGGCTTTCCCGCGTGAGCCGGAAAGAGACCAGCGGTGCATATGCTGCATTTTCATTCCGGAAGATCTCGCAGTCTGGAATGCGGCGGAGTCCTGCAAGAAAGCGGTTGCAGAGAGCCGTTTCATAGGCGTGAATCTGTTTCAGCGTCTTTCGCGAGACCCATTGCATACCGGCGTCCAGCGCAGAGATGCCCGGCACATTGACGGTACCCGCTTCCAGTGCATCGGGCAGAAAATCCGGCTGCTGCAAGGAATTGGAGAGGGAGCCGGTTCCGCCCTGCATCAGCGGGCGAAGCGTGACTGTGCCGTCGGAAATGAGCAGTCCGGTTCCCATGCTGCCGTAAAGCCCTTTGTGTCCGGCAGTGCAGAGCAGTGTGATGCCGTCTGACATGGAAACGGGGATGACACCGCAAGCCTGTGCGCCGTCTGCGATGAAGACCAGACCGTGATCGCGGCAGAGTGCGGCAATGCGCCGGAAAGGGAGGATCTGTCCGGTGACATTGCTGACGAGTGTGCAGATGACAGCGCGCGTATTGCTGCGGATCAGCCTGCGGAAGTCGGAGACAGTTTCCTCGTCGTCTTCGGAGATTGCCGCGATGTCATAGGTGATGACACCGCGTTCCGCGAGCGCAGCGACGGGTCTTGCAACGGAGTTATGCTCCAAATCACTGATGATCACATGGTCGCCCTTTTTCAGCAACCCGTAAATTGCAAGATTGAGCGCGTGCGTGCAGTTTTGTGTGAATACGACACGGTCGGGTTCCGCATCAAAGAATGCAGCGGCAGTTTCTCTTGCATGAAAAACAACCGCACCGGCACGCTGTGCAAGGGGATGCCCGCCGCGTCCGGGATTGCCGCCTGCATTTGCGGCAGCATCGGAGAGTGCGCGCAGAACCTCCGGCGGCTTGCGCCAGCTGGTCGCTGCATTGTCAAAATAAGCTGTGAAATGGCATTGCATTGTTACGCCTCCCAGTTTCAGATCCGGAACGGAATCCGGTTCGCCGTCAGGAGCGGGAGGATTTCAGACGGCGGTGCTTCGACAGTGAGGCGGAACGCGCAGCCGGACGGTGTGGTCGTCTTGGTCACATGGAAACGGTATTGCTGCCGGGTAAGCAGACGCTTGGCTTTTTCGGTCTGCGTCTCGGAAGCGATCAGCACAAGGGTTTCCATTCGGAACGCCTCCTTTCAGACGCGCCTGCTGTCTGCGCGTCTGCATTATATTATGCAGATTCGACAGCGTTTGACACAGCGTTGCTTGACATCTGCCCGCGGTTCTTTTATAATATAAATATGAGGTGTAGCGAACTGTCTGCGCCCGCAAACGAGGAAAGGATGATTGATATGAAAGTATTGCTGCTGAACGGCAGTCCGCATGCAAAGGGAAACACGGCACTTGTACTGGATGAAATGGAGAAAATCTTTGCAGAGAACGGCATTGAGACGGAGCGTATTCATGTCGGAAACAAGGATATTCGCAGCTGCATTGCCTGCGGAAACTGTCATGCAAAAGGCAGATGTGTATTTGAGGATCTGGTGAATGAAACCGCACCGAAATTTGAGGCGGCGGACGGCATGGTTGCAGCATCGCCTGTCTACTACGCCGCTGCGAATGCAACACTGACCGCATTTCTGACGCGTCTGTTTTACAGTACATCGTTTGACAAGAGCATGAAAGTCGGCGCATCAGTGGTTGTCGCAAGGCGCGGCGGATGCTCTGCGGCATTCGATGAGCTGAACAAATTCTACACAATCAGCGGGATGCCGGTTGCGTCGAGCCAGTATTGGAACAGCGTACACGGCAGAGAGCCGGGTCAGGCGGCAGAAGATGCAGAGGGCTTGCAGACGGTGCGCACCCTTGCAAGGAATATGACATTCCTGATGAAGAGCATCGCGCTGGGCAAAGAGGCATACGGGCTGCCGGAGCGGGAGCCGTGGCAGCCGACGCATTTCATCCGATAAAGCGGAAAACCGGCAGGGTTCGTTCTTTACAATCCGCGTCAAATGTGCTATAATGGAAGCACTTGGAATGAAAATGAGGTGAGCGGCAGAGCGATATGGGACTGACGGAATTGCTGATACTGGCGGTTGGGTTATCTATGGATGCCTTTGCCGCTTCCCTGGCAGACGGACTGTGCTGCAAGCAGCTGTCCCGCCGATGGATCGGGGCAATCGGAATCTGCTTCGGCGGAATGCAGGGGCTGATGCCGCTGCTGGGCTATTGGCTCGGCATGTGTTTTCTCGGCATAATTGAAGCATTTGACCACTACATCGCGCTCATTCTGCTGAGCTTTATCGGAATTCATATGCTGATTGAGGCACTGCACGCAGATGCGGAGCATCAGGATGCGCAGATGACAGGCAAGCTGCTGATGTTACAGGGCATTGCAACATCCATTGACGCGCTGGCGGTCGGCGTCAGCTTTGCCGCACTCGGATCGTTTTCTGTTTATCTTGCTGTCGGAATCATAGCAGCAGTGACAGCGTGCATCAGCATGTTCGGGGCGTGGCTCGGAACAAGGGTGCGTGCAGGAGAAAAACTCGGCAGCCGTGCACAGATTCTCGGCGGCATTCTGCTGATCGGCATCGGCATAAAAATATTTGTATCTCATATGTGGATGTGATTTTGAGAGATAAAAACAACCCGGGAGCATATAGCTCCCGGGCTGCATTTTTATCGGAAGTATCCTTGGTGACGATTACTTTTTGTCTGCTTCGAGGTACTTGTAGCAGCAAGCTGCAAGTGCCGCGCCGACCAGCGGGCCGACGATGAAGACCCACAGCTGAGCGATCGGGGAAGAGTTGCCGGAGAATGCAGCAACCAGAGCCGGACCGAACGAACGTGCAGGGTTGACAGAGGTACCGGTCAGACCGATGCCGAGGATGTGAACCAGCACGAGCGTGAAGCCGATGACCACACCGCCGAAGGAGCCGTGACCTGCTTTCTTGGAGGTGACGCCAAGGATCACAAGGACAAAGATAAAGGTGAGCAGCACCTCAACCAGCAGACCGGCAAGGATGTTGTCGCTGACGCCTGCCAGACCGTTGGAGCCGTAGCCGCCGGTTTTGTCCTCCACGCCGCCGAGCGAGAAAATCGCTGCGAGCAGACCGGAGCCGGCGAGTGCGCCGAGGCACTGTGCGATGATATAGCCGATAAAGTCGGAGACTGTCATGCCGCCGGACATCAGAACGCCGAGCGATACGGCAGGGTTAATATGGCAGCCGGAGATGTTTCCGACACAGTATGCCATACCGACGATGGTCAGACCGAATGCGAATGCTGTGAGGATGTAGCCGGAGCCGCTTGCGGCATCACAGCCGACGAGCATAGCAGTGCCGCATCCGATCAGCACGAGGGTGAGTGTACCGATGAATTCTGCGATGTACTTTTTCATAGTGTTTTCCTTTCTTGTGTTTGGCAGCGGCGGAGCATAGCCGGAGCGTCTGCCGTTTGTCCGGTATGCGGGCAGACGGGATGCCTGCCTCATGTCTGTATGGATTCATTATAACACACCGCATCAATATTCGTCAAGCATTTTATGAATTATTTTGTGCTGTCAACGGAATGCACCGTGTTCCCATTGACAAAACTGCCGAAATCTGGTATGATAATCCATAGTATCAGAACGCTTCTGTCCGGGGGATGATAAAATGAAATACGGAAAGCAGTGCGGCGCATTGTTGACGGCTGCTGCGGTTTTTTTCTGCTGTACATCGTGCGGTGAGAAGGAGGAGGCTGCAAAAACAGATGATACGCCGTTTGGCACATATGTATCCAATACATGGATAGCAACCGGAAGCAATTCCGTTTCGCAGCAGGACGGCGGAACGGTAACATACCGCGCATTTCTGCCGGTAGAGGCAGCCGGAGAATATGAATATTGCTTCTATTTTTCCAATACTGTGGATTCCACATGGGCAGACGGTTCGACTTCTTATGTCGGGATGCCCGGTGACGCATATACCATTGACTCCGCGGAAATCGGCTATGCGCCGGAGATACAGGATGAGATTCTCGGAACAACGGCGGTCACGTTTGACGGAGCCGACTCGAAAAGCGTTGCGGAATCCGAGACGTTTTGGAGTGATCCGATTGTATACAATGTGCCGGAGGGGAATTATCTTGTCTGGACATGGACGCTGACGGGCAATACGATTCCGGCGATTGCAATGTCCAATCTGACGCCGACCTATGCGAGCAGAGACGGCGGACAGTTTGGCTACTGCAACGAAATTCCGCTGCCGCAGCTGATCGGCTGCCGGCGCGATGTGCAGATGAAGATTGCGATGATCGGAGATTCGATCACGCAGGGCTGCGGCACGACGCAAAATGCCAACGCGTTCTGGGTAGCGAATATTGCAAAGGAAGTCAGCGGCAGCGCGAGCGTCTGGAATCTGGGACTCGGTTATTCGCGTGCGAGCGACTGCGTGACGAACGGAGACTGGTTGCAGCGTGCAGCACATGCCGATCTGGTGCTGGTGGCGTTCGGAACCAATGACATGATCGGCGGACAGTACGGTGTCGGACAGCCCAATGCCGGATCTGCGATTGATAACTGGATCCGGAAAATTGCCGGAGTTTTGCAGGAAGCCGGATGTGAGGTTATTTTGCTCAATGCGCCGCCGTTTGATTACGATGCGCTGCACGAGGGCATCCGCACGGAACTGAACGGTCTGCTGCCTGCAACAGCAGAGGAGCTGGGCGTTTCGCTTTTTGACTGGGCATCGCTGCTCAGCGATCCGTCCGCGCCGGAAAAATCGCTGTACGGCGGGCATCCGGATGATACCGGCTGCAAAGTAATTTCGGATGCGTTTCTTGAAAAGTATAAAGAGCTGCTTCCGTCTGCGGATGCTACATCCTGACGGGAAAGCGTAAAGAGAAAAGGAAAAGGTATGTCAAATCATATCCATGACGGACACCGCAAGCGTATGCAGCAGCGGTTCATGGCGACAAAGCTGAACGGATTTCAGCCGCACGAGGTATTGGAATTGCTGCTGTATTACGCAATTCCGCGGCGCGACACCAATCCCATTGCGCATCGTCTGATTGACCGGTTCGGCAGCGTGAACAATGTGATGAAAGCCACACCGGAAGCACTTAAAAGTGTAGAGGGCATATCGGACGGCGTTGTGACGCTGTTTGCGTTTTTCAAAGAGCTGAACATCTATATATCCGGGGAAGAATCCTTTGGGATGCCGATGAACAATGCGGATGAGGTTCGAAAGTATTTTGAAGGGCTTTATAAGCTGGAACGCAACGAGATCGTGCGGGTGGCATGTCTGGACGACATGCTGTGTCTGAAACGCTGCGTGGTCATTTCAGAGGGGCATCCCTCTGCATCGTCGTTTCTGATCCGCAACGTGACGGAGCTTGCCTTTTCGGAGAGCAGCAACGCGTTGATACTCGCGCACAATCATCCGAACAGCTCTTCGATCGCGTCGCCGGAAGATATTGCTGCGACGCAGAGCCTCTATACCACGCTGCACAACTGCGGAATTCAGCTGGTCGATCATGTGATTGTCGGAAGAGACGGTTCGACATCTCTGCGTGAAGAGGGCGGTTTCTTCGGCATCGAATAACGGGCGAGGACAGATCAATGGAACAAGGTGTTTTTAAGCTTCATGCGCCGTATGCACCGGCAGGAGATCAGCCAAAGGCGATTGCAGAACTGGTGCAGGGATATGAAGCAGGAAAAAAGGAGCAGATTCTGCTCGGTGTGACCGGTTCGGGCAAGACGTTTACGATGGCAAATCTCATCGCAAAGCGCAATAAGCCGACACTGGTGCTGGCACACAACAAAATTCTTGCCGCGCAGCTTTGCTCGGAGTTCAAGGAATTCTTTCCGGAGAACGCGGTAGAATATTTCGTTTCGTATTACGATTATTATCAGCCGGAAGCCTATATTCCGAGTTCAGATACCTATATCGAGAAAGACTCCCGCATCAACGATGAAATTGACCGGCTGCGCCATTCGGCAACGATGGCGTTGGCGGAGCGCACCGATGTCATTATTGTGGCATCGGTGTCGTGCATCTATTCCCTTGGATCGCCGGATGAGTACCGCGGCATGTCGGTGTCCATGCGTCCGGGGATGGAGATGTCGCGGGAATTTCTCATGGAGGAGCTGGTGCGCATCCAGTATCAGCGCAACGATCTGGCACTTGACCGCGGCAAATTCCGTGTACACGGCGATGTGGTTGATATTTGCCCTGTGAACACAATGGAAAATGCGATCCGCGTGGAATTTTTCGGGGATGAAATCGACCGGATTGCAGAGATCAATCTGCTGACGGGTGAGGTACTTTCAATTCTGCGCCATGCCGTGATTTTTCCGGCGAGTCACTATGTTGTATCCGGCGATCAGCTGGAAGATGCGATTGCCGATCTGGAAGCGGAGATGCAGGAGCGCGTGCTGTATTTTGAAAGTCAGAATAAGTTTCTGGAAGCAGAGCGCATTGCGCAGCGCACAAAATACGATATTGAGATGCTGCGGGAGATCGGCATGTGCAGCGGCGTGGAAAACTATTCCCGCGTGCTGGCACGGCGTCCGCCTGGCTCACGTCCCTGTACGCTGATTGATCATTTCCCGGAGGATTTTCTGCTGATTGTGGACGAATCGCATGTCACGCTGCCGCAGGTCGGGGCGATGTACGCAGGCGACCGTGCGCGCAAGGAAACACTGGTGGAATTCGGATTTCGTCTGCCGAGTGCGTTTGACAACCGGCCGCTGAAATACGGTGAGTTTTCTGAAAAAATCAACGAAGCACTCTATGTGAGTGCGACGCCGGGTAAGCTGGAAAAGGAACGGACAACCCGCGTGGTAGAGCAGGTCATCCGTCCGACAGGTCTGGCCGATCCGATGGTCAAAGTCAAGCCGGTCGCAGGTCAGATTGAGGATCTGTTGTCGGAAATCCATCTGCGCGAGGAAAAGAATGAGCGCGTGCTGATTACGACGCTGACAAAGAAAATGGCAGAGGATCTGACCAATTTCCTCTCCAATATGAATGTGCGTGTCCGGTATCTGCACCACGATGTCGATACCGTGGAGCGCATGGAGATTATCCGTGCTTTGCGTCTGGGTGAATTTGACGTGCTGGTCGGCATCAACCTGCTGCGTGAGGGTCTGGATTTGCCGGAGGTTTCGCTGGTGGCGATTCTGGATGCGGACAAAGAGGGCTTTCTGCGCTCGGAGACGTCTCTCATTCAGACAATCGGCAGAGCGGCGCGCAATGCACACGGCGAGGTGATTCTCTATGCCGATGAGATCACAGGCAGTATGGAGCGTGCGCTGCGGGAGACGGAACGCCGCCGCAATTTGCAAATCGCCTTCAACGAAGAACACGGCATCGTTCCGCAGACGATTGTCAAGGATGTGCGTGATGTACTGGAAATCTCAACGAAGGAAAAGACGGAGAAAAAGGTCAAGAAGCAGATGAACCGCGCCGAACGGGATGCACTGATCAAAGAGCTGACCGTGCAGATGAAAGAGGCAGCAAGACTGCTGGAATTTGAACATGCGGCGTATCTGCGCGATAAGATCCGAGAATTGCAGGGAGGATGAGTCTTGTTGCACACATGGAGCGCGATGCGCAAAAAACTGGAAACAGAATATCTTGCGGAATCTCTGCGCGGCAGACTGACCTATTTTGTCACGACCTATCATGCAATGCACGACGGCGACGAGGGCAGAGTGGCAGTGCGGCTGGACGGCTGTGAGATCCTGAAAAGCAATTACTTTGACCGCTGGGATGCGCGGTGTGAGGCAGAACGCAGTATGAAAGCGGCGGGTGAAGCGGAAGACCTCTGGGACCGCTCATGGGAAGCGGCATTGGAATCCGGTGCATTTTATCAGATGGATTTTTACCGTGCCTTCTATGAATTTGACAGGCAGAGCATTGCGGAGAGCCTGTCTTCCGGCAATCCGCTTGTGCGGATGCTTGCGCTGCTGGATCGCCGCACCGGAAAACGCACGCTGGAACGCATCAGAGAACGCATGACAGCAGAACCGGACTGGCTGCAAATGATTTATTATCTGCGGCTGGAAGCCGAGGGCATGGCAGTGTGAAAGGAGACATCATGAGAAAAGGCATTTTGTTTGATCTGGACGGCACGCTCTGGGATTCCTCGCGCGAATGTACAGAGGCTTGGAACACGGCTCTGCGCACCCGCACAGACCGTTCAGAGCAGTTTACATTGGATGATATGCACCGCTTTATGGGTAAGCCGATGGACGTCATCGCGGCGATGATGTTTCCGGAAGAATCTTCTGCCGAGCAGATGCGTCTGATGCAGATCTGCATTGACAATGAGCATGATTATCTGCGGGCGCATCCGGCGGAATTGATGCCGCAGTCGCGGAAGATTCTGACAGAACTTGCAAAGGACTACGCCCTCGGCATCGTCAGCAACTGTCAGGCAGGATATATTGAGATTTATCTGGAACAGTGCGGCTTTTCGGAGCTGTTCTGCGATTATGAAAGCTTTGGCAATACCGGTCTTTCCAAGGGACAGAATATCCGCCTTGTGACGGCACGGCAGGGGATCACCGACTGCATTTATGTCGGCGACACGCAGGGCGATGCCGATGCTGCAACAGAAGCGGGTGTGCCGTTCGTTCATGCGGCATACGGCTTTGGCAAGGTCGATGCGTGTGCGGCGGCGATTGATTCGCTGAAAGAATTGCCGGAGACGGTGATGCGGATTTTAGGGGAATAACGCGGCAGAAAAAGCTGCTGCACAGGGGAGGTGACGGCATGGAGCCGTTTGTGCATCTGCATGTTCATACGGAATATTCACTGCTCGACGGCGTATGCCGCATCGACCGGCTGATGGAGCAGGTGAAGGCGAACGGACAGGATGCCGTTGCGATCACCGACCACGGCGTGATGTACGGTGCCGTGCTGTTTTATCAGGCAGCGGTCGCGGCGGGGGTGCATCCGGTGATCGGCTGTGAGATTTATGTTGCGCCGCGGACGCGGTTTGACAAGGATTCTGCGCTTGACCGCAAGCCGTATCATCTGACGCTGCTGTGCGAAAACAATGAGGGGTATCAGAATCTGCTGCAAATCGTCTCGAAAGCAGAGCTGGAAGGATTTTACTCCCGACCGCGTGCAGACTGGGAGCTGCTGGAACAGTATCATACGGGATTGATCGCGCTTTCGGGCTGTGCAAACGGGCAGATTGCGCGGCTTTTGTGTGAGGGCGACTACGATGCGGCAAAAGCTGCGGCAATGCGATATGCAGAGCTGTTTGGCGCGGGGCATTATTATCTGGAAATGCAGGATCACGGTCTGGATCAGGATGCCGTGATCTGCCGCGGACTGAAACGCATTTCTGCCGAGACAGGCATTCCGCTGGCTGCGACAAATGACGCGCATTATCTGAAAAAAGACGATGCCATGCTGCAACGGCTGCTGGTCTGTATTCAGACCGGGACCTCTGTTTCCGCGCCGTCTTCTATGGCACTGCCGAACGATTCGTTCGGTTTGAAATCGACAGAGGAGATGAACGCGCTGTTTGCGGATTGTCCGGAGGCTTTGCGCAACACCGATGAGATTTCGCACCGCTGCAATGTGACATTCAGATTCGGTGAGATTCAGCTTCCAAAATACCGCGCAGAGGGCGTAAAAGATACGGCAGCCTATTTCTTGCAGCTTTGTGAGGAAGGACTGCGCCGCCGATACGGTGCGCATCCAACAAAAGAAGCGCGTGAACGCATGGCATATGAATACGGCGTGATTTTGCGCATGGGCTATGTGGATTATTTTCTGATTGTCTGGGATTTTGTGCAGTATGCAAAACGGCATGACATTCCGGTCGGACCGGGCAGAGGCTCCGGCGCAGGAAGTCTTTGCGCATACTGCATCGGTATCACGGACATTGATCCGCTGAAAAACGGGCTGCTGTTTGAGCGGTTTCTCAATCCAGAACGGGTCAGTATGCCGGACTTCGATATTGATTTTTGTATTGAGGGACGGCAGCGCGTGATTGATTATGTGACACAGCGGTACGGCAGCGACCATGTGGCGCAGATCGTTGCATTCAATACGATGAAGGCGAAAAATGCAGTGCGCGACACCGGCAGGGCGATGGATCTGCCGTACGCGCTGTGCGATCAGGTTGCCAAGATGATTCCTCAGGATTTTCGCATTACATTGGAGCAGGCGGTGGCGCAGTCGGCAGAGCTGCGGCAGCTTTCAGAGGAGGATACCCGTGTCAGACGGCTGCTGGAATTTGCGATGCAGTTAGAGGGGATGCCGCGGCATACCTCGACACATGCGGCAGGCGTTGTGATTTCGGCGGTTCCGGTCGCAGAGCAGGTGCCGTTGCAGCTGAATGAAGGGGCAGTTGTCACGCAGTATACGATGACAGTGCTGGAACAGCTCGGTCTGCTGAAAATGGATTTTCTGGGGCTGCGCAATCTCACGGTCATTCGGGATGCCGAACGCCGCATTCAGAAGCACACACCGTCTTTTCGCGTGAAGGAGATTCCGGAGGATGACGCTGCGGTGTTTGCCATGCTGTCAAAGGGTGACAGCATCGGTGTGTTACAGATGGATTCGGACGGACTGCGCCGCGTGCTGATAAAGATGCAGCCGCGCAGTATTTCTGACCTGCCGGCACTGATTTCATTGTACCGTCCGGGTCCGATGGATTCCATTCCGCAGTATCTGGCTTGCCGTGCCGATGCGACAAAGGTGCAGTATGATCATCCGCTGCTGGAACCGATTCTGCGGGAGACGTTCGGCTGCATTGTTTATCAGGAGCAGGTCATGGAGATCTGCCGGACGCTTGCCGGATATTCATACGGCAGAGCGGATCTTGTCCGCCGTATGATGGCGAAGAAAAAACATGCACAGATGGATGCCGAGCGGGAGGTTTTCCTGCACGGCAACGATGTCTGCTGCGGTGCGGTCGCAAACGGTGTGCCGGAGGAGACTGCAAATGCGATTTTTGACAAGATGGCAGCATTTGCAAGCTATGCGTTCAACAAGTCCCATGCAGCATCCTATGCGCGTGTTGCCTATGAGACTGCATATCTGAAATGCAACTATCCGGCGGAATATTATGCCGCACTGATGAGCAGTGTGATTTCTTATACGCCGAAGCTGCTGGAATATATCGCGCTGGCTGAGGCACACGGCATTGCCGTGCTGAAACCGGACATCAATAGCAGTGACGAGGGGTTCACAGTCACGGAGGACGGGATTCGTTTCGGACTGCTTGCAATCAAAGGCGTCGGCAGCAATGCGGCACACGCCTATATCAGAGAGCGCGAGTCGGGCGGACGTTACCGCAGCTTGCAGAGCTTTTGCACAAGAAACAGCGGAACGGAGCTGAATGAACGGTGTGTCGAGGGTTTGATCCGTGCGGGTGCGATGGACGGGCTTGGCTGGAACAGGCATCAGATGCTTTCGGTGTATGAACAGATCATCCATTCGGTACACAGTGAGAGCCGGCATGTAATCTCCGGGCAGCTATCGCTGTTCGGCGGCACGCAGGACGAAACTCCGCAGACAGAGCTGCTGCCGCCGGATGTACCGGAATATCCCGATCCGGTTCTGCTGAAAATGGAAAAGGATATGACCGGGCTGTATCTCTCCGGACACCCGCTTTCGCGCTGGGAGGCGCACCGCCGTCTTCTGCGGATGCCGCAGATTTCGGAAATCAGACAGATGCGGGATAAGGCGCAGATCATGCTGCTGTGTATGGTCAGTGAGGCGCGTATACATTTGACAAAAAAGGGCGAAAAGATGTGCTATCTGACAGCGGAGGATTTCAGCGGCACGCTGGATTGTCTGGTGTTTCCCGCGCTGTACGCCTCTGTGCAGAAGCTGCTGACAGAGGACGCGGTGATTTTTGTCAGGGGCAGAGTTTCGCGCAAGGACGATGAAGAATTCCGCTTGTTCTGTGAAAGTATCATGCCGGAGGAGATATTTGCCGGATATGCCGCGGAGCGGCAGCTTTGTATGAAGAGCGATGACAGTTCGGCGCAGATTCAGGCGATTGCAGCGGTGTGCAGTGCGCATGCGGGCGAGACGCCGTTCTGTCTGTGGCTGAAAGGATCAAAACGCTTTCTCCGGCTGAAAACGCCGGAGGGCGTCAGAATCGACACGTCACTGATGCAGGATTTGTCCGAGTGCATTCCGATGCAGGACTGCGCGCTGATCGAACTGCCGCAGAAGCAATGAAGGAGGATCATATGCCGCATTATGAACGCATTTCCGCAGATCTGCACGCGGAAATTCTGGACAATCAGAAACGGGGATGGGTGTCGCCCTATGCAACAGCGAATGAGGATGTCATCCGCCGTGTGTACCGTGAGAGCGATGCGCCGCAGATCTACCGCCCGCCTTTTTCCAAGGATGCCGATAAAATCCTTAACAGTCTGTTCTATAACCGGTATGCAGATAAAACGCAGGTGTTTTCGTTTTACCGCAATGACGATCTGTCCCGCCGCGCACTGCATGTGCAGCTGGTTTCGCGTATCGCGCGCAATATCGGCGCGGTGCTTGGGCTGAATGCCGATCTGATCGAAGCGATTGCGATCGGGCATGACATGGGGCATACGCCGTTCGGACATGCAGGTGAGCACGCGCTGCACGATCTGTACCACGCGCACACGGGACGGTGCTTCCGCCACAATCTGCACAGTGTCCGCGTGCTGGATACCATCATCCCGTACAACATTTCGCTGCAAACGCTGGACGGCATTGTTTGCCATAACGGGGAACTGCCGATGGCGGAATACAGACCGCAGCCGATGACAGATTTTGCCGTGTTCGATGCGAGAATGCAGGATTGTATTCTGGATGAGGACGGTGACCGCAGGCTGATTCCTGCCACACTGGAAGGCTGCCTTGTCCGCATCTGCGATATGCTCGCCTATCTCGGCAAAGACCGGCAGGATGCCGTGCGGGCGCATCTGGTGGAATCCGAGTCTGTATTTGCGGAGACGGCTGTCGGCAGGAGCAATGCCGAGGTAATCAACAATCTTGAAGTCAATCTGATCGAACACAGCTACGGAAAGCCGTATCTGCTGCTGGACGAGGAACATTTCCTTGCGATGAAGCAGCTCAAAAAGGATAATTACGAAAAGATATATTTTCAGGAGCGTGTACAGCAGCAGGTGCGCGACAGCGTGATCCCGATGATGGAGCAGATGTATGAGCAGATTCTCCGCGATGCCGTTTCGCACAATGAGCAGTCCTGTCTGTACAAGCATCATATTGCGGCGGTGCTGGAAAAGCAGCAGTGGTATCCGTCTGCGCAGCCTTATGCGGAATCTGACCCGAATGATCTGGCAATGGATTTCATCGCGGGCATGACGGACGATTACTTTGTCGATTATTATGCCTATCTGTTTCCGCAGAGCAAATACCGCATTACCTACAACGGTTATTTTGACAGTTGATTTGTCAGAGACATCCGGCGGTTTGCGGGAAGCTGCGGCATGTGACGATCTGATTTCACCGGAATAAATGCGTTTTTTCGTGATGTTCCGGTCATTTTCGGAAAAGACAGTTTTTGCCGCTTGCAATCCGCTGCCCTTCATGTTATAATAGAAACTGGTTACACATGTGCAATACAGCGGCACAGAAAGGGAGAAATAAAATAGGATGGTTGAAAGAGCATGACGGATCTTTGTAAAATAACGGTCGTGATTCCATCGCTGAATCCCGATGAAAAGCTCTCAGCAGTCATTTGCGGAGTAAAGGAAAAAGGTTTCACTGACATTCTGTTGGTAGACGACGGCTCCTGTGAAGAAAAACAGCATTATTTTCAGGAGGCGGAGCAGCTTTCCGGCTGCACCGTGCTGCATCACCCGAAAAACATGGGCAAGGGTCGCGCGCTGAAAACAGCGTTTGCATGGATCCTTGAAAACCGTCCCGATGCGGCGGGCTGTGTGACAATCGACGGTGACGGACAGCATCATGCCGATGATATTTTCATCTGCACCGAACAAATGCTGATGCAGGATACAGATGCAGTGGTGCTGGGCGTGCGCAACTTTGATTTGGAGACTGTTCCGCCGAAATCAAAGCTCGGAAACAAATGCACAGCACTGGTCTTCCGTGCATTTTTCGATCTGAAAATCAGCGACACGCAGACAGGTCTGCGTGTGTTTCCGCGGCGGGTTTTGCCGGAGATGCTTAAAATATCCGGCGAGCGTTTTGAATATGAGACAAACATGCTGCTCTACTGTAAACAGGCGGGCATTCCCCTGAAAGAGCAGCAGATTCAGACGATTTACATGAACGACAATTCAGAGACACATTTTCATCCGGTCAAAGATTCTTTGCGTGTGTACGGCACGATCCTGAAATTTTCGTCCGGTTCTTTTTTGCCGTATCTGCTTGATCTGATTCTGTTCAATGTACTGAATGTCACGCTGAAAAATGCAGGTGTTATGCAGCATTTGTTTCTTGCTGCTGCATTGGCACGCATTGTCAGTGCGCTGTGTCAGCTGATTGTTTGCCGCAAGGCAGTGTTTCGCAGTGCGGCACCGCGTGCGACAACCGTTGCGCGGTTTTATATACTCTGGGCGGTGAAGCTGCTGCTGTCGTACGGACTGACGGCATGTCTGTCCTCTCCGTTTGGAGACAGCACGGCGGCACAGGGCATCTGCAAGCTGATTGCCGATCTGATTTTGAATGTGATCGGGGTTCGGGTACAGCATCGTTGGGTGTTCCGCAGCGGCAAAGAACCGTCCGGACAGAAAGAATAAGTGATAGAACGAAAGGGGCATGACAGCATGTCAAATTCCGAAACAGAAAAGATACCGAAAAAAAAGCCGATGCCGCTCTGGGCACTGCTCCCGCTGGATGCGCTGCTGATTGCCGCTAATCTGCTGACCTTTGCATATTTTCATCATGTGAACCCCGTCAGGAAGGTGCAGCCCGATATTTCGGCGGAGTATACATCCTATACGCCGCCGGCGCGCTCCGGTACATCTGCCGTCGAAATTTCCGCGACGACCGCAGCAACAGTATCCGATGCGCAGACGACAACAGCGTTTTCCGCTGATGTCACGACCGATACGGGAACCGGCACGGAGACGGGTACAGGTACAGCGGTTACAGCTACGACAACTGCTGCTGTCTCCGCGGACGGTGTCACGGGAACGACGACCGTGACCGCAGGTGTGGCTGTGGGATCGTCGTTTTCCTCTCAGGCAAGCGGTTCGACTGCCAAAACCAAAATCACAACCACCACAACTGTCACCACTGCACCGCCGTTGCAGCCTGATCTCTCCGGATGGGGCGCGAAGTTTCCGGACAAATTCTCGTATGATGCTACGATTGTTGCAGATGACAATTCTTATAAGAGCCACGACCTGAATATCACGGTCACGAAGATGCAGGTCGGCAGCAGCGTCGCGTATGTCGCAGATGTATATATGCGCTACTATGACAATCTCATGAGCGATGTGATCAACGGCGACTGGTCTGACCGTTCGCAGCAGGCGATTGCAGATATGACCACGCTTGCTGAGAAGGACAAAGCAGTGCTTGCAGTCAACGGCGATTTTATTGCACAGCGTGATACGGGCATGGTCGTGCGCGGCGGACAGGTTCGGCGTGCGGTTGTAAAGAGCGATGTCGGCTGTTATTATTGTGACGGCACCTTCCGCAGCATTGCGAAGGCGGATTTCGACATGCAGACAGAGCTGTCCAATTATCTCTATCACACAATGACATTCGGACCGATTCTTGTGCAGAACGGCGTTGCCGGCACCAATATCCCGACCAGTGTTGCCTCTGCGAACCCCCGCACGGGCTTTGGCTACTTCGAGCCGGGTCACTATGCATTTGTTGTGGTTGACGGCAGACAGGAGGGCTACTCCGTGGGACTTACGATTGACGAGTTTGCCGCATTCATGGCAAGTCTCGGCTGTCAGGAGGCATATAACCTCGACGGCGGAGCCAGCAGCGTCATGTATTTCAACGGTAAGATCATTAACAGGCAATCCGGCGTACGCGGTGTCTCTGACATTTTCTATTTCGGGGAGGTGCAGTGATGAAGCAGACAGGTCAGAACCGCATTCTTTCCGGTATCGCGGGCTTTTTGCCGCATCTTCTGATGGCATATTCATGGATGATGCTGACTTTTGCGGTCATCAACACCGTAAATGATGCGATGGGCTTTCTCAGCTCGCGTACTTCCAGACATTTTGAGGTCATTTATTTTACGGTTGCAGTGCTGACCGCTGTGGCAGCTTTCTGTCAGAAAAAGTGCAGGATCCCAGCCGCCGTTGTCTGTGCAGCCGGTATCGCACTGATCATTCCGGTGATTCAGGCGATGGTGCAGGACAGTCCTGTGCCGCTCACGACCGGATATTTCAATTTCATCGCAGGGGTGTTCGGTGTGCTGACGCTGATCTTCTCGATTGCCCTGATTGTCATGCAGCGCGTTGCAGCAAAAAAAGAAGCCGCAGAATAACGAATGACAGAAAATACGCCTCGTCCGCACAGTTGTACCGGTGCGAACGGGGCGTTTCCATAGGGTGTAGGAGAACACAATGTCGATCTGACAGTTACAGTATAACATATTCCGTCTGCGAAATTTGCCGAACGGTGCGTTTCACGAATTATTCTGACAAATCAGAATGCAGCAGCATCATTCTGAAACGCTACATACCCGAATATATTATGGGACTCCGGAGAAACCGTCGCCCTCCGGCGGAGTTAAGGGCGCGGACAATCGTCATGTCAGATCGTTCTCCTCCGCGTCCATTTTCTTCATCTGCCGCCGATAGAGATAAACCGCAGTTTCGTGCAGTATCACAACCCAAAGATAGATCAGTGCTGCACAATATACAGACTCCGCCGAGATACGCAGCGGACTGTGCGTCCACTCCCGAAAGCCGTCTCCGAGATACTGAAAGAACATGATAAACATACTGTCGCTGTATGTTTTGGGTCCGACGTCAGGCATCATCCCAATCGCTTCATACGTCGCCGAAAGAAACGTAACAAACCACAGATACGGCAGAACCGCCAGCAGATAGAGCGGCAGACGCAGCAGAATATGCTCGGTGCTCAGCCGGATATGAACAAAGCGCGGCGGCGTCAGAATATTCTCCCGCATCTTTACAAATGTCAGCAGCATCGGTGCGGCAAGCAGACAAATCACTGTGGAAATGGGACGACCTAAGCAAGACACAAAGATAAAACGAACCCCGAAGTACACGATCCCAAGCAGCGCACAGACCGCAAAACCGCGCTCGTATGCCCGAACAGTGCGCTCATCCTCCGGACTCTTACCGGAGAACAGTGCCGCCGCGGTGCGTGGCAGATCAGCCAGGCGAAGCCTGATCTGCGGTTTCTGCTGCACCGGTGTTTCCCTGCGGCGTTGTTTCAGGATAATGCCCAGTATCACCAGCAGCATGACGGCAAGTACCGGAAGATCCAGCTGCCCGCAGTGCGCCGCTTCGGAAAGCTCGCCATACCAGCGAATCGGATGCACCAATTCGATCAGAATCCGTGACGCCAGCATAAGCAGAATCCGGAACACCAGCATGAATATGTAGAAGCAGCCGATCAGCGCAAACCCCTTTTCGTTGATGCGCGAGGTGCGCTCATCGTTCGGATATGTGCCGGACAGGCGGTCCAGCTCCCGCGCAAACAGATCCTTATGCGTCTTCATTGCCCTCACCCCTCTCCTCAGGCGAAATCCAGAACAGGTCGTTCAGCGTTTTTCCGAGTGCATCGCAGATCGCAATGCAGAGATTCAGCGTCGGGTTATAATTCCCCGATTCGATCATGCCGATCGTCTGCCGCGTGACACCAACCGCCTTGGCGAGTGCTTCCTGATTCATGTCACGCTCCATACGGGCGATTTTCATCTTTTTGTTTTTCATAGGTTTCATAGGGCTGGCCCCCCTTTCTGACTGTATTATACACCATAATTTGCAAAATGTCAACTATATCTTACAATATGCAATAGATATTTTCTAAATTCATGCAATACAGCGAATGCACATCCCTTTGCGGCAGTCGCTTTCGGCACATTGCACAGACGGAATCCAAAAGGGCAGTTTGATCGGTCTCTGTACGCTGCGATTTCCCGTGAAAGGAATACAAGTCCTGAACTCTAAGTTGTTAACATTGTCTGCCCCAAATCCCGTCAAAGGGACAGTGTTCTTTCGGAATCCCATAAAAAACGGCTGCACCCATATGACGGATACCCATATAGAAGTTTTGCCCCGAAGCGTTTTAAAGCTCTTCGGGGCATCGTATTTTTTCCTGTTCAGTTAAATCAGAATTTGTGTAGTTGGCGTTGGTGATATGTTTACTATCAGGCAGTACAATCGCCCCTGCGCAAGGCGTTCCAGGCACTGTGCCTGTCCAGTTATGCAGATCAGTCAGGATTTCTCATCCATCATCAAGCCGATTGCTTCATCAAATGAAATGCACTTGGCATATCTTCCATTCCATATGAATTCATTGTAGTACTTGTATGTCATTTCAGAATCCATGAACCGATTATCAAATGTACTGTTCGTGTTTTCGGGCACAATCATTTCAAAGCCGTGTTCAAATCCGCTTTTAATCGTGGCATCAATGCAATACTCTGTTTGCAGTCCGATAATCACAATGCTTTTTTCATTTTTTCGCTTCAAATATTCTGACAGGCCGGTATTGATAAAAGCACTGTTTACGTATTTATCGAAAATAGCCTCATTGTCAGCAGGGGCAAAATCTGCATATATTTCGTAGCCATCCTTTCCTCTTGTCAGCTCGCTGTCTGAACCGTCATCATGTCTTACGTAAATGACTTCAACATGATTCTTCCGGGCAGTATCAATCAGCTTCTTCACATTGGAAACAAACAGCTCAAACTGATACAGTCTGTTGTTTATGATCGCTTTTTGCGTATCAACAACCAAAAGCACCACAAAACCATCTCCTAAATTCCGATTTATGTTTGTAACAATTATAGCACAACATCGTTGCATTGTCAATATAAACGCCATAGTACTTCTGACTTTGTATCAGAAATACTATGGCGAAAAACTTCTTTATCAGCGCAGCACTTAGGGAGCAGCCGTTTTTTTATAGGGGAGTCCGAGGGCATTGCTATCCTTCGGCAGGGGTGTGGGGAAAGAGTCCCCACATAGTTCACCTGAAACGCTTTTAAATTCTGATTTATCATCAGCCCTGATTCCAGCTTTCGAGTTCGCGGTAAAGACCGAGATACAGCTCTGCGGACTGCGCCCAGCTGAAATCTGCTTCCATCGCATTTTTCCGGATCTGCTGCCAGAATTCCGGATTTTCATAAGCACCTTTTGCGCGCAGGCATGCGCCGAGCATATCATGTGCATTATAGGTTTTGAATGTGAAGCCGGTTCCGTTTTCGCCGCCTGCATCGCGGACGGAATCGCGCAGACCGCCGGTTTCGCGCACGATCGGCATGGTGCCGTACCGCATCGCATACATCTGCGCCAGTCCGCAGGGTTCGCTCTGAGAGGGCATGAGGAACATATCACAGCCCGCATAAATACGGCGGGAAAGCTGCGGTACAAAGCCGAGTGTGACGCTGACAGCCTGCGGATAACGCCAAGCCATTTCCTTGAAGAAATCTTCATAAACGCGTTCCCCGCTGCCGAGTATTGCGAAATGGAAACCGTCGTGTACCATTTCCTCAAAGACGTAGCGAATGAGGTCGATGCCCTTGTGTGCGACAAAGCGTGTGCAGATACCGATCAGCGGCTGGTCGTCCTGCGGCAGACCGAGTTCTTCCTGCAAAGCATGTTTGCACGCAAGCTTTCCTGCCATGTTGTCGATGCTGTAATGCTGATACGGCTCTGTGAGGGCTTCATCGGTCGCAGGATTGTAGCTGTCCACGTCAATGCCGTTGAGGAAGCCTGTCAGCTTATACTGTTTGTTTGTGAGTGCGCGGTCAAGGCCGTGCGAATACCACGGATCGAGAATTTCCCACGCATAGCTCGGAGATACAGTTGTGATTTTGTCTGCGGTTTCGATCGCGCCCTTCATCATGTTGACATTGCCGTCATATTCGAGCAGATTTGCATGATACATCGGAATGCCCATCAGTTCGTTGAGGACTTCTCTGCCGTATTTGCCCTGATAGGCGATGTTGTGAATGGTAAACACAGTGCGGATATTCTCAAAACCTTCCTGATACTTGTAGAAGATCTGATAATACACCGGTGTCAGAGCGGTCTGCCAGTCATTGCAGTTGATGACAGTCGGCTTGAAGTCGATGACGCGGAGCATTCCGAGGATGGCGCGGCTGAAAAAGACGAAGCGTTCGCAGTCGTCATAGAAGCCGTAGATGCCGTCGCGCTTGAAGTAATACTCGTTGTCGATGAAATAGTAGGTGACACCCTGATGCACGGCGGAGAAAATGCCGCAATACTGCTTTCTCCACGCGACATCGACCGTAATCGAGGTGATGAAAGTCATATTTTTGCGCATTTCTTCACCGATACTCTTGTAAAGCGGGATCACAACACGGCAGTCATGTCCCTTCGCGTTGAGTGCGAGCGGGAGTGCGCCGGCAACGTCTGCGAGTCCGCCGGAAGCGACATAAGGTCTGGCTTCACTTGCTGCATATAATATGTTCATAAGCTACCTCCGGAAGGCGAATTCCGAATACGCAATTCGCAGTTTGTAGTGTGATGGTTTCCGCACGCACGGGTTTTCGTGCAGCGCGGATGTGAGAGGATCAGATCTCCGCGCCTTTACCGATGAAGAGCGGATAGCCTGCGGAACCGGTGAGCTGACGTTCGTCTGCGATCTTGACATTTTTGTCCGTGATGACATTGCGGATGGAGCAGCGTGCGCCGATGACGGTATCCTGCGTGATGACGCTGTCGCGTACAACAGAGCCTTTTCCGATTTTGACCCCGCGGAAGAGAATGCAGTTTTCGACCTTTCCTTCAATGACGCAGCCGTCAGCGATCAGGGAATTCTTGATATGGGATTCCAGTCCGAACCGCACGGGTGCATTGTCCATGGTCTGCGTGAAAATCGGAGCATTTTTCGTGAAGAGTGCGTCACGTTTAGCCGAGTCGAGCAGGTCGAGGTTTGCATTGAAATATCCGGCGAGGGAGTCGATTTTGGAGTAGTAGTACTTATGCTCATAGGCAAGGATTTTATAGTTGGAATTCCGGTCAAGAAGAATGTCCTTGCGCAGGCTGTAACGGTTTCTGCTCATGGATTCCTTGACGATCCGGCGCAGAAAATCCTTGCTCATGATATACATATCCAGACCGAGATTGCAGCTTCCTGTCATCGGCGGGTCGATCATGACATCGTTGACGAAACCGTCGCCGCCGATGCCGAAGATGGTTGCAGATGCACCGGTTGCCTGATCGTAATAGCCCTTTGCGTAGATTGCAGTAATATCCGCGCCGCTGTCGATGTGTGCTTCGACGGCCGGGCGATAGTCGATGTTGGTCACAATATCGCAGTCGGTCAGCACGACATATTCTGCTGCGGAATGCTCAACAAAGCTCCAAATATTCCCGAGCGCATCGAGCTTGCCGTTATACATGGTAGAGCTGGTATGACTGTACGGCGGGAGCAGGTGCAGACCGCCTTTTTTGCGGGCGAGATCCCATTCTCTGCCGGAGCCGACATGATCGAGCAGCGAGCCGTAATTGCGCTTTGTGATGACACCGACCTGTGAAAGACCGGAGTTTGTGAAATTCGACAGCGGGAAGTCGATCAGACGGTATCTGCCGCCGAACGGCACCGAGCCCATCGTGCGCAGCTTTGTGAGATCAAAAATCGCGTCATCATGGATACTGGCGAATACCAGTCCCATTACATTCTGTTTGGTTCCCATTTCTGTTTAACCTCCGTTTGCTTGTGTCAGATGGATTCGGACAGAATTTGCTTGGGAGCAACTTCTTTTCCCTCGCTGACGGTGATATTGTGGCCGGTCACGGCGATGCCCCATTCGTTGCGGTCGTCGCCCTGATATTCTTCCGGGCTTCTGCCGATGTGGGCATTTGCCTCGATGACGCAGTCCTCACCGACGATTGCGTATTCCACAACGGCTCCCGCCTTGATGACGGTTCCCGGCATCACGATGCTGTAACGTACCGTCGCGCCCTCTTCGATGGTGACACCGCCGAAAATGACGGAGAAATCGACTTT
Source organism: Oscillospiraceae bacterium (assembly GCA_045627405.1). Taxonomy (GTDB): domain Bacteria; phylum Bacillota; class Clostridia; order Oscillospirales; family Ruminococcaceae; genus Firm-04. The sequence goes on along the minus strand of JAZQNP010000086.1, from coordinate 38,332 downwards.
TCCGTTGATGACAGAGCCTTCTGTGATCATCGCATTTTCGATTTCGGCAGAGGCACCGATATACTGCGGCGGATAGTTGCTGTGGCGGGAGTAGATGCGCCACGATTTGTCATAGAGGTTGAGCGGTTCATTCGGTGCGAGCAGATCCATATTAGCATCCCAGAGCGAATCCAGCGTACCGACGTCCTTCCAGTATCCCTCAAAGGTATAGGCAAAGAGTCGTTCTCCGTTGTTCAGCATGGCGGGAATGATGTCCTTGCCGAAGTCCTTGGAACCGGTATTGGCATTTTCATTTTCGATCAGATATTTTTTGAGTTTTGCCCATGTGAACACATAGATGCCCATAGAAGCGAGTGTAGATTTCGGCTCTGCGGGCTTTTCGACAAAGTCGGTCACGCGCATGTCATCATCGCAGATCATAATACCCATGCGGGAAGCCTCGGAGCGCGGCACATCCAGAACGGCGATGGTCAGATCCGCATTCTGCTGCTTGTGATAATCGACCATTTTGGCGTAGTTCATTTTATAGATATGATCGCCGCCCAGCACCACGACATATTCGGGGTCATAGCGTTCGATAAAGCTGATATTCTGGTAGATTGCGTTTGCAGTACCTTCATACCATGATGCGCCGGAGTTGCTCTCATAGGGCGGAAGCACATGCACACCGCCGTTCATTTTATCAAGGTCCCAGGGCTGACCGTTTCCGATATAGTCATTGAGGACAAGCGGCTGATACTGTGTCAGCACGCCGACCGTGTCGATGCCGGAATTGGTGCAGTTCGAGAGCGGAAAGTCGATCAGGCGATATTTTCCGCCGAAAGGAACGGCTGGTTTTGCCATATCATGTGTGAGTGCATAAAGTCTGCTGCCCTGACCGCCTGCCAGCAGCATTGCAACGACTTCCTTTTTGATATACATAGTGAAAGGCCTCCTTGCGATTATGATTCATTGTCTTTTGATGTCGTTTTTCTGGTGCGGGTGCGCTTTGGCTTTTCCGCGGTTTCAGCAGCAGGTGCCGCAGCTTTTTTCACGGTGCGCTTCGGTTTCTCCGCAGAGGTTTTTGCCGAGCCGGCTTTTCCGGCAGCACTTGTTTTCTTCGGCTTTTCCGCAGCAGAATCGGCAGCAGATTTTTTCGCTCTTGCCTTTTTGGGTGTAAAGCGCAGATACTGCACAGAAAGCGGCGGCAGTGTCAGTGCGATGGACTGATCGAAGCCGTGCATGCCAAATTCCTGAGACTCCACTTTTTTAAGTGCGCTGCCGCTTCCGCCGAATTCCTTTGCATCGGAATCGAACACCAGCGTGTAGGTGCCTGCATAGGGAACGCCGATTTTATAGTCCTCTCTGCCGACGGGTACAAAGTTGCAGACGGCAATGATTTCATCGCCGTTGTCGTCGATGCGGCGGAAGGCGATGACACTCTGGCGGTAGTCGTCGTTGGAGATCCAGCTGAATCCCTTCCACGAATCGTCATTTTCCCAGAGCGCGGGTGTATCGCGGTAGAATTTGTTCAGAGCTTTGGAGAAGCTTAGAAGCGTCTTGTGTGCAGGGTAGTCCAGCAGCAGCCAGTCCAGTTCCGACTTGAAATCCCACTCTTTCATCTGACCGAATTCCTGCCCCATGAAGAGCAGCTTTTTGCCCGGATGAGCAAACATATAGCAGAGAAATGCGCGGTAGGACGCAAATTTCTGCTCATATTCGCCGGGCATTTTTTGCAGCATGGAGCATTTGCCGTGGACAATTTCATCGTGGGAGATGGGCAGCACATAATTCTCAGAGAAGCAGTAGAAGAACGAGAATGTCAGCTTATCGTGATGGAACGCACGGTAGAGCGGATCCATCGACATATAGGAGAGCATATCGTTCATCCAGCCCATGTTCCATTTGAAATTGAATCCCAGACCGCCGATGTCCGTCGGCTTTGTGACCAGCGGCCATGCGGTGGATTCCTCCGCGATCATCAGCACATCGGGGTGCCGCTGGAATACGGCTTCGTTAAGCTGTTTCAGGAACGCGACAGCTTCGAGGTTTTCTCTGCCGCCGTTGACATTCGGTCTCCATTCTCCGTCTCTGCGGTCATAGTCGAGATAGAGCATGGAAGCGACAGCGTCCACACGCAGACCGTCGATGTGGAACGAATCGAGCCACCAGCAAGCGGAGGAGATCAGGAACGAGCAGACTTCGGGTCTGCCGTAGTCAAAGACTCTGGTACCCCAGCCCTTATGCTCCTGTTTGAGCGGGTCGGTGTATTCATAGAGGCATGCGCCGTCGAATTCAAAGAGTCCCTGTGCATCTTTGGGGAAGTGTGCGGGTACCCAGTCGAGGATGACGCCGATGCCTGCCTGATGAAACATGTCGATCATCTGGCGGAAATCATCCGGCGTGCCGAAGCGGGAGGTCGGAGCAAAATAGCCCGTGACCTGATAGCCCCACGAGCCGTCGAACGGGAATTCCGTCAGCGGCATGAATTCGATATGCGTATAGGACAGATCCTGCATATATGGGATGATCTGTTTTGCAAATTCGACATAGCTCAGCGGATTGCCGTCCTCATAGGTTCGCCACGAAGCCAGATGAACCTCGTAGATATTCATCGCGCTTTTATAGACATTGGTCTGCTGCTTCTTTTTCAGCCATGCAGAATCCTTCCATTTGTAGGCGGATTCATAGAGCTTTGTGGCATTCTGCGGCGCAGTTTCAAAGTGTGTGCCGTAGGGATCGTTTTTCAGCAAAACCTGCCCGCTTTTCGTAAGGATGCTGTATTTATAGATTGTATACTGCGGCAGCTTCGGAATGATGGTTTCCCAGATTCCGTCTGCGCCTTTCAGCATCGGATTGGCATCCCGGTTCCAGTCATTGAAATCACCGACGACAGAAACATTGATCGCATTGGGTGCCCAGACGCGGAATACGGTCATTTCTTTTCCGTCCTGCTGAACGGTGCGGGCACCGAACAAAAGCTGCGCATCATAGTTGCGTCCTTCATAGAACAGATGCAGCGGAAACGCATTTGGATTCTGTTCGTTGTTGTTTGTGGTGTCAGTACGCATGCTCATTCTCCCAACCGTTTCACGACACAAAAAGCGGTGTCGGATCGAACGGTATTTCCTTTCTTTCCATTGAAAACTTGCGGCATTCAACTGATCGTATGCAAACGCATAAAAAGAAATAGTTTGCCGTATATTCATTTTACCATATTCTCTCTTTTCTTTCAAGTGTTTTTTGCATTTCTAATAAAAAATCGGGATTTCGGACAATGTTTTTCTGTTGTTTTTGTGCAACGTGACAAAGACTATGCTGCTGAATAGACATTTTCTGCATAAAATACCGAAACGAAAACGGACTGCAATACTGAAATGCAATTCAGCTTTCATCTATGGCAGTTTGGGAGATTGCAGCCGCAAGTACGGTCACATCATCGCGCGGCGCACCCTTTGCATCCCGCTGCGCCTTGGAGCAGACTGTATGCGTCAGGGATTGCAGATCGCCGCCCTGCGCAAGACGCTGCCGGATGTAAGGATAGAGCGAATCGTCCAGACCGTCAGAGAGCAGAAAGAGCATGTCTCCGCGCTCTAATTTCAGTACGGTTGTATATGGCTCTGCCTTGGGGAGAATGCCGATCGGATTGGTTGCAGCCTGACAGATCGTGATGCGTTCGCCGTGCTTGATCATGGTCGGACCTGCCCCGTATTTGTAGAGGGTGACGGCGGCTGTGTCGGTGCAGATTTTCGCGACATCGAGTGTCGCAAACCGCTCTTCGCCGGATTTTGTCAGCATGATTGCGTTGATCATGCGGGCAGCAGCCTCGCAGTCCATGCCCGACTGGACAAGCTGCCGGAAATGATTGACAACAATACGCGCATCGACCGCGGCGTGTCTTCCGCTGCCCATGCCGTCCGATACGACCAGATAAACAGTGCCGTCGCCGTCAGTAAAAGTATCCCAGCAGTCGCCGCAGGGTTCATCTTCATGCACCGCACACTGTGCTGCGGCTGTGGAAACGGTATATCCGCCCGCGCTTTGCAGGATGATGCGCTGTTCATTGCCCGCGCTTTCTGCGCCGCAGCATTCCAGCGGCTTTTGCAAAGCATCCGAGAGGCATTCGCGGATGAATTCCCGGTCGGCATCCAGATGTGCAGGCACATAAAGCTCGACCAGCATCCGCTGATTTTCCGACACGGAAACCGCAGCAGCATGGATGGGGATGCGGTATTTTTCCAGAGCTTCGGTTGCAAGGCGGGTCAGTTCCCGATGATAGGTTCGGTGCTGCTTTTGTGCAGTGCGGCGGAGCAGCTCCTCGGTAATCCGCATCTGCGTGAAGAGAAGCTGCTGGGAATCCCGCAGGCGTGCCGCAAGTGCGCGATTTGCAGCATTCTGCCGTTTGGAGCGGGTGAATTCTTCGGTCACGCGTTCCGCCCGCAGACAACCCTCCGGCGCATCGACCGGCTCGGAGATGCCTGTCTCCGACAGTTTGCGGAAGCACTGCCGCGTCTTGTCGTCACTGCCCTCCCAGCAGATCTCGCGGCTGCGGCATTTGCTGCATACCTGCTCGCAAACCTTGCTTGCCGGGTCTGCGGGGAGATCGTTTCGGGTGAGCATGTTGGCAATGCGCTCCGCAGAGCCGCGCACACCGGCGATGGAATGCGACAGAAATCCGATGCGTGCTTCGGTCAGTGCGGCGAGATCGTTGTTGCCGTCGCTGTATTCAAGGATTGTGTCCAGCATAGCAGAGGTCGGCAGAAACAAAAAGAGCAGTCCGCCGATCAGACCGTTCATCCATGCCTGTGCAACGGCAGGATTCCAGCCGGACAGCACCAGCCCGATGCCGCCGAGAACCTGCATCACGGAATAAAGGACAGCTCCGCGTTTTCCCGCGAAATATCCTGCCGCGAGACCGGCTGCCGGAAGCACTGCCGCATAGCCTGCTGTGTCGGCATCCGCGAGCAGCAGCGCGCAGGCACAAAGCGTTCCGCAGAGAACGCCGCCGGTTGTGCGGTATCGCTTTGCTGCCGTAAGAATGACAAATCCCGCTGCGATTTCTCCGAAGCTGACCGCAAAGACTTGTACGGAGCAGAGTGCTGCAAGTCCCAGCACGAAGCATACCGAGAAGGGGAGTGCGTCGCTGCCGTGGAGCCGCACGGGGATTCCGCTTTCAAATCGCATCATCACGCGGCGTATGCAGCCTGCGAGGAGTCCCGCAGTGATGCTGCTGACGGTCCAGAGGATCCATTCTGTGCCGCGGACAAGTCCTGCCATGCCGAAAATCACAGTGGCGAGCATTGTGCTTGCGGCAGCGAGGACGGATGCTGCGCGCGGACTGTGCCGTCTGCCGATGGTCCACCGGATCAGCGTTGTCAGCGCGAGTGCGCAGATCAGGATCGGACGGCTTGTCAGGATGCCGGTGAGTGCGTATGTAAAGAGGCTGCCGGCGAGGACAGCAAGTCCGTACACCGGAGGAAGCGCGGCGGCGAGCGCAGCGTTCAGCGGCATCTGTATGCCGTTGAAGGATGCGGCGGCAAGCAGACAGGATCCGGCTGCACAGCCGAATAAGCCGGCAGCATACATCAGCTGCGGTTTTTCGCGCAGAACATTGTTTTTGATCATGTGACATTCCTCATTTCTGCATCGTTTTGATTCCATGCAGATTCATAATAGCATATTATGCATGCGGATCATGTCGAAGCATGACGCGGCATGCAGACTTTGTTCTGATTGCGCGAAAGCGGCGCAGTGAGCAGAAATCCCAAAATATGCATAAGAAATCTGTGAAAGTGATTGACAGTTTTTCATGATTCTGATATAATAAAGTCAAACAGCCGGTGCTGGAGCTGTTTCTGAACCGGAGAATGAAAACCGCGAAAAAGGAGGGGATTTTGTGCCTGAAATCACACAGACTGCCGGCAACGTGACAACGGATGCCCATTTTCATATGCAGTATGCGGATGCTGCTTATTTTCATTATTTCGGAGATGATGTGATTTATTCCATACTCCGCACGGTACACGAGGCGGATACCGAGCGTTTGTTGCAGCTTTCCGCGCGGATGCGTGACGGGCAGACCGATCAGATCGCACTGCGCATGCGCGGCTGTACGACAGACTGGCGGTGGATGCTGGTCAGCCTGACCGCACACGGCGACGGTGAACAGCGGCAGTATCAGCTTTGTATTTCCGATGCATTTCAGATGCAGCGCACACTGCTGCGCACAGTCACGGAAAATACCGAATACCGGTTCTATCTCAATCTCATGCGCGATCTGGCGTTCCGGTATTCTTTCCGCACCAAGCGCATACAGCTGATGACGTTTGACTGCTGCCGCGAGGTGATTTTAACGGATATGCGTCTGGATGAATGGAAGCAGCAGGCGATTGCCAAGGGTATGGTCGGAGAGCGCGATGTGCCGCAGTTTGAGAAGCTCTGTGCGGATATTGCAGCGGGGACAAGCCGGTTTCAGTGCGAACTGGAAACCAGCGTCTGCTCGATGGGACAGCGCATGGAATACTGCGCATTCCGCGGTGTGACGCGGTCCGATGCGCCCGGTTCAAAGACGGTGCTTGGCACGATCGGCTTTCTCCATGCAAAATACAAGAGTAAGGAGCAGGGCTGGCTGATTGAAGCAACCCGCGATTCGGCAACGGATCTGCTCAATAAGAATGCGATCACGGCGCATGCCAAAGAGGTTCTGGCAGCTGAGCCGGACGGCATGGTCTGCCTTGTCATTCTCAACATTGATGAATTCAAGGAAATCAATGACGGATACGGTCATCTTTTCGGGGATGAAGTATTGTTCACGCTGTCGCACATTCTGAAAACGGAGATCGGAAAGCGCGGCGCAGCCGGACGCATCGGCGGCGGTATGTTTTTGCTGGTGCTGGAAGGCATCGCGGATGAAACCGATCTGCGCGGCGTGCTGCGTGCCATCCGGACAAAGCTCGAATGGGCATGGGAGAACAGCGCGGAATCGCAGAAAACGCATGTGACCTGTTCGATGGGCGTGGCACGTTATCCGATTGATGCACGCAGCTATGAGGAGCTGTTCATGCAGGCGGACAAGGCCCTTTACATTGCGCGGGAAAAGGGGCATAACCGCTATGTCATATATGACGTGAAGAAGCACGGTGAAGTACAGCCCAACCGCGCACGCTCGCTGGCAGATTTGTATGCGGTTGCGCCGACGCAGAGCAATGCGGGTTTTGTAGCGGAGCTGGTGCAGTCGCTGCTGCATGAGAAGCCGGAGCTGCCGGTGATTTTGCAGCGCATCGGAGAGCAGTTCGGACTGGACGGCATCAGCATTTTCACGGCTCCGGATTGGACAACTGCATACCGCTGGGGACATCCAGTCGGATCGAGTGCCGCGGTGCTGCTGGAAGAACCGTTTGCGCGGAGCTACACGGTTGACCGCATTTGTGTCATTGACAATATCAATGCACTGGAAGGCATTGCAGATGATGCATATCAGTGGTTTGCGTCAGAGAATCTGCTCGGTACCGTGCTGTACCGTGCAGAACGGGACGGCAAGCCGACTGCACTGATTGCATTCGGATTGTTCGGCAGATTCCGCAAATGGAGTACGCTGGACATCGGGCATCTCAATGTACTGGGCGGTGTACTGGCTGCACTGCTCTGACTTTGCGTGGATGCGTGGAAAAGTGTGCGGGTAACTGCAATTTCGTACATTTCAACATGTTTCGTACACAAAAAAACATTGACAGCATCCAATCGGCAGCATTATAATAAGAATCAGCGGATTATCAGATCCGCTGATTTGTATTTATGGGGAGGAAACAGAAAATGGGCAAAAGAATCAGAAAGCTCAGCTCTCTGCTGCTTGCATCGGCGATCTGTATGCAGATCGGAGCGGCGCAGCTTGCACAGCCGGCAACTGCGGCAGACACGCAGTATCTCTACGGCGATCTCGATTTCAACAACAGGCTGAACGGCAATGACCTTGTCATCATGAAGAACATGCTGCTCGGCGCGCAGAAGATGACGTATGTGCAGGAGCGCGCATTTGATCTGAGTGCGAACGGCAGCTCGGATCTGGCGGATGTTGTGCTGATGCAGAAGTATCTGATGACAGAAATTAAAGAATTCCCGTCCGGAACCTTTTTCACAGTCAGCGAGAGTGATGACAGTGATCTGGGTGATTTTATCTATCCGGGCATCAACGATATTGACGCATCGCTCCCGACCGCCGGCAAAGCGAATCTGGTTGTATTTTATGTAGATTTCCCGGATTGCAGATATTCCTACGCGCCGTCCGAGTCAGAGATTGATCAGATCACATTCGGTGCGGCGGATGCAGGTAATTCATGCTATCCGTTTGAGAGCATCAGCGCGTTTTACGGCAGAGCATCCAAGGGCAATATGGTATTCACCGGCAAAACGTTCCGCTACACGACCAAAGAAAATCAGGCATCTTACGATACGAACAAGGTCAAGATTGTCGAGGAGTGCTATAATGCGTTCAAGGATTCGGTTGATTTCTCGCAGTATGACGGAGACGGTGACGGCTTGATTGATGCGACACTGATTACGGTTCCGACAGCGGCAGGCGAGGACAACTGGTGGCCGTGTGCAGGCGCGTTCGGAGATCCTTCTTACCGTGTGGACGGCGTCGGCGTCGGACATATCATCACGGGCAATGCGCAGATTGAATCGCTGACGAATTATGTGTGGTACACCAGTTCGTATTGCCATGAGCTTGGTCACTGTGCCGGTCTGCCCGACTACTATCTCGGTACGCAGGGCAATGACTGGGAGGGCTTCCACGGTACGGCTGGCATTGAGCTGATGGATACCGATGCGTGTTCTGATTTCTGCGCGGTGGATAAGCTGATCTTCGGTTTTTACCGTGAGAAGCAGGTGCAGACATATAACACCTCGATGGGAACGCAGACCTATACACTCTACAATGCACAGACCGATCAGGGCAACTGTGTGATGATCCCATATAATGTGGATAATCATCTGTTCGGAGAGTATCTGATTCTGGAATATGCCTCTCTGGACGGCAACAACAGCAATGTCCATGCGGTAGCATGGTGGCAGAATCTCGGCAGCGGCGTGCGCGTATATCACGCAGAGACAACGAAGATGAGCAATTACTGGGGCACATTCTTCAAATACTGCACCGGCGCAGGCTATTCTGACAACGACAACGGAAGACGTGTCATCCGCATTGTCAACGATACCGAGACGGATAACTATTTCCATGCGGGCGATGTGATCTCGAACAGCGTGTCCGGCTTTGCATGGTATGACAGCAACGGCAAGGAGACCGTTGATCCGGGCATCACGATTTCAGTGGATTCTTTCAGCAACGATGCCTATACTATCACGATTTCACCGAAATAAGAAAACCTGCATAAAGAAGAAAAGGCTGTCCTCAAACCAATGAGGGCAGCCTTGTTTTAATTTGGTTATTTGCACAAGAAGTGCGTCTTATTCAGCATCATCCTTTTTGCCGAAGATACCGCCGATCACATCGGAGATCTTGTCCTTGATGCCTTCCAGACCGCCGCCGCCGATTGCATCCTTAACAGCTTCAATGATCTTGCTGACGGTATCGTTGTCAGCCGCATCACCGACGAGACCCTTGATGGTGCCTTCCGGATCGCTCTTGAACTTCTCCTGAATGGAATTGTCAGATTTTACCTTTTCAATGATCTCTTCGATCTGTGCCTTGATGTCCATGTTGGTATTCCTCCGTAGCAATTAAAAATTTAGGGTTAAGATTCCTGTACAGCAATTTCGGAATCCGCATTTTTCTTGACGGATTCGATGCCGTTCTTGCAGCCTGTCATTGCCTTGTAGCCTTCACTGACAGCAATGATCTCGCCGTTTCTTGCTTTCAGGCGGAAACGGAATTCGCCTGCCTTGTCGGTATAGATCTCAAATTTCGGGTGCTTTTCGACGGTGTAGCCTTCCACGGTCTGATCCTCGACCGGCGCAATCGGCGCGTTCTTCTGCACGCTGGCGATGCCCTGACGGCAGGCTTTTTCGGTGGTATACACCTCAGAGGTAGCGATCACTTCGCCGTTGCCTGCTTTCAGATCGAATTTAACGCCGGTTTTAGTCTGCTTGATCAGATATTTGCCCATTTCAGAAATCCTCCTTCTTTTTTGTAAACGGGAATCCGCATTTTGTATAGATTACCCTTTTTCATTATAATATAATATTGACGAAAAGTCAAGCGGTTCCCGTGCATTTTTTTACAAATTGTCTGTCTGGGCGGTTTTTGATTGCTGTTCAGCGAATCTGCGAAGAAAGACGCCGCATCCTGCATGGCATGTTCGACAAAATCCACGCGAAGAACGTGCTATACTGGATGCGGTGATTGCATATGACGGTCTATCTGGATGTACTGTTGCTGTCCAATTTCTGGGTCGATTACGTTCTGCTGCGCACGACTGCGCGCCTGACACACACCGCGGTCAGACCGCTGCGGATGCTGCTCGGCGGTCTGCTTGGCGCAGTCGGCGCACTTGCGATTTTCCTGCCGCAGATGCCGGTGCTGATCTGTATGATCGGCAGGCTGCTGCTGACATGCAGCATGACTGCGGCGGCATTCGGGCTGCACGGCGTGCGGCATCTGCTGCGGCAGACTGCCGTGCTGTACATAGCGAGTCTGTTTTTCTGCGGTGTGATTTACGCGCTGTCGCTCTGGAAAATGCCGGTCGGATTTTATGCGCAGAACACCGTTGTCTATGCAGATTTATCTTTGCTGGTATTGCTGCTCGGTGCGACAGCCGCCGCAGCGGTCTCCTCTGTTTTCGCACGAAAGAGTGCGCAGCTTCCGCACCGCGCCTATCAGCTCCATCTGCGGATCAGCGGCTTTGATCTGTGTATGCCTGCACTGGCGGATACCGGCAGTACCCTGCGCGATGCGTACAGCGGGCTTCCGGTCGTTGTGTGTACAAAAGCCGCTCTGCATACATGGCTTTCGCAGTATCGCGATGCCGCAGCAGCGGCAAGTACCCGTACGGGCTTCCGGCTGATTCCGGTGCGGACCGTTGCCGGGCAGACCGTGCTGCCTGCATTTCAGCCCGACTATGCTGCGATTGCGCAGAGAGGGAGAAAAGCGGTGCCGCTGGATATTCTGATCGCGATTTCCGTAGACAGCGATGACGCCACACCGGCAATCGTACCCGCGTGCTGCATCACGGCAGTATACGGCGGTGCCGTAAAACAACTACGGGAGGAATTCTCATGAATATGCGTTCTTTGTTCGGATATATCCATTTGCTGCGGATGCGTCTGCTGCATTCCAAAGCGGAGGAGCAGATTTTTTTCGTCGGCGGCAATGACCGTCTGCCCCCGCCGCTGACAAGAGAGGAAGAGGCTGCGGCATTTGCGGCATTGGCGCAGGGCGACGAATCTGCGCGGGAGACTCTGATTGTCCGGAACCTGCGGCTGGTTGTGTACATTGCGCGGAAATTCGAGTCGCCGGCAGCCGCGCCGGAAGATCTGATCTCGATTGGTACGATCGGGCTGATGAAAGCAGTTTCGACATTTCATCCGGAGAAAAATATCAAACTTGCAACCTATGCGTCCCGCTGCATCGAAAACGAAATTCTGATGCATCTGCGCAAGGTGTCGCAGTACCGCGCCGAAATTTCGATTGACGAGCCGCTGAATGTGGATTGGGACGGCAATGAGCTGCTGCTCTCTGATCTGCTGGGGACAGATGAGGATGTTGTCAGCCGCGGCATCGAAAATGAATCCGAGAGAAAGCTGCTGCGCGATGCTGTTGCACGTCTGGCTCCGCGGGAGCGGAAGATCATGGAAATGCGTTTCGGCCTCTGCGGCGGAGAGGAAAAAACACAAAAGGAAGTCGCGGATATGATCGGGATTTCGCAGTCGTACATCTCGCGGCTGGAAAAGAAAATTATCCGCAGACTGCGCGAGGAACTGAAAGATCTGATTTTTTCATAAAACTGTCCGCAGCACTGCGATTTCCCTTTGTTTCAGACAAATGCACGGATTTGTATTGCAGATCCTCTGATATTTGACGGATTCGGCTCTTGACTTTTTTTCTGTTTTCCGGTATAATGGTTAATGAGGAAAATTTGGTCGAACCCGATGCGATGCTGTTTTAGCGGCAGCGCGGTTTGCCTGTTCCCAATATTGAACACAGGAGGTCTGCTACTATGTCACTCACAAAAAATCCGAATGTCAACAAGTGGGTCGAAGAGATGATCGCACTCTGCAAGCCGGATCAGGTCGTCTGGATCGACGGCTCTCAGGCGCAGCTCGATCAGCTCACCGAGGAGGTCACTTCGCTGCCTGACGGTCATCCCGATAAGCTCTATAAGCTGAACGAGGAAAAGTATCCGGGCTGCCTCTATCACCGCACCCGTCCGAACGATGTTGCGCGTGTGGAGGACAGAACCTTTATCTGCTCCCGCAAGCAGGAAGATGCAGGTCCGACCAACAACTGGATGGATCCGAAAGAAATGTATGCCAAGCTCACTCCGCTCTACGACGGTGTGATGAAGGGCAGAACCATGTATGTCATTCCGTACAGCATGGGTCCGATTGGCTCGCCGCTGGCAAAGGTCGGTGTCGAGGTCACGGATTCGATCTATGTCGTGCTGAACATGAAGATTATGACCCGTATGGGTACGCAGGCATTTGAGAACCTCGGCGATACATCCAACGATTTCGTCCGCGGTCTGCACTCCAAGGCAGATGTGGATCCGGAGAAGCGTTATATTGTGCAGTTCCCGGAGGATAATACCATCTGGTCGATCAATTCCGCATACGGCGGAAACGTGCTGCTCGGCAAAAAGTGCTTCGCGCTTCGCATTGCATCCTATCAGGCAAAGAACGAGGGCTGGATGGCAGAGCATATGCTCATCCTCGGCTTGCAGAAGCCGGACGGCGATACCAAGTACATCTGTGCAGCGTTCCCGTCTGCATGCGGCAAGACCAACCTTGCCATGCTGATTCCGCCGCAGGGCTATCAGGCAAAGGGCTACAAGGTCTTCACTGTCGGTGATGACATTGCATGGCTGAAACCGGGTGCTGACGGCAGACTGTATGCCATCAATCCGGAGGCAGGCTTCTTCGGCGTTGCACCGGGAACCAATGAAAAGTCCAACTATAACGCACTGGCTTCGACCAAGAAGAATGCGATCTTTACGAATGTCGCACTGGATAACTCCGACAACACACCGTGGTGGGAGTCTCTGACCAAGGAGCCGCCGGTCGATGCAACCGAGTGGAAGGGCGCAAAGGTCAACGGACCGGAGTACTGCGCACACACCGGCGCAGACGGCAAGCATCTGACGCTGGCACATCCGAACAGCCGCTTCACTGCACCCGCAGAGAACTGCCCGTGCATCTCTCCCGAGTTCAACAATCCGCAGCGTGTTCCGCTCTCCGCGATCATCTTCGGCGGCAGACGCGCATCCACCACACCGCTGGTATATCAGTCCTTCGACTGGACACACGGCACCTACATGGGCTCCGCAGTTTCGTCCGAGACGACGGCTGCTGCGACCGGTGCAGTCGGCGTGCTGCGTCATGATCCGATGGCAATGAAGCCGTTCATTGGCTACAATGTCGGTGACTACTGGGCGCACTGGCTCGAAATGGGCGAGATGCTGGGCGACAAGGCACCGAAGATCTTTAATGTCAACTGGTTCAAGAAGGACGCAAACGGCAACTTCATGTGGCCGGGCTTCGGCGACAACATGAGAGTGCTTGACTGGATTGTCAAACGCTGCGAGGGTACCGTCGAGGCAAACGAGACTGCAATCGGCTATCTGCCGAAGCCGGAGGACATCAACATTGAGGGCTTGGAAGATGAAGTCAATGCTGACACCATGAAAGAGCTGCTCGCTGTTGACACCGGTCTCTGGAAGAAGGAAATCGCTGAGATGCGCAGATATTATGATGAGGATATTGCTGCAAAGGGCGGCAAGATCCCGTCTGCACTCTACGGCGTACTTGACAAGATCGAGGCAAAGCTTGGATAATTTTCCTCATAAACAGAAAAATCCCCGCTGCGTGCAATATCGCGGCGGGGATTTTTTATTTTAACAGTTCATTTTTGCGTGCATATTCTTCTGAGGCATCGTATTCTGCTTGTGTAATTTTACCCTCATCTAGTAAGGCTCTTAGTACACGGAGTTGATCCGGTGTGCTCTGTTGCGGCTTAGGCGCGTCGCTGGAAACTTGCAAAGACGTCTGCGTACATTCTACGCGCTGCGCGATTTTCGCCACATTTTCGCATAGTTCCGCATAGGAATATAAAAAGAAACAACTCAGATAGCCAACAAGCACAATCACAATGCCAATACCTATACCGAGCAGCGGTAATTCCCTGTCTTTTCCATCATTGTGCAGATAGATATACAGGCAAATATAAACTACCACACATGCGATGAATGCCGATAATCCAAACAGAACAAGTACGAAGTATCTCAGTTTCTTTCCGGCATTTTTAAACGGATCCATAAAAACTCCTTTTCAAAGCATAAAGCACCCAATAGAATGTATATTATTATTATGCCACATTTTGAGCCAAAAGTCAATGCCACAAATCGTACCATGCTATAATAAAAATAGGGGTGTGATTTGTGCGATATGAACGAATCCGCGATATGCGCGAGGATGCCGACCTCACGCAGCAACAGGTGGCAGATATGCTTTTTATCAATCGGCGCACATATTCCAGCTATGAAATCGGGACGCGCGGCATTCCGTTGGAAATTTTGAGCCAGCTTGCCGATATTCTGCAAACAAGCACGGACTATCTGCTTGGCAGAACGGATGTCAAGAAGCCGTATTCAAAAAAGTGAATCCCGTCTGCACTCTACGGCGTACTTGACAAGATCGAGGCAAAGCTGAATAAGTAAGACTGATTAAGAAAAGTCAGCCGGTATGTTTCAAGTGAGCATACCGGCTGTTTTTTATATGTGCTTCTGATTTAATGCAGATGCGATCGGATTTCTGCTTCAACTGCGTGCATTTCCGCTTCAAATTCCCTTGCGGAGATGCGCATGGCACCGTTTCCGAGGATGATGAGCTGTTCCAGAGCGTCGGAGGTTGCAACGCGGACGCGGTTGCCCTGAATCAGCGTCTTGGAAACGCGCTCAATATAGGAATCTGCGGTTTCCGCTTCCTTTGTATAAACGATTTTGATATTGCCGTGCTGTTTGATTTCTTCACCGTGACCTTTGCATTTGTATGCGTCAAACACGAGAATCAGCTCACATTTCCGGTATCCCTGATAGTTCATCAGCAGATGGATTAACCTTTCGCGTGCATAGTCAAGCGATTCCGCCGCCAGTGCTTTCAGAGAATCCCAGGCAAAGATGATATTGTAACCGTCCACGAGCAGATACTCTGTTTTGGGTGCGTCGGGAACTTGTACACTGCTGGTATCGAGCGATTCTGCGGCTTTGTTTCTGCGCATGGCTTTTCGCTCATCGCGCTGAATTTTTCCGTAGGTTCGTTCATAAATTGCCATCAGCTCATCATCGCTCGCATTTGGGAGCGCGCTTTGGCGCGGCTGCGGCTCCGGCGCAGTGACTTCCTCTGCAAAGTCATAGCGATGCGGCAGTACGGCGGGCAGATGCATGTACATTGGTACCTCCTGCCAGCCAACAAGAAAGCCCGCTCCGTGCGCGCAAAAGACAGAATCTGCGCTGTTTTCGGTGTCACTGTCCGCATTGTATCCGATGCGTTCGATGACTTCCTCCGGATTGTGGCAGGGGCGGTATCCGCTGACAGAGAGCATCAGATTGCCCTGCCCTTTGGTGTAGCTTAAAACCTCCGCGGCATAGCTGTTCATGGCAGCGACCGGTGCGCTGCCTGTGATGACTGCGGTATCTCCGAGGATTTCGGGCGGGGAGAAGCTGCCGTTTCGCTGCGGAAGATCGGTCATCGCTCTTCCGATGCAGTCGGCTGGCAATTCCAGTGTGAAATCATAATACGGCTCCAAGAGGACAGATTCCGCTGAGCGAAGCCCTTGCCGCACTGCGCGGTAGGTTGCCTGCCGGAAGTCACCGCCTTCGGTGTGTTTGAGGTGTGCTCTGCCGCTGACGAGCGTAATTTTCATATCCGTGACGGGAGAGCCGGTCAGCACGCCGATATGTGTTTTTTCCTGCAAATGCGTGAGAATCAGTCTTTGCCAGTTGCGGTCGAGGACATCCTCGCTGCATTGCGTTTCAAATTGCAGACCGCTGCCTGCGGGGAGCGGCGTCATCAGCAGATGCACCTCGGCATAGTGTCGCAGCGGTTCGTAATGCCCGATGCCTTCCACTGTTTCCCGGATGGTTTCGCGGTAGGTGACACTGCCGCTGTCAAACGAAACCGCATAGCCGAACCGTTCTTCAATCTGCTGTGACAGCACTTCGAGCTGCACAGCACCCATAAGCTGTACAAAGACTGAGCGAAGCTGCGCGTTCCATGTCACATGCAGCTGCGGATCTTCGGCTTCAAGGAGCTGCATCTGTGTCAGTGCCGCAGCAGGGGAGACATGATCCGGCAGCAAAACTCGGTACTGCATGACCGGTGTCAGCGCGGTACCAACGGCGTCCGGTGTTTCACCGATGCCCATGCCGGCATAGGCGGCAGTCAGTCCGGTGACAGCACAGACAGCACCTGCCTCGGCGGTTTCCGCGGAGATGTATTTCGCGCCGGAATATAAGCGGATGCCTGTGATCTTTTCGGTGTGCGGCTGTCTGTCCGCACCGATATAGGTCAGCTCATCGCGGCTGTGAAGTGTGCCGCCGCGCAGTTTGAGATAGGTCAGACGGCTGCCTTTTGCGTCTACGGAGATTTTGAAGACACTGGCACTAAATCCCGCTGTCCGCGCCGGTTCTTTTGTGTCATCAGAGAGGATTTGCAGCAGCGTGTCCACCCCTTTGAGCGTTCGGGCAGAGCCAAAGCAGCAGGGGAAAATTTCCCGCTTTGTGATCGCCGTTTGAAGCATGTCAGAGGTGATTTCGCCGCCTGCAAAATATGCTTCCATCATCGCTTCGGAGCAGGCGGCAGCATTTTCGCAGAGGCTCTCCGGATCTGTGTCGAACTGTACACAGGCTGGGGACAGTCTTCCCTGCAATTCCTGCATGAGTGCGGTTTCGCTGCGCTGGGAGAGGTCCATTTTATTGATGAAGAGAATGACCGGAACCTGATAGCGTTCCAGCAGCTTCCAGAGCGTTCTGGTGTGGCTTTGCACGCCGTCCGTGCCGCTGATGACGAGGATTGCATAGTCCAGCACTTGCATCGTGCGCTCGGTTTCGGCTGAGAAATCAACGTGGCCGGGCGTATCGAGCAGCGTGATCTGTGCATCACCCGCAGTGAACGAAGCCTGATGTGCAAACACGGTAATGCCGCGGCTTTTTTCGATTGCGCTGGTGTCGAGCCAGGTGTCACCGTGGTCCACTCTTCCGAGCTTCCGGATTTCTCCGGTGCGGTAGAGCAGTGCCTCTGCAAGCGTCGTCTTGCCTGAGTCCACATGCGCCATCAGTCCGATTGTAAGCTGTTTCACGGCGATCCCTCCTTTCTTCCTGTGTCATCTTGACACGCATATTGCGCACGGATGCAATCAGATTGTACTGTCATTATACCATGTTTTTTTGAAAAGTGCAAATTTCTTTCACAAGCCCATTGCAAAACGGACGGAAATGCAGTATAATATAATAGATGAGTTATGGGATGCCGAAGAAAGGAGGCTGTGACATGGATCTGTCCAAACTGCTGCGCAATTTGCTGGCAACGGCTGCGATCACATATCTGGACGAGCAGATTCCGCCGCCGAAAGCTCCGCCGCGCAGACCGCAGCCGAGGAAATCCCAGCCGCGGCGCGGTACACCCGTGAGAAGCAGGTCGGCTGTCCGCCGCACACCGAGCCGTGTTCAGCCGTACACACGGGACAGCGAAGGCTGGATCCAGCTTCCGTCGCACCATTTTGAAGAGGTGCCGAAGGAGATTCGCCAGATGCGCACAATCTCCGGCTATTCGGTGACGGGACAGCGGACAATGGAAGCGTTGTTCTGCCAGCAGGGCAGATACATGGTCGATTTCACCGATTCGTATGATGCGTATGTCAGCTGCACGCGCAGTCTTCCGATGTATTACAATCTGAAAGATGCTGAGCTGCGCTGCTATTTCACATGGCGAACGCGATATAAGCTTGGCGGGAAGCCTGCCACGGAGACTGCCTATCTGATGCTGTATGCCTATGAGATTCTGAATCAGATCGGCGTGCCGTCGCCGCAGGAGGGCAGGGAACGTCTGCTCAGACTGGCAGAGGATTACGGTGCGGCGCATCCGGCACTGAAAAAGGCAGTTCAGAGATGGATGCCCGATTATGCAGCCTATTACGGCATTCCCTATGACACCCGCGATCCGAAAGAAATTGCGCTGGCAGTTTTACTGCGGCACACCAAGCATACCGATCTGGCAGTTTTGTCCGCACTGAACTGGCTGTCGAAATATAAGCTGCTGGATTCCAAGCTCTATGCAGAGCATAAGGAGGACACCGCCGCAGCGTTACACGCGGTATACAAGGCGATGATGCGGCATTATGCAGAGCAGAAGCATTACTCCTATCCGGTGTTTCTGTTCGGGGAGACAAAGCGGGAATCGCATGTGCTGTTTGAGGGTGCAGTTTTCTATGATGCCAAACAGGACACGGTGCTAAGCGGGGAAAAGGAATATTCTGTCCGCCTGTCACCGATGACGGTCTATCACTGTTATCGCGAGCAGTGGGCGGTTGAGCGGTATTGCAGTCATCCCGATGCGGTTAAGATCGGCGCGTTTCTGCGCACATTTGATTCGCTGATGCGCGATCAGATCGGATTCAAGTATCCGCTGAAAGCGGGCGATCTGCCGACAGGCGATGCCGAAGTCATCCGTGAGGCAATCGGAGCGTATTTTGCAGAGAAAGCGCGGGCAAATGCACCGAAGATTGAGCTGGATGCAAAGAAGCTGGAAGAGATCCGTGCTGCCGCAGCCCACACGACGGATATGCTGACACTGCCGGAGGATGATGCGCAGATTTCTGTTCTGCTCAGCGGAGAAGACGATGCGGAGCCGGATGCAGAAGCTGCGGCTGAAACCGGTGCCGTGCCGGATCTACCGCTTTCTGCCCCTGCGATGGCACTGCTGCTCTGTCTGCTGACCGGTGAATCCTATCAGCCCTTGCTGGAACAGGGGCATATGCTCTCTGTTCTGGTCGATGAAATCAATGAAAATCTGTATGACACATTCGGAGACACGGTTGTGGAGCTGAACGGCGATGCACCGGAGCTTGTGCCGGATTATGAAGAAGAACTGAAAGGAATGTTTGAAGCATGACAATTCCGAAACGGATGGCAGGTGCCGTGATTCACGCTTTGCAGGGCGGTGTGGTGCCGCGGATCGGGTTGCAGTATATTGCAGTCGGACGGGAAAAAGAGATCGAGGCACTGCTCCATGACATTAACATCATAGCGGACGGCGGCGCGGCATTTCGCTTTATCAGCGGAAAATACGGCAGCGGCAAGAGCTTTCTGCTTCAAACAATCCGCAATTATGCGATGGACAGGGGCTTTGCCGTCTGCGATGCAGATTTATCGCCGGAACGCCGTTTGCAGGGCTCGAACGGACAGGGGCTTGCCACCTATAAGGAACTGGTGCAGAATCTTTCAACAAAGACCAAGCCCGACGGCGGTGCGCTGCCGCTGATTCTCGATCGCTGGATCAACAATGTCCGGACGCAGACTGCCGCAGAGAGCGGTCTTTCGCTGACGGATCCGGCTTTTCACAGCATGGTGGAGAAACGCATCTTCACGGTTGTGGATTCACTGAATACGATGGTACACGGCTTTGATTTTGCCGCGCTCCTCCGGCTGTATTACCGCTCCTATGCAGAGGACGACACCGAAACAAAGGCAAAGGTCATCAAGTGGTTCCGCGGCGAATATCAGACAAAAACCGAGGCGAAGAACGATCTCGGCGTGAACATCTGCATCCGCGATGACGACTGGTATGAATACATCAAGCTGCTGGCAGTGTTCTTGAAGCAGGCGGGCTATCAGGGTCTGATTGTTCTGGTGGACGAGCTGGTGAATCTTTACAAGATTCCGCAGAGCGTGACGCGCGAGAAGAACTATGAAAAAATCCTGACCATGTACAATGACACGATGCAGGGCAAGGCAGAATATCTGGGGATCATCCTGTGCGGCACACCGCAGAGCATGGAAGATCCGCGGCGGGGCGTGTTCAGCTATGAGGCACTGCGGTCGCGGCTGTCTGACGGAAAATATGCGGCAGGGCAGGTCAACCTGAATCAGCCGGTCATTCATCTGACGGCACTGGGGTATGCGGAGATGCGTATTTTGGTGGAAAAGCTGGCAGAGATTCATGCCGTGCTTTACGATTACACACAGATTGTCACGGCAGAGGATATGGACAGCTTTATCCGGATTGAGTACGGACGCATCGGTGCAGACAGCAACCTGACGCCGCGAGAGGTAATCCGTGACTTCATTGAGGTGCTGGATATTGTCCAGCAGAATCCTTCGCAGAGCGTCGCAGATCTGCTTGGCTCTGACAGCTTTGCCTATGCGGAAACTGCTTTGGAGGAGCAGGAAACTGTTCCGGATGAATACGCAGAATTCACAATCTGAAATTGTGATTCGATATATCAGAATGATTTAAGGAGAAAAGATTATGATCAAACTGAAAAAGATGATTGCTTGTGCAGCGGCGGCAGTGCTGCTGGGTGTCAGTGCAGCGGGCTGCGGCTCTTCCAAAGCCGGCGTGGACTATGAGCCTGTCCCGATGCCGGAGACGCTGAGTGACCTGCAATTTGTCATGACACTGTATCCTGACATTGCACCGATTACCGTCACAAATTTTGAAACACTGGTGACACAGGGCTTTTATGACGGGCTGACATTCCACCGCGTTGTGGACAATTTCATGGCACAGGGCGGCGACCCGCTCGGCAACGGCTCCGGCGGCAGCGACCAGACCATCAAGGGTGAATTTTCTCAGAACGGCATAAAGAACGATCTGTCGCACCAGCGCGGTGTTGTCTCGATGGCGCGTAATTCGATCAGCATGGACAGTGCATCGAGCCAGTTCTTTATTTGCTATACCGATTGTGCGTTCCTTGACGGCGGCTATGCGGCATTCGGCAAAGTGACGGAGGGCATGGAGGTTGTGGACAGCTTTTTGCAGGTGGAGCGTTCTCTCGGCGGAGACGGAGCGATTTCCTCGCCCAATACGCCCATTATCATTGATACAGCGGTGATGACGGAGGATGATGCGGACGGCAATCCGCGCGTGCTGTTCACGATGCAGGAATTTCTGACACAGGAAAGCAGTCAGTCGGACAATCAGTGAGGAATACGGGGGAGACCGAACTTATGAAACTGAAACGTATGGGGATCTGCGCAGCTGCTGTATTGCTTCTGACAGGCTGCGGTGTCGATGCAAGTCAGACAGCGGCAGTTCAATCCGGTGAGAAGACGGAAGTGACCGAAGAACTGACGGACACAACAGCACCTGCTGAGACGACAACTGCGGAATCTGATGACACAACAACCGCAGAGGCAGCAGACACGACCCCTGTTTCTGCGGACGGTACAACCGGTGCAGCATCTTTGGAAACGACACAGCGCGAACCGGAATCTGAAAGCGACCGGTCGAATTCATTTGTTATTACACTGTATCCGGAGGTTGCACCGATCACCTGTGCGAATTTCATTTGGCTGGTGGAAGACGGTTTTTATGACGGCGTGTGCTTTCACCGCGTTGTAGATGATTTTGTGGTACAGGGCGGCGACCCGACCGGCACCGGCATGGGCGGCAGCGATCAGACGATCAAAGGCGAGTTTTCTGAGAACGGCGTTGAAAACAATTTGTCACATCAGCGCGGTGTAATCTCCATGGCACGCAGTGCGCAGAATGACAGTGCATCGAGTCAGTTTTTCATATGCTATACCGACTGTTCCTTCCTTGACGGCAACTACGCCGCGTTCGGGGAAGTGACAGAGGGCATGGAGGTTGTAGACAGCTTCCTGCAAGTAGAGCGTTCTTACGGCTCGGACGGTGCATTGTCATCGCCGGATACACCGATTGTGATGAGACGGGTCAGAATGCTCAGCAACGATGCAGACGGCAATCCGAGAGTTCTGGTCATGATGAACGACTTTCTTTCTGAATCTGTACAAAGCAATGAGGAACAGGTTATCACGGGCAGCATCGCAAAATCTCGGGCGGAGTAAGATTGGTATGACACAGATCTTCCCGCCCCGGACAACCGGAGCGGGAAGCGAAAAAATCAAATATCTTCTGTGAATTCGAGAATATCGCCCGGCTGACAGTGCAGTGCGGTGCAGATAGCATTGAGTGTGGAGAAGCGGATAGCACTGACCTTGCCGGTTTTGAGCTTGGAGAGGTTGACGTTGCTTACGCCGACCTTTTCGCTCAGCTCATTGAGGCTCATTTTTCTGTCTGCCATCACGCGGTCAAGTCGTAGAATAATAGCCATATGCGCACCTCACAGTGTTTCGTCGGATTCCTGTTGGAGCAGGGAACCGTAGTGCATGATATACGCAAGGAACAGCAGCAGCAGTCCTTCGATGATCTCGTTCGGTCTGATGAACTGCTGTGCCATCTTTCCGAATATGGCAAATCCGGTTGCGATATTGCCGGCGAGAGCCGGAATCATCGCACTCAGCAGAAACAGGATGCCGATATTGCGGACTGTATGGACATTTTTCTCAGTGAACGGGCGGCTGTCTTTTGCAATGCGCACAAACATCAGCCCTGCAAGCAGCAGACTCAATGCATTGAGCAGGAATGCGGTGCAGATTTCGACCGCCTGAAACCGCGTCCCTGCCTGCATCCGGGAATACGATTCCAACCCAAGCACGGCGACCGCGCCGTAGAGATTGATCAGCAGCATGATGAAGCAAATGATTGCAAAGCAGATACCGCCCCTTTTGAGATTGCGGATGATTTGATCCTTACTCATATGATTTCCTCCGTGAATCAATTTGCAGAGCCGTTCCTCTCTCTGCCTACGCTATTATAGCACGGGATATTACGATTGTCAACTAAAAATTAACGATAAACGATAAATTTTGTACGTCTGCACAGTCGGCATGACGATTTCGCAGGCACAGTTATTTATATTAAACGAAGAATATTTATCGTTTATCGTAAAAAGGTGACGCTTATGAATGCATTTGAACGGTACGCGCCATTCATACAGGAATATATATACCGAAGCGGCTGGCAGAAGCTCAGAGCGGTGCAGGTCGCGGCAGCGGATGCGATTTTCAACACAGAACACAATGTCCTGCTGACTGCATCGACGGCAGCGGGCAAGACCGAAGCGGCGTTTTTTCCGGTTCTGACAATGCTGTCTGAGGACCCGCCGGCATCGGTCGGTGCGATCTACATCGCGCCGCTGAAAGCACTGATCAACGATCAGTTTGACCGCCTGACCGCGCTGTGTGAGGATACCGACATCCCTGTTTGGCGGTGGCACGGCGATGTACCGCAGTCGCAAAAGACAAAGCTTTTGAAGCATCCGGGCGGCATCTTGCAGATCACGCCGGAATCGCTGGAAGCTCTGCTGCTGCACAAGCATATGGCGGTGCCGAAGCTGTTTCACGATCTGCGGTTTATCATCATTGACGAAGTGCATTCGCTTTTGCGCGGCGACCGCGGCGGACAGACGCTCTGTCTGATTGAACGCCTTTCGGATATGTCGGGAGCCAATCCGCGCAGAATCGGACTCTCCGCGACAATCGGGGATCCGGAAAAAACCGGTGCATATCTGGCGGTCGGCTCCGGACGGAAAACGCTGATTCCGAAAGTTCAGGCAGAAAAAAGCACATGGCGGCTGTCGATGGAGCATTTTTATGTGATGAACACACAGGCGGCGGAAAATGCCGAACAGCCTGCTATGCTGGAATTGTTCAATGATTTCTACGGACTGAATCTCAATGAAATGCCGGAAATGCCGGAACCGGAAACCGATGTGCCGCCGCAGAATGCCGACGCGGGATACGGCTATATTTTCTCGCACACGCGCGGAAAGAAATGTCTGGTGTTTGTCAATTCCCGCGAGGAATGTGAGGCGGTGACAACTTCTTTGCGGCAATACTGCGAAGTGAACCGGGAGCCGGACAGATTTCTGATTCACCATGGCAATTTGTCGGCAGCATTCCGGGAGAGCGCGGAGGAGATCATGAAGGATGAAACCCGGACGCTGACGACTGTAACGACGGCAACACTGGAACTGGGCATCGACATCGGAAAGCTGGAACGGGCATTTCAACTGGATGCGCCGTTCACGGTATCATCTTTTTTGCAGCGCATGGGCAGAACCGGAAGGCGCGGACTGCCGCCGGAGATGTGGTTTGTCATCCGCGAGGATGAGCCGGAGGCGCGGGCAATGCTGCCCGATACAGTGCCGTGGAAGCTGTTGCAGGGCATCGCGCTGGTGCAGCTTTATGCGGAAGAGAAATGGGTGGAGCCGCCGAAGCTGGACAGACTGCCGTACAGTCTGCTCTATCATCAGACACTGAGTACGCTGGCAGCGTGCGGGGAAATGACGCCTGCGCAGCTTGCAGGACGTGTGCTGAAATTGCAGCCGTTTTATCGGATTACGCAGGAAGATTACCGCATTTTGCTGCGGCATCTGATTGCAAAGGAGCATATTCAGCAGACGGAGCGCGGCGGGTTGATCGTCGGACTGGCAGGAGAGCGCGTGGTCAATCAGTTCCGGTTTTACGCAGTGTTTCAGGAAAGCGAAGAGTTTACCGTGCGCAGCGAATCGCAGGAGATCGGCACAATCGTGCAGCCGCCGCCGGCGGGAGAGAAGATTGCGATTGCAGGGCATGTGTGGGTTGTGGATG
Source organism: Oscillospiraceae bacterium (assembly GCA_045627405.1). Taxonomy (GTDB): domain Bacteria; phylum Bacillota; class Clostridia; order Oscillospirales; family Ruminococcaceae; genus Firm-04. The sequence continues at coordinate 13,451 of JAZQNP010000086.1, read as the reverse complement.
AGGTGGATTTTGACCGGCATCTTGTCTACTGCACGATGGTGAAGGGCAAAGTGCCGGCGTATTTCGGAGACTGTCCGGGTGATATTCAAACGAAGATTCTCGAACGGATGCGGCAGGTTTTGCGCGAGGAGCAGCAGTATCCGTATCTGATGCAGAATGCTGCGGCGCGGCTGGCACTGGCGCGGCACACAGCGGAAAACTGCGGTCTGGTGACCGAGCCGCTGATCTGCATGGGCGGTGAGATGTGGGCGTTGTTTCCGTGGCTTGGCAGCTATGCGTTCCTTGCGATGGAGCGGTTCATCAAGGTGAAATGTGCAGAGCGGCTGGGGCTTTCGGGCTTGTCTCCGTCCCGTCCGTATTTTCTGACATTTAAAATGAAAGCATCCAAAGAACAGTTTTTTGCGGTGCTTGCAGAGGAAGCAGCAAAGGAATTTGACCCGATTGATCTCGTTTATCCGAATGAGATTCCGCTGTTTGAAAAATATGATGAATATGTACCGGCAGAGCTGGTGCGCAAGGGCTTTGCGTACGGCATTCTTGCCGTAGACGAAATGAAAGCGCGGATTGCAGACTGGAACGGCAATATCGGGTGACAGCATCCATATGATTCAAAGAAAAAAGGGGATTTTTCATGAACACGAAACGCATTGCAGGTTTGCTGACGGGTGCGGTGATGCTTGTGCAGCCGGCAGCGGCTAATTTTCCTGTGTTTGCAGCAGAGAAACCGGAAAATGCGGTTTCACTCTCGGAATTTGCACAGCGCGTGCAGGGCTTGACTGCATCTGACAGCGGCAAAGAGTTTTATGATTCGCTGGAATTTGACACAGAGACAGGCGTGCTGACGGCGGACGGCGAGCTGACAGACGGAACGGTCGGGGATCTTTCCGTGCAGGACGGCGAACTGATGCTGCAAACCGGTACGCTGCCGAAGCGATCCGGTTCCGGAGAATCGGACGCTCTGTACACGCCGTTTTATGAGGCGGCTGAGGCATACGGTTTTACTTATTCGCAGACCGGCAATACCGTGACGCTGACCAATGAATTTCAGACTGCGCGGCTGATTGTCAAGGCGGCGGGCAGTATTGAGACTTACGGAGCCGAATCGGCAGCCGAGGGATATAATCACCTGCATATTTTGCAGTACGGGACTGCTGCGGAGGCTTATACTGCGTATCAGAAGTTTCTGGAAGATACGAATGTGATATACGTTCAGCCCTCTCATCGCGTGCAGATTGAAACCGCTGCGGAGACTGCATTTCTCACGGGTGCGGAGATAAACGATACACAGACGCACACCTATAACACATGGGGTGCAGATGTGATCGGCATAGAGGATTTCATCAGCACTTATCTGAATGCGGAACTTCTGCCTGAGGTCATTGTTTCGGTTGTCGATACCGGTATTAACATGGTACCGACGCTCTTTGACGGCAGAGTGCTGGACGGCGGTGTCAATTACTCGGATTCGGGTGATGACAGTGCGGATGATGATTACGGTCACGGCACGCACTGCTCCGGTACGATCTGCGAGCTGACACCGGAGAATGTGAAGATTCTGCCGGTCAAGGTGTTTGACCTGAACGGCTCTGCGGCAGACGAACAGATTTATCTCGGCATTGTGTACTCGATTGAGCAGGGTGCAGATGTCATCAATATGAGCTTCGGCGGACTGGGCGTCAGCCCGCTGGAAATCGAGGCGATTTCCATTGCGGAAGAAAACAATGTGATCTGTTGTGCGGCTGCGGGCAACAATGCCGATGATGCGGCATATTATTATCCGGGCGGCATTGCGGAGAGCATTACAGTCGGCGCAGTGGATGCCGATATGGAGCTTGCACTTTTTTCCAATTACGGCAGAATGCTGGACGTTGTCGCGCCGGGTGTCGGCATTGTGAGCTATGTGACCGGTGACACCGAGACGCTGGAAAGCTGGAACGGCACCAGTATGGCGACACCGCATGTAGCAGCGTGCTGCGCGCTGCTGCGTACATATGACAAGGATCTGACGCCGCGCAGAGCAGAGGCACTGCTACAAAGCAATGCAGCGGACCTTGGGGATGAGGGCTTTGACGAAACCTTCGGCTGGGGTCTTGTTTCCATGCGCGATTTTCAGTGGAATGACGGTATTTGCATGGCACCGGTATATTCCGTGGACGCCGGCAATTACGGTGTGCAGGTTGAGGTGGAGCTTTCCTGCGAGACGGAGGATGTGCAGATTTATTATACCACCGACGGTACGGAACCCTCGCCGGAGAACGGCATTCTTTATTGTGAGCCGATCTGTCTGACGGAGACGACGGTACTGCTTGCAGTCGCGGCACGCACGGGTTATGTGACGAGCCGTGTGTCGGAGGCGGTCTATATGATCGGCGGAAAGGACATCGCGGATGCGTTTGCAGTGGAAGATCACACACTGTTGCAGTACCGTGGTGTGGCACAGCAGCTTACTGTGCCGGATTCTGTGAACGGGGAGAAGATCACGGCAATCGCAGCAGATGCGTTTGCGGGAAATCACTATACAAAACAGATCATTCTCTCGGAGAATGTGGAGACAGTCGGAGACGGTGCATTTTCTGAATGCAGCGTGCTGCAAACTGTTTATGCACCGGGCGCAAGGAAGATCGGTGAGAAAGCCTTTGCAGGCTGTCCTCAGCTCACCTCTGTGACGATGGCAGACCGACTGGATGAAATCGGAGAATCTGCATTTGCAGCATGTGCATCGCTGGTATCCGTTCATCTGGACGGCATTGCCAAGCTGCCTGCTTCGGTCTGCAAGAGCTGCGGATCGTTGCAGACGGTGACAGCTCCCGATGCGGTGCGCATAAGTGATGAGGCATTTCTGAACTGTTCCGCGATGACACTGCTCGAATGTGATTTCACGAAAGTGACAGCAATCGGAAATTCTGCATTTGCAGGCTGCACTGAATGGCAGGGCAGATTGTGTCTGGATACATTGGAAACGCTCGGAGAAGGCGCGTTTTCCGGTGACAGAAGCTTGCTGCGCGTATCTCTGCCGGAGCGGATCACGGTGCTGCCGTCTACGGTGTTCAGCGGGTGTTCCGGATTGAAGCTGTTGCAGCTTCCGGGTGTTTCAGAGATCTCCGCGAACGCACTGGCAATCGGCAATATGGCATCGGACATTGCGGTTGAACTGGATTATACGAAGATCACAAAGGTCAGTACCAACGCGTTTTTCGGATTTCCGATCGGGAACGGTCGGGATGCGGTATCGTTTGATTCGCTCAGAGAGCTTAGCTACCGCAGCTTTGCCGGTGTCTATGCGGGCGGACTGCAATTTCCGCTCGTGACGGATGTGCCGCAGAATGCGTTTTCGGAGAGCCAGATCGGATTTGTCGGTCTGGAATCTGCACAGTCGCTTGCAAAGGGCAGTCTGAGCGGATGTATCGCGGCAGTGCTGTCGGAAGCGGCAGTTTCGATTGATCCGGATGCCTGTCCGGAGGGTACATGGATCTGCACGCTCGATGAGATTCCGGCACTGGAAAATTTAAGTCAGCCGATTTCACTTTGCGATGAGCCGTTGATTTTCCGCTGGACGAATCCGGAGGTCACGGCTGAGCAGCATGCGCAGACGGTTCTGTATGTGCTTGGCTGCGGCGTGGGACTGACCGCACAGTGGTATCTGACGGACGGGGAAACGCAGACAGCGATTGACGGCGCAACGGACACGGTATATATACCCGATACTTCTGCTGTCGGAATACAGAGCTATCTTTGCGTGCTGACGGATGCCGGCGGCAAGACGGAGCAGATTACAGTGACGCTGACGGTGACAGAAGAGACTGCTGATGCCGCACAGATGGAACCGGATACGAATATCTATCTGACCGGTGCCGATGCCGTGCAGTATACGATTGTACCGGCGGCAAGCGGCGATTATACACTGACCGCAGAGACCGGCGCACCGCTTGCAGGCATGCTGACCGATGCAGCGGGCAGAACGGTCGGGGACTTTTCTCACGCTGGCTTTACCGATTCGATGACTGTGTCTTTGCTGGAGGGGGCGCGCTACACGCTGCAAGCCAAACCGATGTGGTCATCTGCGTACGCGCTGCTCCTGACGGACAGTTCAGAGGAACGGACACCGCTCTCTGCCTGCACGGTGACAATAACAGGCGGCGGCAGCAGGGAATATGAAGCGGCGTTTGCACCGGCAGTGACGGTGACGGCACCGGACGGCACCTTGCTGACTGCGGATGAAGATTATACGGTTCAGGTTGTGCAGCACAATCAGAGCTGTACGGTGTCGGTATTCGGCATCGGCGCATACTGCGGCTATGCAGAACGGCAGCTGACGGTCTATCCGCGCATTTCTGCGGATACAGCGGTGCCGGTTTCGATTCGTTCCTCCGGGGATACATCGGTATATGCCTTTGTGCCGCTGGCAAGCGGAACATATTATTTCTATGCTTCCTACGGCGAGGGCTATGCAGATGAGATGAATGCCTACTATCGCAACGGATCCTATTCTGCCGGTTCCCTTTATGCAAACCTGCGGACGAGCTGTGTCGTCAGTGATCGGCCGGACGGACTTGGCACGACGCTTGCTGTGAGTTCTTATAACGCATACACCGGATACTATTTCTACAACAGTGTCGAGCTGAATGCGGGGCAGACATACTATTTTCTCTGCGGCGGGGGTTCTGCGGCGGAATATTCGCTGGTTGTCACACAGACACCGCGTGAGATACGGCGTGCATCCGTAACCGGTGATCTGTACGGATTTTATCAGTCCGGCAAATTTGTATATCCGGCGATTACCGTGTCATGGAACGGCACAGAGCTGACCGAGGGCAAAGATTATCAGCTTATTTACATCAACAACGATGCACCGGGACAGGCGACACTGATGATTGCCGGCAAGGGTCTGTACTGCGGCACACTCAGCAAGCAGTTCCTGATTGACTATCAGCCGTCCAAGCTGTCCGGACAAGAGATTGCAGTCGGAGAAACGGCAAGTGTCAGTTGTTCCACAAAACGAGCGGAGGTACTGTATTTTACTGTGGATACAGGAGATGCAGAGACTGCGCGTTACCGCGTGATCAATGAGCGCACATCCGGCGGCCCGATGAAATATGTGCTTTACGCATACAGTGCGCAGGGAAAATTCTTCTCGCAGATGACTGCCATTTCCGGACAGACCGATGACTATGCGCTGAAAAGCGGCACTTACTGTATTGTTGTGTACCGGCAGTATGCGAATGTGGTATCCGGCGCGAATTTCACGGTTGTCATGCCGTACGAGCTGGATCAGGCAGAGCTTACGATCGGGGACATGCCGTATACCGGCACGGAAGTTTACCCGCCGATCACAGTCACGGCGGCGGACGGTACGCTGCTGACCGAGGGGCGTGACTACATTGTTTCATACCCTGAACGACACACATTGTTTGGTGAGACGCGTGTTGTGCTGCGCGCAACCAACCGATCCTACGGCACCTGCACCGGCTATTTTGAGATTTATGTGGATCTGCCGGAGGATGCACCGGAGATCACGGTCGGATCGCACACGGCAGTGCTGACGCTGGATGACCGCCTTGCATTTTACAAGCTGACAGCGGAAACAGAGACAACCTATACGCTGGCGTCGTCCGATGTTATGAACATTGTGCTGCGCGTGTTCTCGCCGGAAGCAGAGCTGCTGGCACAGGACTACGGCAACCAGACCAAATCGGTATCGTTCACAGTGCCGGCGGGCGAGACACGGTATCTGATGCTGAAATTCAACAGCAACGACCGAAGCGGCACGATGCACTTCCAGCTCGAAACGGCACTGCGCCTGCTGACGGACTGTGAAGTGGTGTCAGAGCATGTGTACTACACCGGAGAACGCGTGCTGCCGCAGGTGACATTCACTGACGGTGATTACACGCTGCAAGAGGGTGTGGATTACACTTTACGTTATACAGACAATGACGAACGCATCGGAACCGCAACGGCGAATTACATCGGCATGGGGGATTATTTCGGAACATGTGACGTGACCTATTATATTGTTGCGGAATCTCTGCCGGAGCTGGAATCGGAATCTTTCGCACCATATCCGATTGTGCTGGATACGGTGTACATGCCGTCTGCCGATCTGGAACATGACTATGTCGTGGCGCGTTATACAGCGGGACTGGATGACAGCATGAAGCTGTCGGTTTACAACGCAGCATGCAGTTTGTCTGTGCAGCGTTATGACAGCAGCGGTGCCTTTGCGGAAAGTGTGTTCATTGAATTGAATGCAATGCAGGCAAGCGGTGAAATGACATTTGACCTTGCGGCGGGGGAGACATGCTATCTGCTGTTTTCCGCACAGAACATTTCCAATTATAACCAGAGCTTCCGTTTCATGCTCACCGATCCGGGCTGTCCGGATTTCAAAACTGTGAATGATACAGAGCACGGCGTGACATACCGGGTATTTTCCGCAATGAACTATGCGGAGGTCTATAAGCTGAACACATCTCTTTCGGAGATCACGCTGCTGCCGGAGATCAGCGGTGTTCCGGTCTCGTTTGTACCGGAAGGACTGTTCACGCGGATTCCGGATACCTCGGTGGTGTATGGCTATGCAGGCTGTGCGGCAGCAGAATATGCAGATACCTATTTGTTTGCCTATGAGGAGGTTTCGGCAGAGACGGAAACGGCAGGCGATCTGAACGGCGACGGAGCATGTACAATGGCGGATGCCGTGCTGCTCTCGCATATTCTGTCCGAGCATGCGGCGGTGTCTGTGCAGCCGTGGCAGCTTGTGCGTGCCGATTGGAACAGCGATCAGATGCTGGATGCCAGAGATCTGTCTTCAATGCTCCGGTATCTGGCAGGAGAAACGGCGTAACAACGTAACCAACGTAATGGCAGTGTTTTCAAAAGCTTTTCTGCTTTTTTTCACAAACTGCGCACATTCTGATTGTATAATTTGACAAGATACAAAGAGCGGGAAATCGAAAAAGGGCAAAGTGGCATCAGTTTTTTAGAATCGAAAGGATGACTGCTATGCAAAACACTGCCTGGAAAAAACGGATTGCAATACTTGCCGCATTGACATTATTGACGGTGACGGGCTGCAACAGCGAAGATTCTTCTGCGGAATCTGCCGTTGAGGGATTGACTGTCTCGGAGAACGGTACAGTCACGGCAGATATATCGGAGGCGGTTTCCGCATCTGATATTGAACTGAGCAGCTGGGACACCGATACCGAATGGGATGACAGCGCGGTGACGGTGACGTTTGACGGCAGTACGATCTCTGCTTCTTCGGAAGAGGGACTGACAATTAGCGGCAGTGTGCTGACGGTCACATCGGGCGGCACATATGTGTTATCCGGTAAACTGGATGACGGCAGAATTGTCATAAATCTGACGGATCACAACGAAAAAGTGCATCTGATAATGAACGGCGTGTCTGTCTCATGCAGCACGACCTCTCCGCTGACGGTTTTGCAGGCAGATAAAACTGTGATTACGCTGGCGGACGGCACGGAAAATGCGCTGTCGGACGCGTCAGAGTTTACGGTGTTTGATGAGGAAGCTGAGACAGAGGAGGATTCCGCGTTTCCGAATGCATGTCTTGCATCGAAGGACGATCTGACGGTCAACGGTACCGGCGCACTGACTGTCACTGCAAATTATCACAACGGCATTCAGACAAAGGACGATCTGAAACTGATCGGCGGCGCGGTCACGGTGGTTTCTGCAAATCACGGTGTGCGCGGCAATGATTCCGTGCTGATCTATGACGGTACGCTGGATATTACCAGCGGCGGCGACGGTGTCAAATCCACCACTGCGGATACCGCAGGCAAGGGCTATGTTGTGATGGCAGGCGGTGCAGTGACGATTCGCTCGGAGCAGGACGGCATAGATGCCGCAGCGACACTGAGCATCTCCGGCGGCACGCTCGATATGACAGCAGGCGGCGGCACATCCAATGCAGCGGCACATACAGATAATATGATGGGCGGCGGATTCGGCGGCAGAGGCGGCTGGAATCGGAGTGATACGGCAGCTTCTGACACAGATGACAGCACATCCGTCAGCATGAAAGGCATCAAAGCTGCCGGTACGCTGGAAATCACCGGCGGCACAATTACCGCCAATGCAGCGGACGATACCATTCACAGTGACAGCGATGTGGTCATTTCCGGCAGTGCAGTGCTGGAACTGGCAGCCGGCGGCGACGGTATTCACGGCGACAATTCCGTGACGATCAGTGACAGCGCGCAGGTGACGGTCACAGAATCCTATGAAGGCATCGAGTCATATATCATTACAATCAGCGGCGGTGAGACGCGCATCACGGCGAGCGATGACGGTGTGAATGCCTCTGACGGCGGAAATTCCGAAAGCGCAGGCGGCGGTTTTGCGGGCATGGGCGCGACCGACGGATATTTGTATCTGAACGGCGGCTATCTGTTTGTGAATGCAGGCGGAGACGGACTCGATTCCAACGGCGATATTGTCATGACAGGCGGCACGGTGGTTGTAGCCGGACCGACCAATGACGGCAACGGTCCGCTGGACAGCGGCGACAATCAGAATACGATCACGGTTACAGGCGGCACATTGCTTGCAGTCGGCTCGACCGGCATGATGGAGGTTCCGGAGGAGAATTATATCTCGACGGCATCTCTCGGCGCAGCGGCAGGGACACTGATCGTCGTGACCGATGCGGATGGCAAGGTGCTGGGTGCATTGCAGACACCGAAGCAGGCGCAGGGTCTTGTGTTCAGCGCAGACGGCATGTCGGACGGATACTATGTATACACCGGCGGAACCTATGACGGCGACTTCAACAGCGACGGCTTTGCAGTCGGCGGAAGCTATACCGCAGGGGAGCTTGTCGTGTCCGGCAGCGGCGGAAGCGGCGGCACGATGGGCGGCGGTTTCGGCGGCGGTATGCAGGGCGGCGGCAGAACCGGAAGAGGCGGAAATATGGGGCAGCCCGGCGAGATGAGTATGCCGGATGACTTTGATCCAAGCGAGTTTGACGGCGGATTTCCCGGAGCAGGGCAGATGCCGGACGGAGGATTTGAGGGCGGCAATCCGCCTGCAATGCCGGACGGCGGAGACTTTAAAAACATGACGCCTCCCGGCGGCTTTCCGGGACAGTAAATCACAATAAAATCATAACAAAATCGGTGCCTGATCAAACAGGTGCCGATTTTTTGTTCAGGAAATGTACTCTTTGTAAAAGAGGTGTTTCCCGCTGGAATCAGGCGATTTTTTGTCGGAAAAAGCGGAAATAAAAATAATTGAAAATAATATATAGAGCAAATTCTACAATTTGTAATTTGAATTTTCCACTTAAATAGCTGCCAAAATCATGTAATAATGCACAGAAATTTCTCCGCTTCTTTGGTCAGTTTTTGATTACAAAATGGAAATTCCTGTAATAAAGTTGTAATCTTTTCTCTTTTGTGATATGATAGCACTGTACTCACAGAGAGACAAAATCAATATATTGTGATACGAAAGGATGAGTTGATGAGAAAAGTGAAAGTTCTAACAGCATTTCTCGGTGCGGTCATTTCAGTGACCGGCAGCGGCGCACTCTTCGATGCGGATACGATCAATTCCGTGACCGTTGAAACAGAAATCGTCGAGTATGCAGAAGAGATGACTGTTACAACTGCAGCTTCGATCGAAACGACTGCCGTACCGGAAACAACGACAACCAAACCGGTCACTACAACGACCGAGGAAACAACAACGACAACAGAAGAAACAACTACGACCACAGAGACTACAACGACAACGACAGAAGCAACGACCACAGAGCAGACAACCGTCATGACGACAGCTGCTCCCGAAACGACCCCCGCACCGGAAACCACTGCTGCACCGGAAACAACCGCAGCAGAATCGGCAGTGACAGCGGAGCCTGCACCGGCAGAAACCGTTGAAACGACTGCGACCACAGCGTCCAATGCGATCACGGTAGCGTACAGCGATTATGTGCTGCTGTGCAACGTGGTTGCGCATGAATACGGCTCCGATTGGGTCAGCACCTATGATAAGGCACTGGTCGTCGAGGTCGTGATGAACCGTGTGAAATCCAGCTCGTTCCCGAACACGATCTACGGTGTTCTGACGCAGCGGTATCAGTTCTCCGGTTCCTCTACTTATGTAAATCTCGGTACGTTTTCCTCTAAGGTAACAGCGAGCTGCAAGGCTGCCGTCGATCTGTATCTTTCCGATCCGACGCAGTTCAATCACGGCTATCTGTACTTTACCGGAAATGGGAAAACAAACTTTTTCCATTGATCGAAAGCTGCATGTCAAACATGCATCGGATAATCAGAAATCAGGATGTTGAACAAAAGATGTGAAAGCGGGATGCCTTTTGGCATCCCGTTTTGCGTGCTTGACAGTTTTCTGGGATCGGTGTATAATGAGGAAAACGAAGGGGGCGGGCAGCTTGCGTATTTTGCTGATTCTGACCGGCGGCACGATATGCAGCCGCACAGAAAGCGGGAACCGACGCAGTGATGTACATGCGGCGGCGACGGTGCTGGAAGAACGGTATTTTGCAGCGCATCCTGATTCGGATGTGCAGTTTACGGCGGAGAAGCCGATCAACCGGCTGAGTGAAGACCTGACGCCGGAGGATTGGCGCACGCTGCTGCGCACACTCGCGCAGACAGATCTTACTGCGTTCAGCGGGATTCTGATTGCGCACGGAACGGATACACTCGATCAGACGGCAGCCATGCTTTCTGCTGCGCTCTGCGGCATTTCTGTGCCGGTGATACTGGTTTCCGCGATTGCACCGCCGCTTGACCCACAGACGAATGCGCATGTGAATTTTGCAGCAGCAGTTCAATTATTGCAGCAGCGGCTTGCAGGCGGTGTGTGGGCTGTGTATCAGAACAGTGACGGCGTGACCTATCTGCACAGCGGTGCATGTTTGCGCAGATGCACCCACGGCAGCACGGATTTTTTCAGTGATACCATGCAGCCGGTGGATGCGGTGCTGTGTGCGGACAGAATTCCGGCAGAAAAAAACACCTGCTTTGCGTTGCAGGCGATGACATGTGAGAAAGAAATCTGTCTGGTGCATCCCTATACGGGAATGCGCTATGACACACTGCCGCTGGACGGCATTGCGGCGATTGTGCAGGAGACCTATCATTCCGAGACGGCAAATGCGCAGACGGATTCGCCGTATTCGGTGCAGACACTCTTGCGGCGTTGCAGAGCCGCGGGAATTCCCTGTTATCTGGCTCCCTGCACGGAGGCAGCGCAGTGCTACGGCTCGGCGCATGATCTTGTTGCCGCAGGTGCGATTCCGCTCTACATGCCGTCAGCACTGGCATACGGTGCTGTGTGGGTCGGCTGCCAATGCGGGCTGACGGGCAATGCACTGACGGATTTTGTGCGGCAGACAGCTCAGAGGCTTTCGCGTTTGCCTTTTCGCTGCTGCATGTAAATGCGGCGCACATCCGAGAGAAATGTGTGTACCTGCGGCAGCTTGAAGTCCATGTATGTCCACGGAAACGGATGCCACGCATGCCGCGCATAAAAGAGCGTCAGTTCGGCATAGATGCCGTCTGAGAGCGGGATGCGGTGACCGGCATTCTTGGTGGTGGCAAGCGAGAGCCTGCCGGGGCTGACAAAGCCTGCGTCGAGGTTGACGCGGCGATTTCCGCTGACTGCCATATCCTGTTCGATTGCATTGGTATGCAGCTTAATTGCGGCAAGCTCCTGCGGATCACGGCACTGCGCAAACGAAATCAGCTTGCGATAGACTTTGCCGCCCATTTCCGCATCATAATACGGTGAAATATCGGAGAAGCAGTACGATGCCGATTCCAGATCAGTATCGCCGTAAGCGGCTTTCAGGCGTTCGATTGCTGCATCGGCAGTTTGTGCATCCGTATATATAACGGCACAGATGAGTTTTTCCTGTTCAAATTGCATTGCAGTACCCATGAAAATACCTCTATTTCAGAATTGAATGAAGGAACATAATTAATGATAAAAGCAATCTTTGTCGATTTCTACGGAACCGTTGTGCATGAGGACGGGGAAATCATAAAGCAAATTACAGATGAAATTTTCCGTCAAGGCAATGCGGGTGGTCCGGAAGACATTGCGGCATATTGGTGGAGGACATTTCAGACGATGTGCAGCAATTCGTATGCAGATCATTTTGAAACGCAAAGAACGATTGAATATCGCGCACTGACTGAAACAATCCGGCAATTCGGTGCATCTGCCGATGCGGACAGGCTCAGCGCGCGGATGTTTGCATATTGGAGAAAGCCGCCGGCATTTGCAGAATCCAAAGACTTTTTTGAAAAGTCGCCTTTACCTGTATATATAGTCTCCAATATTGATACGGACGATCTGCGTGCAGCGATTGCATATCACAGATTTCAGCCGTGTGGTGCCTTCACCAGTGAAGATGCAGGAGCATACAAACCGCGAAAGGAATTGTTTGAATACGCTATGAAACAAACCGGATTTCGCGCCGAACAGATTATTCATATCGGGGATTCGCTGAGCAGCGATGTCAACGGTGCAAAAGCTGCCGGGATCAAGCCGATCTGGATTGACCGCAGCCACAGGAAAGCACCGCTGGGCGTAGCTGTTGCAGACAACCTGATGCAAGTATTTGATTTGATAAAGGCTCTGTAAAATGATCGTTCTGTGCGATTCTATGATACCATGAACGGCAGGAAAAGTCAAGAAAGGAACATCCATGAAATTAAAAGAAAAGGCAGTGAAAATCTGCGACGCACTGGATGCAGTCTATCCCGATGCGAAATGCTCGCTGGAATATGATGAAGCATATCAGCTGATGATTGCCACGCGGCTTTCGGCACAATGTACGGATGCGCGTGTGAATATTGTCACAAAGACGCTGTTTGAGCAGTTTCCGACGCTGGATTCGTTTGCAGATGCGGATCTGACGGAGCTGGAAGAGGCGGTGAAGCCCTGCGGCTTTTACCGTGCCAAGGCAAAGAGCATCAAGGAGATGTGTACGCGTGTGCGCGATGTGTACGGCGGAAAGGTGCCGGACAATATGGACGACCTGCTGACGCTGTCGGGCATCGGCAGAAAGACGGCAAATCTGCTGCTTGGGGATGTCTACGGGCAGACATCAGTTGTGACGGACACACACTGCATCCGCATATCAGGGCGACTGGGACTGACAAAGCGTCATGCACCGGAGCATGTGGAGGAGGATCTGCGGAAGATTCTTCCGCCGGCACGTTCGTCACGGTTCTGCCACCAGATCGTGCTGTTCGGACGGGATACCTGCCGCGCCCGCAATCCGCTCTGCGAGGAGTGTCCGCTCAAAGAATTCTGTGTCGATCCGTCATTTACAAAGATCCCGAAATAATCATTTTGAATATCCATTTGCGAAATTGGAATTCATCGGCGTGATTGAGTGATGTTTTGAGGGCTCCGCCCTCAAACTCCCGCTGAGGGGATAG
>JAZQNP010000085.1:0-6323 GCA_045627405.1 Oscillospiraceae bacterium | reverse complement strand
GAGGGGATCGCTATCCCCTCAGCGGGAGTTTGAGGGCTTGATGTTTGCATCGCAAACTCAACCGCGGAGCGTGAGAGCCCTCAAAACATCTCTCAATGATGCCGCGCAAATTCTGATTTACCGCAGTCATCCTCTCAGATAGTGGCTCAGCAGCTCCGCCATGCAGCAGAGCAGCACGCCGAGTTCTGCCGCCGGCATACAGATTGCAGCGGCTTTTCTGACCTGCGGAATGTCCCGAATGCGGCGGCTGACCGCCGGCACAACCGGAAACAGCAGCACAACACTCAGCAGCAGCGGCACTGCATGTGTGCCGCAGAGATAGCGTGCCGCACCGCTCAAAGATCCGCCGTTGACGCCGAGCAGTGCGCCCGCATGGGCAAACAGCTCCGGCAGACTGCTGCTTTTCAGCAGTCCCATTCCAAGCAATACCAGCAGTGCCGTGCCGATCTGCCGCAGCAGCTTCGGAAGCAGATGCAGACGCTTTGAGACTGCCGGCAGCTTGCTGAACGTCAGCAGTCCCGCCTGTGCTGCACCGAAGAACAGTCCGCACCAGCCGTTGCCGAGCAGTGTGCCGACACTCCCGAAAAACAGCAGCACCCGCACAAAATATCTGCCGGTATCCGTTTCACGCACATCGTGAAGCAGCACGCGGTTTGCCCACGCCGCCGCAGAGCCGATGCTGCGCGACCAGTATTCTTTCAGCGATGCCGCACCGATCGGATATGCCGCCTCCGGCATCTCTCCTTGCAGTCCGAGCATCATCGCAAGCCCGACGCCGAGCCGCACCGCGCCGCGCAGACCGTGATACACCGCGCAGTAAAATACAATCAGCGTCAGCCACGCATCCGCTGCGGTCAGCGGTGACACATAGCTGTCCAGCTCATGCAGCAGCGTCATCATCGGCATCGAGAGCAGCACTGTCTGAAACAGCCCGCGGATGCAAAGTCCCGCGCCCGCACCGACAGCTTCCGCAGTGACCTTCCGCGTATGAACCGCGTCCTGCATCGTCTGATGCTGCATAACCGGTCCCGCCCAGAAATGCGGCATGGAGCATGCTTCGTTGAGACAGGCAATCAGCGGGGGAATCTGCATGCCGTGTGCCGCCCGCATGTGCATACACTCAATGCCGAACATCGCACAGAGCAGAACCGGCAGCAATGCCGCCGGAGTGAGCAGAAATTTTCCGGCAATGAGCAACGCCGCCTGCCAGCAAATGCCGAAGCTGAGCCGCAGCCTGCTCTGTCTGCCGGACAGTACATTCACAGCACCGTTTGAACCGCTGCTGAACATCAGGCGCAGCACCAGCCATGCACCGCAGACGGAAAGCAGCGTCAGCGTCAGTCCGGCGATGCCGCCCGTTGCAAACTCATATGCCAGTCCGCCCAGTCCCAGCACCGTCGGCTTGCGGCGCGGCGGCACCACTGCGGCAAGCAGCATGACAGCCGGTATCACATACAGCAGCACCGGCAGAGCGGTCAGGGTCATGCGGCAGCTCCTTTCTATCCAATCTATCCAATCAAATCGCGCAGAAACGCCTCAAATTCCGATGCCTGCGTCACCGTTCCCAGCACCTCGCAGAGCGCGGATACCGACAGATGCGGCGGCAGACCGAGTGCATGAAGCAATGCCCGTCTGCGCTGTGTGCAGTCCTTTGCGCCCGTCAGTCCGTGTGCATAGAGCAGCGCGGGCGTGATGTCATGCGGCAGCGCGTCCGGCTCCTGTGAGAAAACCCCCGCGCGTTCCAGTGCCGCAAGCAGCGTCTCGCCGTCCATGCCCTCCACACCGAGCAGCCCCTCCGCAGAAGGGGACGCCTTGCGCTTTTCTTTTCCGTGAATGCCGGGGATGTACACATGATACACCTTGCCCGCTGCAATGGCTCCTTTCAGGTATCCGCGGATCTGAAAGCCCGCTGCATCGGCATCCGTGAGGATGACCACGCCGGTTGTCTCGGCATAATGCCGGATGAGCGCGAGCTGTTCGGGGCGTTTGTATATGCGGAATCCGTCGGTCACGAGAATCACTGCATCAACAACGGATTCCAGCCTGATCTTATCGTATTTCCCCTCGACGACAATCGCGGGGATCACTTTTTTTCGTTCTTTCAATGCACCGCCTCCGAGCCGTCCCGCTGCACGCGCAGCATCCGGACGATTGCCTGTTCAAGCAGCAGCCGCGGCGCAGTACGGGCAGATTTGCAGCTCCGGTCTGTTTCACGCAGAATGCGGACACAGGTCCGAAGCTGCGGCACACTCATGGAGCGACAGTCGCGCATGGCATATTTCACTGAAAATGCGCGCTTTTTATAATCAAAGTCCGCGGCAATCTCCGCCTCCTGTTTCGCAGCACCCATGCCGAGCTTGGCGCGGTAGAGGTCGATGAATGTGCTGCTGAGAATCGAAAGCAGGCCCAGAACGGTCTTGGTATCCTCCGAGCGTGCGGTCAGCGCATCGAGCAGCCGGAATGCCTCACCCGCTCTTCCGCCTGTCACGGCACGCGCCATCTGAAACACATCGGCATCGGGCAGCGGCACAGTCAGTGCATCGAGCATCTCTTTTGTGATCGGTTCGCCGTCGGCACAGGCAAGCAGCTTGTCCAGCTCCGCATGAATCAGCGTGCTGTCACAGAGGCAGCGGTTTGCCAGCAGCTCCGCCAGCTCACGGCTGATCTCAGAGCCGTGCCGTCTGGCGCGCTCCTGAATGGTTTTTCCGAGCATCACCGCGTTTTTCTTCTCGCAGATGCAGAGCACGCCCTGCTTCTCAAAAAACTGCGCCAGCTTTGCAAATTTATCTGTGAAAACCGGAGCATTGCGCTTGATTTCATAAACCTGCAACGACCGCATCACCACCAGCACAATCACCCGCGGCGGCAGATCGCTGAGAATGGTTTTCAGCGTATCCATGCCGGAAGCGGGCAGTGCCGCAGGATTCAGATCGCGGATGATGATGACATTAAACGGCTGAAACATCGGACAGAACGCACAGGCATCGGCAAGGCGGTCGAGATCCAGTGCCTGCCCGTCAAAGGCAGTATGCGACAGCACATCGCCGTCGGTCAGCTTTTTGAGCATCCGCTTTTCGAGCTGCGCGACCGCAAGCGTATCCTCACCGCAGAGAAAACAAAGCTGCGGCGGATTCTCTGTTCCGGTTTCTTTCAGCAGATCATTTGCGAAGAGCCTTGACACAGCGCATACGCCTCCTTTCCGTTTCCGGATCTTTCTGCAATCGTCTATATCATACCACAAATCAGCAAAAAAAGCAAGCACCGGCAGAGGCATCGCCCTCCGCCGGTACCCGCTTCATAGGAATGCGGTTTTGCTGCAAATTGCCCGACGTGTT
Source organism: Oscillospiraceae bacterium (assembly GCA_045627405.1). Classification (GTDB taxonomy): domain Bacteria; phylum Bacillota; class Clostridia; order Oscillospirales; family Ruminococcaceae; genus Firm-04. The sequence continues at coordinate 2,988 of JAZQNP010000085.1, read as the reverse complement.
ATGCAGATGCCGCTTCGTCCCGGATCGCAAAATACCCGACCCAGAGATACCGCTTGCCGTTCTGCGTAAAATTCTGCGGCGGTGTCGCGGTGTTGCTGGTATAGTTAAACTGCGAAGTCAGCGTATAGCGGACATCGGAGAAGTATGACGGAACAGTCGGTGCGGCACATGTCGGAACATCCGTCAGCACAGTCTGATTGCGCAGGGTCGGTACGCCGTATGTGAACTTTGTGCCGACTTCCGTTTCGGCATCATCCGCCGCAAGAGATGCGACGTTTGCTGCTCTGGTCGCAGCGGTGGTGCTGGAACCGCCGTCAGCACCCAGCCCGATCACACCGATTTTTCCGTTGTTTGTTTTTGAGATAATCAGCCCCAGATATGCGTTTGAGACCGTGGAAATATACGCTCCGCCGGAACACACATACAGATAATACAGTGTTGCTTTCGCGCCGGCAGAAGCACTCGTTCCGATGCTGAATGTCTGCGTTGTTCCGCTGTCCAGACGAAGTGTCACGTTACAGCCTGTTGTGCTGTTTTTTGTGAGTGTCAGCACCGCATTGCCGTCCTCGTCAAGGCAGGTCACTGCGGCGGTGTCGCTGTCATATCCGATTGCCGAAAAATAGCCCATCGCCACAAGCCGCTGCATGGCTTCTGCCAGCGTCTCATAGTCATTGTTGATGTAGGTTACTGCTGCCATTGCTTATTCCTCCTCTTCTGCGATGCCGGTTTCCGAATTGTCCGCCCCCCAAAAATCCAGCTCGGAAATGCAGGAGCCGTTGTTTTGCAGGTCTTCAAGATATTGCAAAAGCTGCTCATAGACATTGCGGGCGGGCGGATTGTGCGCGGCGGCACCGTCGGTAATGCACTGCATACACGGGATCCGTGCGGGTGTTGTCGTGCGGATGTCTCCCGCGTACACACCGACTGCGGCTTCATCTGTATTGCGCAACACCGGCACCGACACGCTGTCCCCGTCAAACAGCACGTCCAGGTATCGGAATATGCCGTCCTGATAAAACGCAAACCGCGCAGTCTTCGCGTCATACAGATCCCATTCTTCGTCGAATGTGAATGTGATCGTGTAATCGCTGTTGCCGCAGACAATGACCGGCGTGCCGGAAACCTGCGCGGCCTTGTCCTTGACGGTAATCTGAATCTCCGGCATATCAGTTCACCGCCTCTCCCGTGAATTTGTACCACGCCGTCCAGCCGTTCGTGGTGTAGTACCGTTCATAAAAAATGCCCGCGTAGGTATCGGAATTCAGATAGAGCGTCTGCCGGTAGCGCGATGCCAGACCGTTTGTTGCGACCGTCAGCGCGAAGCCGTAATTCTGCGAAATCGGGCGGTGTGAAACGTAGGCAGATGCCGACTGCCCGCACTGGTATCTTCCGACCGCCGTGATGTTATTGAGGTCAACCGGATTTTCAGACGACGCCGACAGGATCGTTCCCGCGCCGTAGATGTCACCGACTGCCGCCTTTGCAGAGATTTCAGTTTCCACCTGCGTTTTCGCCGCATGGATCAGAACTCTGATCTCGCTGTCCGTCATATCGTTCAATGCGCGGCGCAGTGCCTCGGAAATCTGCGATCGCGTCAGACCGGTATTGTATTTCTGATTCGCCAAAATAATCACTCCTTTGCCGTGATGTAATCACCGGACAGTGTCACAAGATAATCGTCTTCTGCGGTCATCAGATAATATCCGGAGCCGCAGGCAAGCTGCTCCGTCAGCTCATTGTACACATCCCGCACGGGAATGTCCGGCAGCGCATTGCCGTCGGTTGCGCACCGCGCACACGAAATCCGCGCAGGCGTTGTTGTACACAGATCACCCGCATAGACACCGACTGCGACCTCTCCGACATCATGCAGCACCGGAACGGACACACAGTCTCCCTCAAACTGTACATCCAGATACCGGAGAACGCCGTCCTGATGATACGCAAACCGCGCAGTCTTCGCGTCATGCCTATCCCATTCCTCGTCGAATGTGAACGTGATCGTGTAATCGCTGTTGCCGCAGACAATGACCGGTGTGCCGGAAAGCTGCGCGTGCTTCTCTGTCACTGTGATATACAAGGCTGTCATGGTTTCGGGATTCCTCCTTTCCCGTCTGCCGGAGCCTCTTTCTCCCTCTCGCTTCCGGCAAAGCCTCCCTCATAAATAGCGCATCCGGGGGCAAAAGTTGCACGCAAACGTGCAACTATTTTCTTTTTTTCATACAAGTTCTGCGAAATCGCCAATCACAGGCATCTGTCTTTGCATCGGATTTGTGCAGAATCACAGACAGCGGCATTCCTTGCATTTCCTGCCAAGACGTGTTATAATAAAACCTATAAAAAAAAGAAAGGCAAATACCGGTATGAAACAAACATCCACCTTTCTGCGCGGTGCGGCAAGCGGCATACCGATCGCGCTGGGGTATCTTTCCGTGTCGTTCGGCTTCGGCATCATGGCAGGGCAGGCAGGACTGACCGTTTTTGAGGCTGTGATGATCTCCCTGCTGAACCTGACATCTGCCGGACAGGTTGCCGGCGTAGAGGTGATTGCAGCGGGCGGCACGCTTGCGGAAATGGCACTCGTGCAGCTAACCATCAACATCCGCTACGCACTGATGGCACTTTCCCTGTCGCAAAAGCTGGATGAACGGTTTACCATGCCGCACAGGCTGATCCTTGCACACGGCATCACAGATGAGATTTTCGGCGTCTGCTCGGCGCAGCGTGAACCGCTGACACCCGCATTTATGTACGGCATTGCATCTGTCTCGATCTTCGGCTGGGTCACGGGGACCTTTCTCGGTGCAGCAGCCGGCGCATTGCTTCCGGCATCGGTCACGGCGGCACTGGGCATCGTCCTCTACGGCATGTTTCTTGCAATTATCATTCCTCCGGCGCGCAGGCAGAAAAGCGTGCTGTTTACCGTGCTGACTGCGGCTGCGCTCAGCATCGGCTGCAAATATCTGCTCCCGTCGCTTTCGGCAGGTT
>JAZQNP010000084.1:0-2511 GCA_045627405.1 Oscillospiraceae bacterium | reverse complement strand
TTTGAAAATGTGACTGCTCCGGCAGACGGCGAATATACACTCCGCATTTACTATGTTTCCGGCGAACCGCGCAGCCTGAAAGTCGATGTAAACGGTGCATTCTCGCAGAAGATCGACAACTGCTACGCAAATAAGGGCGACTGGACGGGTATTCGTGCCGTGAATATTCAGGTGAAACTGAAAGCCGGTCAGAACAGTGTAAAGCTGTATAACGATCAGGGTACAGCACCCTCTGTTGACCGTATCGCACTTGCGATTCCGAATGAGGATGTTCTGGTGGGCGATATGAACTATGACGGTATCATCAATGCTGTCGATCTGACGCTGCTCAAGCGCGGACTGATGAAAGGTTTCACCGGTTCTAAGGACGAACACGCGGCGGATTTCAACATGGACGGAAAACGCGATACTTCCGATATCAGCAGCATGATTTTGTTCCTGACAACGCAATCATAAATGAATCCGGATACGGCAGGGGAGTACGTGCTTCCCTGCCGTTTTCTGCTATGTGAGAAATAGTCATATCATATCCAAATCGCACAGTACAGATTTCAAACCAAATTGCTTGAAACTAATCAACCTGTATGTATATTTCTGCGGTTTGTGAAGTAAATAATATGTTTTTTATAGTGACAATCATACAATATTCAGGTATAATATAAGTAGAAAAGCTGGGAATTTATGATGTGTCTGAGAAAGGCAGGCATACAACTTAGCTTATAAAAAATCATGTGAAGTTGGGAAAACGAAGTATTTATTGTAGGGGGAAATACAATGAAACTCAGTACATGGAAACGTGCGGCAGCAGCCGCATCGGCGTGTTCCGTTATGCTCGGAACAGTCGGATTCCTGCCGAAATTTGAATCGGCAGATTCGTTCACAGTATCAGCAGCAGATATTGCGATCGAAGATTTCAGCCTTGCTGACATCACAATGACAGACAGCTACTGCACAAACGCTTTTTCAAAAGAAGTTGAGTATCTGCTGTCATTTGATACGGAAAGACTGCTGGCGGGATTCCGCGAAAACGCAAAGCTCAGTACAAACGGGGCAAAGCGTTATGCAGGCTGGGAAAATACGCTGATCGCCGGTCATACGGTCGGTCACTATCTTTCCGCAGTTGCACAGGCATACGAGAATCCGAATCTGACAGATACACAGCGTTCGGCGCTTTCTTCCAAAATGGACGCGCTTTTGAACGGCATGAAGATCTGCCAGCAGAACTCAAAAGGCAAGCCCGGTTTTCTCTGGGCAGGTCAGGTGAAAAATGCCAACAATGTCGAAGTGCAGTTTGATCTTGTGCAGCAGGGCAAAACCAATATTATTGATGAATCATGGGTGCCGTGGTACACAATGCATAAGCTGATCCAGGGCTTAGTCGATGTTTACAAGTATACCGGTAAAACAACAGCAAAGGATATCGCATCCGGACTAGGCGACTGGACGCTTGCACGATGCAAAACGTGGAATCAGCAGACACATAATACAGTTCTTTCGATTGAGTACGGCGGCATGAATGACTGCCTTTATGAACTGTATGCGATTACCGGCAAAGACGATCATGCAGTTGCGGCACATTATTTCGATGAGACCAATCTGCATGAAGCGGTGCTGAAAGGCGGTGCGAATGTCCTGAACGGCAAGCACGCCAACACAACGATCCCGAAATTTGTCGGTGCGCTCAAACGCTATATCATACTGGACGGCAAGACCGTTGCAGGCGAAAAAATTGATGCATCCCGTTATCTCCAGTATGCAGAAGCATTCTGGGAAATGGTCACAACACATCACACATATATCACAGGCGGAAACAGTGAATGGGAACATTTCGGTATGGACGATATCCTCGATAAGGAACGTACCAACTGCAACTGTGAAACCTGTAATTCCTATAATATGCTGAAGCTCAGCCGTGAGCTGTATAAATGTACCGGTGACAAGAAGTATATGGATTTCTATGAGGGAACATATTACAATTCGATTCTTTCCTCGCAGAATCCGGAAACCGGTATGACAACCTATTTCCAGCCGATGGCAACGGGATATTTCAAGGTCTACAGTTCTCCGTATGACAGCTTCTGGTGTTGTACGGGCAGCGGCATGGAGAGCTTTACAAAGCTGGGCGATACGATCTATATGCACAGCGGCAATACGCTCTATGTCAATATGTACCAAAGTTCTGAAGTCAGCTGGGCAGATCAGAATGTCACCATCAAGCAGGAAAGCACCATTCCGAACGGCAATACATCGACCTTTACGGTTACGGGCAGCGGTGATCTGGATTTCCGTTTCCGCATTCCGGATTGGAACGCCGGTACGATGACGGTCGCTGTCAATGGAACAAAATATACATACAAAACAGTCGATGATTATGCGCAGGTGACAGGCAGTTTCAAATCCGGCGACAAGATCACGGTAACGATTCCGGAAGCAGTTGTTGCTTATAATCTGCCGGATAAAACAAGCGTTTACGGTTTCAAGTACGGCCCTGTTGTATTGAGTGCAGAGCTT
>JAZQNP010000083.1:0-6655 GCA_045627405.1 Oscillospiraceae bacterium | reverse complement strand
GACATCGCTGTACAGCTCGAGCGACAAACTTCCACGATTTCCCGTGAAATCAAAAACTATCGCTATTTTATCCATCCTCGTAATGCACTCTGCGTGAACTTCCATGATTGCCGCAGAAAAGCTCTATGCACCGAATGCACTTCTGATGCCCCATTTTGCAAGATGTGCATGGAAAAAGAATGCCATACATTGTGTGAGCGATTTGCAGCCAGTCACTGTACGAAGCTGGATAAAGCACCGTTTGTTTGCAATCATTGCTCTCAACGGAATTCCTGTACAAAACAGCATGCATATTATAATGCAAGAAAAGCAGATGCAAGAAGTCATGCTGTTCTCTCGGCATCCAGAGAGTCCATTCATCTTGATGAGCAGGAAGTGATTGCGTTAAACGAATTGGTTACCCCTTTGATCCGAAACGGACAGTCTCCAAGTCATATTTTTATGAATCATCAGGAAGAACTCGGCATCTCGAAAACAACGCTTTATGATTACATTAACCGCGGAATCCTTGATGTCCGTAACATTGATCTGCCTCTCAAAGTACGGTACAAAAAGCGCAAAGCCAAGCGGAAAGAAAGCTTCCAGTACAAATTCCGTGAAGGCCGCACCTATGAGGATTTCAAGAAACACATGGAAATAAATCCTGATGACGGCGTTGTTGAAATGGATACTGTAATCGGCAAACGTGAAAAGGGAAAATGTTTGCTGACAATGATTTTCGTGAAATACGAATTCATGCTGATTTTTCTGCTTGACAGTTGTTCACAGGACTCTGTACGAGAAGTCTTTGAATCATTGCAAAGATCACTGGGCCTCATGGTGTACAAAAAACTGTTTCCGGTGATTCTGACTGATAACGGAAAAGAATTCATGAATCCGGGTTTCATGGAAACTACAGTTTACGGAGCTCCTTGTACCAATGTTTTTTACTGTGATGCAATGGCATCATGGCAAAAACCACATGTTGAAAACAATCATCATCTGATTCGGCGTATTTTACCTAAAGGGACATCATTTGATAAACTGACTCAAGAACAGGTCACATTGATGATGAATCACATCAACAATTATGCACGTGAAAACCTTGACGGCAAAAGCCCTTATGAATGCATTAAGTCGTTTATCGGGCCGAAGACGATAAAAGTGCTGGGACTGCGTAAAATCCCTTCGGAACAAATCTGCCTAAAGCCAGCTCTGCTGAAGTGACAGATCCCATATGTCTCAATTATACATATCTCCTCAAAGAGTGTTGCGTTTACTTTTGAACAGGTTTTCGCTGCGCTCAGCTGTGCTGTACCCTTTTTTAGTTGAATGGAGCTGATTTGCGCCTTGTTTTTGAGTCAACATCCTGTTCCAGCGCTGAAAACTTTGAATATTGCAGGTCATTCTCCTAGAGCCATCTCTCTCCGTTGCGTTTACTTTCGGATTTCACCATCCGCAACAAAAGCATCATCGTTTCGCAGCGGTTTACGGAAATCATCCTTGCGGTCTGGATCATCATCTGCCTGCTGACAAAACAGAACTGCGTGCTCCCTGCCTATCTGCTGATTGCGCAGATGCTTGTCCGGTTTGTCTCCGGTCTGATCTACCGAAACAAGGTCGGCGATGACAGATGGAAACGCAGCCTGATTATTGCGCTGTGCGTCGGAGCAGGCGTGGTCTTTCTGCTGCTGATCTCCCCCGCGTTCCTGATCGGAAAAGGAGCGCCGCAATGAACAACAGAGTCAGAGAGCTGCGCAAGCAGAAAGGTCTGACGCAGGACGAGCTCGCAAAGGCGCTGCATGTCTCGCGGCAGACGGTCAATGCAATCGAAAACAACAAGTATAACCCCACGCTGGAGCTTGCAATCAGGCTCGCGCGTTATATCGGTCTGCCCGTTGAACAGATTTTCATGCTGGATGAAGAAAGATGAACTAAGCCGCCCCGATCTTCGCTGATCGGAGCGGCTGTTTTTCACTTATTCCGGCTGTGTGCCGTTGTATGTAAAGCCCATCATCGTGAGGTCATCGAACTGCTCCGCCTCTCCGGCAAAGCCGCTGACCGCTTCACGCACATTGTGCAGCAGCTTCTCCGGATCGGTCTCCGGTTCGCTGTTCAGCGCCTGCAGCATCCGCTCGATGCCGAACATCTCCTCGCGGGCATTGCTCGCCTCCGGCACGCCGTCTGTATAGAGGAACAGCTGATCGCCCTTTTCAAGCTGAATCGTATATTCCTTATACTTTGTGCCGTCCATCGCGCCGATTGCAAGGCTGTGCTTATCCTTATACAGTTCAAATGCGCCGCCTGCCTTTTTCAGCACGGGATATTCATGTCCGGCGTTGGCGCAGGTCATTTTTCCCGTTGAGATTTCCAGAATGCCGAGCCACACCGTCACGAACATCTCGACCTGATTGTTCGAGCAGAGCGCTTCATTCGTTCTGGTCAGAATCTCAGCCGTTGAAACGCCGAGCATCGCACAGCTCTGCAGGATCGTTTTCGAGATCATCATGAACAGTGCCGCCGGGATGCCCTTTCCTGAAACATCCGCCATGACAAGACAGAGGTGATTCTCGTCGATCAGGAAGAAATCGTAGAAATCGCCGCCGACCTCTCTGGCAGGCTCCATCATTGCAAAAATATCGAACTCATGGCGCTCCGGATACGGCGGGAAGATGTGCGGCAGCATCGCGCCCTGAATCTCCGTTGCAAGCGATAGCTCCGTGCTGATGCGCTCCTTTTCCGCGGTGATCTGCATGAGGTCCGCGCCGTATTTTTTCAGCGATTGCTCCATATCTGCCATTGTGCGGGCAAGGGATTCGAGCTCATCGTCGGTGTGGACATCGAGACCGGAAAAATAATCGGTGCTGCCGCGGTCACTCTGCTCCGCAAAGCGGCGCGATGCATCCGCGATCAGATTGATCGGGCGGACAAGGCGGTGCTTGATTCTGCGCGCCTGCGTCCATGCGATCATCAGTGTGAGGAGCACGATTGCAATCGCAAATTTCAGCGCAAAATCCTGCATGCCGTTAAGCAGATTTTTCAGCGACACATCAACCAGCATGAACGCAATCCGGCTGCCGGTCTCCTTGCTGACAATCGGCACACCGACCGTGCAGAGCAGCCCGTAATTTTCCGTGTAGCCGATGTCATAGAGCACATCGTCATCGCTGCCGTTGAGGAACCGCAGCATGCCCTTATAATTAACCGGTTCCCAGTCGCCGGGGAGCAGGCGGGTTGTCTCATTTGCATCCGGATCGACAATGTAGACCATCGCAGAGGTGTCGCGGTCATACATCGCAAGGTAGATATCATAGATCGCTTCGTGAAAGCCGAGCGTGCCGCCGAGCATGTGAAGGAGGACATCATAGGCGCTGCCCTTCTGCCGGAAGTCCATATCCGCAAAATAGCTGCGGTATTCCTCCGTGCCGACCTTCTGCCGCTGCTCCTCGGTCAGGCTGCGGTAAATCTGCATGGTCTGCTCAGCGAGCTGCGTCGCATCCGCACTGTGCGTTGCAGCCATTCTCGTCTGCCGTGCAATGCCGTCCGCCATGCTGATATACTGCTTTGTCAGCGCCGCACCGTAGACCGTCAGCGCAATGAGCAATGCGACAATACCGAACAGCACACAGCTCAGGATCGTGGAGCGGGCGGTCTTTGCCGCAAGAGATCTCTGCTTCTTTCCGCTCATTTTTTCAATCCTTTCACGATCGTCAGGATGTTGCTGCCGTTCACGTATTCATACCGGATATCATCCATCGTCTTTTTGACGAGGAAGATGCCCAACCCGCCGACTGCCCGTTCCTCCGCAGACTGCGTGATATCGGGATCCTCCTTTGCAAGCGGATCATACGGAACGCCGTGATCAATGAACGTGATGCTGACCACGGAATGATCCGGATTTACCTCAACGCGGACGGTCGCCGGTCCGGTTTCCGGATCGTAGGCATAATTTGCGATGTTGACAAAGATTTCCTCCACGGCAAGCCCGATCTGCATCTGAATCTTCGGGGGACAATCCGCCGCCTCCAGCTCCTCGTCTATGAATGCAGTGACAGTATCCAGATTGTCAACCACCGCTTCGATATCCAGCTCTTTCATAAGCCAAGCCCTCTTATTCGATCGTCAGGATGTCAGTAAAACCGGTCACCTCAAAGATTTCCATCAGGTCGCTGTTTGCATGGATCACGGACATTTCGCCCTGCTTGTTCATCTGCTTCTGCGCAATCAGCAGCACGCGAAGTCCGGCAGAGGAGATATAGGCTGTTTCCGCAAGATCAAACACCAGTTTTTTCACGCCGTCCAGTACCTCATGCAGTGTCTGCTCAAGCTTCGGTGTTGTTTTCGTGTCGATTCTGCCCTCAATTTTCAAAGTCAGCTTTTCCGCATTTCTCTCCTGTGTGATAGTCATAGCTTTCCGTTCCTTTCCTCTCAGATATTCGGATTTCTGCTCCATGCGCCGCTCTCATAGAAGCTGCGCAGAATGTCTGCATCCAGCTTGCCCTCCTGTGCCATATCGCGCAGAACGGCAAACGCCTTTTCCGGCTCCATCGGCGGCTTATACGGTCTGTCCTCGGCGGTCAGCGCATCATAGATGTCGATGATCGTCAGGAGCCTTGTCTCCCACGGGATCTCGTCGCCGCTGATATGATCGGGATAGCCCGAGCCGTTGAGCATCTCGTGATGCCTCGCCGCCCATTTCGGCACCGGCTTGTAATCGCCGCGGAATTCAACCTTTGAAAGCAGCTTTGCGGTATAAACCACATGCGATTCGATGATTTCCCGCTCGGCTGCGGTCAGAGTGCCGCGCACCACGGTGACTGCCTCCAGTTCCTCCGGCGTGAGCAGCGGGTGCAGACTGCCGTCCGCCGCCATGCACGGAATCTCCGCGAGCTGCCGGAGCTGCTCACGGTGCGCCTCATCAAGAAAGCCTGCGGTATTTGCGGCAAAAATCATCTCGCCTGCCTCTGCAAGTTTCCGGCTCTGTTCCGCCGTCTCCGCCTGTTTTTCCGGATGCGTCAGGGATTCGATTTTCAGCATCAGCTGTGCGGTTTCAATGCGGTGCCGGACGGTCTCCTCCGCCTTGCCGAGCCGCGTCTTTTTATCCAGGATCTCATGCGGAACCAGCAGCTTGCCGATATCGTGCAGCCAGACGCTCATCAGAAACGGCGCGGTGTTTTCCGCGGTATACTCCGTCAGCCTGCCCTGCGCGCTGAGCCATTCCAGATAGTTTTCCGCATAGCGCACCATGCTTTTGGTGTGGTTTGCGTTATAGAACGAATTGCCCTCAATCGCCGTGACCATGACCTCGACAAATGAATTCATGAGCCCCATAATCTGATTGGCAAGGCGCTTTTTCGTGATGAAAAGCTGCGTTGCCTCGGTGATATCGGTGATCTGCAGAATCAGCCCGATCTGCTCGCCGCCGAGCCGGAGCAGGTCGGTTGTGATCCGCAGATAGGTTGTCTGACTGCTGCAGAAATAGGGAACTGTCTTGACGATTTTCTGCTTTGCATGCACCGCCGCAAGCACGCATTCAAAAAGCTGATCGTTGTTCTCAGTCTCCGTCATGATGTTTGCGATGGTGCGGTCTTTCAGTGAGGATTCCGGCAGCCCGAGCATCTGCTCCGCCGCATGATTGTGCAGCCGGATCCTGCCGTCAAATCCGATCACCAGAATGCCGTCGGACATATCATTCAGAATGCTGCCGATCAGCATATGTTCGCTGTATTCCATCTCTCTCACTGCCTTTTTTCTGTCAAACCGTGATCCGCTTTTCAATCACGACTTTTGTGGAATCGATCTCGAGCCAGACCTTTACCTCATCCGCAAGCTTTGCGATGATGGATTTTTCCAGCTCGTCCCATTCCTCTGTCTTTTCCTCCGGAATGCTCTGCTTATAGTTCTGCAGCGACCAGTATGCCTTATCCTGCACCGCAAAGCCTGCGCCGCTCGGTCCGTTTGCCGAGAGCGTATCGTTCATATGTTCGAACAGCGCCGCCTCCTCAGCGGTATCATTCTGCAGACTGCGGCGCAGCATCTCACGGATTTTGCCCGCGATGCCTTTTGCACGCTGGTTTTTGCCGCTCGATGCAACCGAGAGCATCTGTGTTTCCTGTTCTCTGGTGACCTGCTTTTCCGCCGAAAGGCAGATGCGGCAGATCAAGCCGGTTTTGGTTTTTTCGCTTTCCAGCCAGAACTGTCCGCGGAACGCATCAAAAATGCCGTGGATCATGCTGAGGGTTTCCTCCGTCAGCAGACGCAGATGCAGCGCCTCTCTGCCGTTGATGCCGTAATAGGCGGCGAACTTCTCCTCCGCCTCCATTGCAAGGTCCATGCCGTCCAGATCGCCGGTCAGTGTAATCACATCCGTTTTCATATTCTTCCTCCTTCCGTCAGTCTTTATGCTGAATATCGGAAATCAATCTATATTGATTCATTATATCACAAATGACTGGACTTGTCAATTCCCGCTCCCATAAAAATACAACTTGCTCCGCAGCACTTGTGGCGCAAAAACATCGTAAGCGTAAACCGCCGATACATAGTATCAAAGAAACAGGCTCACCTCGGTGAGGCTGTCTGAATATCATATAGTGAATGGAAGGAGAATTGTTCCTGCGGGATGTGAGAACAGCTCTGTCAGATACTGCTCTGTATCCACACCGTTTGCCTGAGC
>JAZQNP010000082.1:0-2688 GCA_045627405.1 Oscillospiraceae bacterium | reverse complement strand
AGTTTTTGTTGTAGTCAAGCAAAAATCCGCAGTGCAGGGGGGTGATACATCTTTTTTGTGTATTTTGTACAATATTTGCACGAATATTCCGGCGGACCGGCTTGCTTTGTTCGCTGAGCGCAAAATGCCGGCTCCGGCTTTTTATGGATATCAGACAGGGTCTCTGTGCGGCATTGTATGCGGAGACACCGCAGCCGGGCTGCCCTCAAAGGCGGCGGGAGCCTTTCGTTTGGTGATTGACATTCTGCTGCTCATGTGCTATAATTGATATACCAAACAAAGCGCGGAGCTGTGCGTCCGAACGGGCAGACAGCAGATTCTGCGCCGCGTTCTGCGGATGAAGAAAAGCATAAATGCAGAAAGATTTTTGCAGCTGAAAGGAGGTGCCGATCCGAATGGGCAGCGCACAGGATATTTCTTCGGACTCGGCAAAGAAAACAAAGCTTCGGCGCGCACTGCCGTATCTCATCGGTGTGCTGCTTGCAGCGGGCGTATGCCTGTTGATTTTCCTGCTTTCCGGGAAGCAGGAGGAGCCGGAGCCGGAGATCACGACGACCGCTACAACGACGACCGTCACAACCACCACGACTACGGTTGTCACGACGACCACCACTGCGGAAACGCTCCCGCGGATGGAAAAGGACTCCGGTACAGAGCCGTATCTGACGGCAGCAAAGGCTGCGGAGCTGCGTGCCAATGCCGATGCGATGGCAGCGAAATATCCGGATTTTGTCGGGTGGCTGTATCTTGCCGATTCGCAGATTGACTATCCGGTTATGCAGGGCGAGGACAATGAAGTATATCTTCATGCGACGGTTGACCGCGTGTATGACAGACTTGGCACACTGTACATAGATTTCCGCAACGACCGGCATTTTTCCGATCCGGTCACGATCTTCTTCGGACATAATATGGCGTCCGGCAAGATGTTCGGCAACATCCGGACCTTCCGGTCGCAGTCGGCATTTTCAGCGCATAAGTACGGTTGGCTGTTTACGCCGGATACGGTCTACCGCATCGACTTTTTCGCGCTGGCAGTGCTGAACGCCTATGACACATTATACAATCTGCCCAACACACTGGACTACTATTTGGAGCGCATGTATGAGAATGTGCATTTCCGCTCGGATATAGAGCTTGGAGAGGATGATCGGGTGGTGGCACTGTCCACCTGCGCCTCGGATTATGAGGATGCCCGTGCGATTTTCACCGGCAAGCTGGTTGAGATGCTGGAAGATTCGGATTATATCCGGTAAGGCACAGTTTTTTCTGGATAACAGAAGAGCCGCCGCCGGCAAAGTGCTGCATGATCATCATGACAGCGTTTGCCGGCAGCGGCTTTTTGTTGTTTACAGGAAAGAATCTTAGAACGGAGCGACTGACAAATTACTCCGCGCGGTTAAAAGCAAGAACAGCCTCATAGGTCATGAAGACATCGAGCTTGCTGACGACTTCGAGCGGCGCGTGCATGGACAGCACGGGTACGCCGACATCCACAGTATCAATATTGAGATTTGCGAGATATGCAGCGACCGTGCCGCCGCCGCCGGCATCGACCTTGCCCAGTTCGCCGGTCTGCCAGATGACGCCTGCATTGTCAAAGAGCGTGCGCATCTTTGCGATGAACTCCGCAGAGGCATCCGAGGAGCCGCTTTTTCCGCGTGCGCCCGTGTATTTCATCATGCACACGCCGTAGTTGAGAAATGCACAGTTGCGGCGTTCGCTGACGTCGGCAAAAGTCGGATCAAAGGCAGCGGTGACATCCGCCGAGAGGCACTGCGACTGCGCAAAAACAGTGTGCGCCTGCGTGCCGAACGCAGCGGAGAGGTCTTTCATGAAATCGTGGAAATAAGCCGAGCAGAGACCGGTATTGCCCTCGCTGCCGATTTCTTCCTTGTCGGTGAGAATGAGGACAGCGGTTTTTGCCGGCGCATCGGTATTGAGCAGTGCCGCGAGTGCCGGATAGGAGCAGACGCGGTCATCGTGACCGTAGCCGCCGATCATACTGCGGTCGAAGCCGAGGTCACGCGCCTTTCCCGCCGGGACGATTTCCAGTTCAGCGGAGAGAAAATCCGCCTCAGTGATGCCGTATTTTTCGTGGAGAATCTGCATGATGCGCAGCTTGACGAGATCGCTGCCCTCATCACTGCGGAACGGGCGGGAGCCGATCAGCAGATTCAGCTCTTCGCCGCGGATGCCTTGACCGAGTGTGCGCTTGGACTGCTCCTGCGCCAGATGCGGCAGCAGATCGGTCACGCAGAAAACGGGATCCTCCTCCGCCTCACCGATGCAGACCGTCTGTGTTGTCCCGTCTTTCTTTACAATGACGCCGTGCAGAGCCAGCGGAAGAACGGTCCACTGATATTTTTTAATCCCGCCGTAATAGTGCGTTTTGAACAGAGCCAGCTCTGCGTCCTCGTAGAGCGGAACTTGTTTGAGATCAAGGCGCGGCGAGTCGATATGTGCCGCGGTCAGACGGATGCCCGCTTCGAGCGGCAGACTTCCGATGACTGCCGCAACAACAGCTTTGCCGCGGTTGCAGACGTAGATTTTGTCTCCGGACTTGACACGGTCGCCGCGCTTCCATGCACGAAAGCCTTTTTCTTCCAGCAGGGAAATCGCGTAAGCGCAAGCCTCGCGCTCGGTCTTGCTGTTGTTCAGGAACGTCTTATACCCTTCACAGAACGC
>JAZQNP010000081.1:0-76421 GCA_045627405.1 Oscillospiraceae bacterium | reverse complement strand
CTCCGTACCGTAATCAAAGGAGAACTGCGGCATTGTGGCATAGACATCACAGAATACCCGTTCACGCAGAATCGTTTGCAGGGCATCCGCAGTCAGCCCGTTCAGATATGCCTCCGGCGTCATGCTCTCCTCCGGCAGCATCGCGGCAAAGACATAGCCCTCAGTGTAGTATTTCAGAAATCCGCGCATATGGTCGTCAGAGAGGAACTGTCCCTCTGTGGACTGCATCATCTTCACATCCTGCTCGGAACCGTCCGCAGCCGTGAATACGCCGTCGTCGATTCGGTCATCGTCATACGGCACTGCCCACTTCGCATCAAATGCAACCGCATTGATGAGATACATCATAGAATCCTGAGAGATTTCATCGAGCAGCTTCGGAATCATGCCGTCGGTATTGTCGCTGACCCATGTATTGATCTCATCGACCGTTGACTTGTCAAAGGGCGCAGTGTAGGCATCCGCGCCGTAATAATCGGCATTGGTCTGCAAGAAAGAGGGCAGTACACGGAGATTTTGCTGCTCCCGAATCCAGACGGAATTGGCTGTGGAGAGCCTGGCATCCTCCTCGTTTGTCAGTCCGGTGCGCAGAGACATCAGCAGACCGTTGAGTGTGCTGAGAGAAGTCTCTCCTCCGAGCACCGTCTCCATTTCGGCAAGCGTCTCACCGTTTGCGCCGTTGGCAGTCATCGCAAGAGCCTGCATGACAGAATACGGCGAGACAAGCATATTTTCGCCCTCCGCATCCTCCGCGCAGTACCGCGTCAGTTCCAGCGCGAAGCCGGTCTGCTGACGCAGGAATTCTTCGGGCAGCGCAATCCTGTTTTCATGACCGTTCGCGGGAATCGGTGCGCTGTCGTCCGGTTCCGTTATGCCGGGCTGCTTCATCAGATTCGTTGCCATCACTTGTTCCCCCTGTCCGCACGCGGTAAGATTTGCTGTCAGAATCACTGCCAGCACGAGTGCGGCTGGATTTGTTTTACATAGAGTTTTGTTCCTTTTCATCATCAGTTTCCCTCCTTCACAAGGGTAAATTCCGCAGCATAGCCGCCGTCAAAGATCAGCGTATAGGTGCCGGCAGAGCTGATGTGCGGTCTGTACCGCGTCAGATCAACGGTGATCAAAGCGGTCTCATGCGGCTGCACCGTCACAAGAGACTCCGTCCATTGTGCCTCAGTGATCGCCCAATCAAAGATGACTTCCCCACCGTTCGGCATTTGCAGATGACTTGCATACGATGAAGTCGTAACGGCTTCATCGCTGTCATTTCGGAACACAAACGTGACAGTTTCCGCATTGCGCGGATAGCTGTCGCACTCTGCTGTGACCGTGACCTGTGTTTGCGCCGCATTTGGCTGCGCCGCAGTCCAGTCGTAATCCCCATCAACGGGATCGGCTGCCGCGCCGTCCTTTCCGTCATTTGAAGCTTTATCTTGTTCAGCTCCTATTTCGGTTTCCCCGGCAGCAGTGGTGAGAACGCTTTTTTCACCAATCGCTGCATCGTTTGCAGCAACCGTCTCATGGGTTGCGGTTGACTTGACAGAAATCCGATCCGGCAGCAGTACATGAGCTGTCACACCCAGCCCGACGCAGCAGAAGACTGCAAGCAAGCCGGCAGCATACTGCTTTCGGCGTTTGCTCCGGTTTTGGCGGTAGGCATCGCTGCGGCGCAGCACCTCCGCCTCAAAAGCAGAATGATCCATTCTCATTTTGTTGTATCCTCCTCGGTCAAGAGGCTCCTCAGTTTCAGCTTCGCGCGATAGATCAGATTATCGACCTGTTTGCGTGATTTCTTCATAATGCGCGCAGTGTCCTCATAGCTGCGCTCTTCAAAGTACACCAGATGCACCGCAATCTGCTGATCCTCCGGCAGCAGCGCGATTGCCTCATGCAGTCTGCGCGCCTGCTCATCGCGGAGCATCTGCGCTTCGAGATCGGTTTCATCCGTAAGGAGCTCCTCTGCATCGGAAAGCGGAACCGTCTGTCTGCGTTTTTTGCGGCGGAGCCAGTCGAGCGACCGGCTTCTGGCAAGAATAAACAGGTAAGTGCGGAACGAAGAATGGAAGCGATACCTGTTCGGATGTACGATCAGATCCATGAACACGTCCGCAGCGATGTCCTCTGCCGCACAAATGTCGTGAACATACCTCTGAATAAAAAACGTCACCGGATCGCGGAATTCCCTGACAATCTCGGTAAACGCAGCCTGATCGCCGTCAAGATAGCGGCGGTAGCTGCCTGCGTCCTGTTCCATATGGGTTCTCCTTTTGCCTGAAAGCTGCTTTCAACCATAGTACGTCCGTAAAATGGTAAAATCCTTATCTGTCTGCAAACTTTGTTTGTTTTGCATAAATACGATGCACATTATATGGAATATGTGTAGAATTTCTTGTCATTTGGTTGCAATTCCAGTGAAAATATGCTACAATAAACTCGAACATGAATTCAAACCCTCTCCATTGAATTCAAGACCCTCTCATTTTAGAGCCGTCCGGTATGGGCGGTTTTCTTTTTTTATTATAGCATGTGAAAAGACAAATTGCAACACCGCCGCTGTTCAGCTTGTGCGGCATAGACGCAAAAAAACGCCGGACAGCAACGCCGTCCGGCTCAGAAAGGAAAGAGGTTACCATATGAAAATGTAACATTCAGATATGAAAATGCACAGGCATCCCGTTTCGCATGACCGGGAACACCTCGCCCTGAATGAGCGGAAGAAAATAGCCGACCGCCTCCTCCGTGACCTGATTGCCCGCAGGAGTGATCCATGCTTTCGGGAACGTGCGGATGCAGTTTGCGGCATCTGCCGCGTCCATCTGCCCGTAGCGAATCTGATAGTGTCCGTCCGCATCGTCGCGCTGCATTGTGACCATCACGCCGCTCTCACCGCGCATCGCAAGGGTGACAGCATGTCTGCCGCAGTTTGCAGCTTCTGCAAGGTCGGCAGCCGAAGCAAGATGCGAGGAGCATCTCTGCATGATATTCAGTTCGACAGAGCGCACCTTGCAGCCGATCTCGCGCCGGATCTGCGTTTCGAGATACTTGCCGATCCCGGAAAGATAGGCATGCCCGTAGGCGTCATTTTCGCCGGAGCGGAAGAGATCTGCATCGGGTGGAGAAACGCCCTCGGAGACCGCACAGACAACCGAGCGATGGGATTTGAGAGCTTCCCGCACATCGGACAGAAACCGTGCAACAGAAAAATCAGATTCCGGCAGATAGATATACTGCGGAGCAGATTCACCGTTTGCGCGGAGAAGACAGGCGGAAGCTGCAAGCCAGCCCGCATCGCGCCCCATGATTTCGCAGATCGTGACGGACGGAACCTGATAAACCGAGCAGTCACGGATAATCTCCGTCAGCGTCATGGCAAGATATTTTGCCGCCGAGCCGAATCCCGGTGTGTGGTCAGTACCGACAAGATCATTGTCAATGGTTTTCGGCACGCCGATCACACGAATCGGGCTGCCGTTCTCAGCGAGCCATGCACTGAGCTTTGCGACGGTATCCATAGAGTCATTGCCGCCGATATAAAAGAGAACATCAATCGAATTCTCACGAAGAATCGAAGATATTTTTTTGTAAACAGAATCGTCCTGCTGTGCCTTTGGAAGCCGGAAGCGGCAGGAGCCGAGCGCGGCACCGGGCGTGCGTTTGAGCAGTTCCAGACTGTCCACATCTGACAGACAGATATCCAGATTGACAAGCTCCCCGTCAAGCAGACCCTGAATTCCGTGCCGGATGCCGTAGACTTCAAGGGTATCTTCCTGATTTTGGAGCTTGTTGCGCAGCTCTGCAACCGCTTCGCAGATGCCTGCGAGGGAAGCGTTGATTGCGCAGGTCGGACCGCCGGACTGTGCAACGGCAAATCGCATGACGGCTTCTCCTTTCGGCAGCACACCAGATTTAGGCGTTTTTCGGAAAATCAGCGGTCTCAGCCGCTATATTCAGTATACCCCATCCAGCAAAAAATGTCAATCGAATTCACAGATTTCGGCGCATTGGATAATGCCGCACACAGATTTCCAGAAATTCCCGTAATCTTTGCTGTTTGAATTTGTATTATATTGCCACAAAGAGACGGAATTTGCGAAAGCACAGTGCAGAAAGCCGCGCACTGCCGCAAGTCAAGGATGATACGACATAAGCAGAAGATAATACCACAGTCTCGCAGGCAGCTTGCAAAAGTCTGAAAAATATGGTATAATATCCATTAGAAATCAGATGTCCGGAGGAGATAATCATGTTGTTCAAAATACTGATTGCAGACAGCGCAGGAAAAGATGCCGGGAACTACGGAAAAATGCCGATCTGGGCGGAGTGCGGCTTTGAGGTCACAGGACATGTCACCGAGCTCAGTGCTGCGGTCAGTGCCGCCGTGAAGCAGGAATGCGACATGCTGGTGTGCATCAACCGCCAGCCGGATGCGATTGCTTCGGAGCTGCTGCAACGGCTGTCGCGCAAACGCCGCAGCATTCCGACGCTGATTCTCAGCCACTTTGACGATTCCCGCGTGATGCGCGAGTGTTTTCTGCTGGGCGCGGTCGATTTCCTGACGGAACCCGCAGAAGAGCGGGACATCCGCGATGCACTGAGCAGAGCGGCAGAACAGCTCGGCAAGCATGTCATGCGCGTGGAATATCTGATGGCTCTGGAACATTCTCTTGCAATGCTCCCCTACACGGACGACAGCGCATCTCTGCTGAAAAAGCTGCGGGAATTTCTGGTCGGCGTGCAGGGCATGACTGCGACCACGGAGCTTGCAGCAGATTATTTCGGACTGAACCGTGACTATTTTGCACGGTATTTCAAGAAGCATCTGGGGATGAGTTTCAGTGCATTTTACAAAGGCTTCCTGATGGAATACGCAAAGCTGCTGCTGGTTTCGGGGCATTACCGTGTCCATGACGTCAGCAGACTGCTCGGTTTTTCGTCCACGGATTATTTTGCAAAAATCTTCCGGAACGCGACCGGAAAAACGCCGTCTGCGTTCAAATCGCTTTGATTCTGTACGCAGGAGAAAGACAGTTTTTGAGAAGTCTGTTTTTTTATGGGAAAGGTCTGAAATTTAATGTGTTCATTGCATTGACAAATTGCAGGAAAATATTGTATTATATGTGTTGTAGGCACCGCGGCAAACACCGGATTCCGGCAAAATGCCGCAAGCTGAATCGAATTTCATAATTTTTGGAGGAAATGAGTATGTCGTACGTTGATGAAGTATTAGAGCAAGTCATTGCGCAGAACCCCGCTGAGCCGGAATTTCATCAGGCTGTCCGCGAAGTTCTGGACTCCATTCGTGTCGTCATTGACGCAAATGAAGAACAGTTCCGCAAGGACGCGCTGCTGGAAAGACTGGTCAACCCGGAGCGTCAGATCAAGTTCCGTGTGCCGTGGGTCGATGACAAGGGCAATGCGCGTGTGAACACCGGCTACCGTGTGCAGTTCAATTCTGCGATCGGTCCGTACAAGGGCGGTCTTCGTCTCCACCCGTCTGTAAACCTCGGCATTATCAAGTTCCTGGGCTTTGAGCAGATCTTCAAGAACTCCCTGACCGGTCTGCCGATCGGCGGCGGCAAGGGCGGTTCCGACTTCGACCCGAAGGGCAAGTCTGACCGTGAGATCATGGCATTCTGCCAGAGCTTCATGACAGAGCTTTGCAAATATATCGGCGCAGACACCGACGTTCCTGCCGGCGACATCGGTACCGGCGCAAGAGAGATCGGCTATATGTTCGGTCAGTACAAGCGCATCCGCGGCGTATTCGAGGGCGTTCTGACCGGTAAGGGTCTGACCTACGGCGGTTCTCTCGCAAGAACTGAGGCAACCGGCTACGGTCTGCTCTATATCACCGATGAGATGATCCGCAGCCACGGCGGCACGATGGCAGGCAAGACTGTCGCAGTGTCCGGCTCCGGCAATGTTGCAATCTACGCAATCGAAAAGGCACAGCAGCTCGGCGCAAAGGTTGTCACCTGCTCCGATTCGACCGGCTGGATCTACGATGCAGAGGGCATTGATGTCGCACTGCTGAAAGAGATCAAGGAAGTCAAGCGTGCAAGACTGACCGAGTACAAGGCAGCCCGTCCGTCCGCAGAATACCATGAGGGCAAGGGTGTCTGGTCCGTCAAGGTTGACATCGCACTGCCCTGCGCAACCCAGAACGAGCTGAACCTCGACGAAGCAAAGGCACTGGTTGCAAACGGAGTTTATGCAGTCTGCGAGGGTGCAAATATGCCGACCACTGAGGATGCAACCAAGTATCTGCAAGAGAACGGCGTCATCTTCATCCCCGGCAAGGCAGCGAACTGCGGCGGCGTTGCAACCTCCGCACTGGAAATGTCCCAGAACAGCGAGCGTCTGAACTGGTCCTTCGAGGAAGTGGATTCCAAGCTGAAAGGCATCATGGAAAATGTGTACCACAACATCGACGCAGCAGCAAAGAAGTACGGCATGGAGGGCAACTATGTTGCCGGCGCAAACCTTGCAGGCTTCGAGAAAGTGCTGAACGCTATGAACGCACAGGGAATCGTGTAATTTCCTGACGGCATCCTGAATGCAACCGACTTTGTGAAAACGCACAAACAAAATCGGTTCACAATAAAGATTTTAGGCTGATACTCCCCTGTAAAGTGCCAAATTTTCAGGGGGGTATCTGTTGCTGTTGTATTGACAGCACCAATTTCTCTGAAAAAGGAGTATGAAAAGCAAATGAAAACTGTTCTCGTTTGCCGTGAAAAAGACCCGCGCGAAACGCGTGTCGCGCTGATTCCGGCTGACATCAAGAAGCTCATCGGCATGGGCTTTTCATTCAAGGTTGTGAGCGGAGCTGGCGTCAAGAGCGGCTTTTCCGATGCAGATTATGAGACCGCCGGCGCACAGATCATCTCCGATGAAAAGGACGGCTATGATTCTGAAATCGTGCTGCGCATCATGAAGCCGGAAAGCGCAGCCGGACTGAAACCGGACACCCTGCACCTGAGCTATCTGGATCCGTTCAATGAGAAAGAGCTTCTGCATGAGTTTGCGGAAAAGCAGATTCAGGCTGTGTCGCTGGAAATGATTCCGCGTACCACACTGGCGCAGAAGATGGACGTTCAGTCCTCCCAGACCTCGCTCGCCGGCTATGTGGCAGTGGTCAATGCAGCCGCCAGACTACCGAAGATCCTGCCGATGATGGTCACGCCGTCCGGCACGATCAATCCGGCAAGAGTGTTTATCATCGGTGTCGGCGTTGCCGGCTTGCAGGCGATTGCAACCGCAAAGCGTCTTGGCGCGCGCGTTGACGCGTTTGATACCCGTCCGGTCGTTGAGGAACAGGTAAAGTCCCTGGGCGCGAGCTTTGTGAAGATCGACCTCGGTGAAATGGGTCAGACTGCACAGGGCTACGCAAAGGAGCTGACACCGGAGCAGATCAAAAAACAGCAGGAAGCGCAGGCAAAGGTCTGTGAGCGTTCCAATATCGTCATCACAACAGCAAAGGTCTTCGGCAGAAAGGCACCGCGCCTGATCGGCAAGGATGTCATTGACCGGATGCAGCCGGGCTCGATCATCGTCGATATGGCAGTATCCACCGGCGGAAACGTCGAAGGTTCCAAGCTGTTTGAAGAGGTCGTCACGGAGAACGGCGTCATCATCATGTCCGGCGATCTGCTGGAACGTCAGGTTCCGTACGATGCTTCAAAGATGCTGTCGGGCAACTTCACCGCTTTCCTGACCCACTTCTATAACAAGGAGCAGGGCGAGTTTGTCGTGAATATGGAAGATGAAATCATGCGCGGATGTCTGCTGACACAGGGCGGCAAGATCATCCACGAACGTTTTAAGGAGGCTTAATCATGGAAATTGGCGAAATCATGCTTTTGATTTTTGTGTTCGTCATCGCAGGTTTTCTGGGTGTCGAGCTGATCTCCAAGGTGCCGTCTCAGCTGCATACGCCGCTGATGTCCGGTACGAACGCGATCTCCGGTATTACGATTGTCGGTGCAATCTCCGCAACGGCTGTTGCCGTGACAGCACCGAGCAGCATCGTCGGTGCGATTTTCGGCGTTGTTGCAATCGTGCTTGCAACAATCAACGTGGTCGGCGGCTATCTTGTCACAGACCGCATGCTCGGCATGTTCAAAAAGAAGGAGGATAACAAGAAGTGAGAGACGCTATTATCATGATCCTTTACATGGTATCTGCTGTGCTGTTCATCCGCGGCATTAAGCTGCTGGGCAAGGCTGATACTGCGAGAAAGGGCAATCTGTTATCTTCTGTCGGTATGCTGATCGCAGTTGTGACGGTTCTTGCAGAAAAAGACGTCACCGGTTCCGGCATCATGGGTTACGTTCTGGTGATTGCCGGCGTTGCTGTCGGTGCGGTCATCGGTGCTGTCTGGGCGAAAAAGGTCGAAATGACCGGTATGCCGCAGCTCGTTGCGCTGTTCAACGGCTTCGGCGGACTCTCCTCTCTGCTGGTCGCGCTGACACAGTATGCAAACAGCCGAACGGTCGGCACAGATGCAGAACCGTTTGAGGGAATCACCCTCGGTCTGACCATTGCAATCGGTGCGATTGCATTCACCGGCTCTGTCGTTGCATGGGGCAAGCTCTCCGGCAAGGCGTTCAAGAAGAACATCACCATCCCTGCAAAGAACGTGCTGAATGCATGTCTTGCTGTCGTCGGTCTTGCCGGCGCAGTCCTCTATGCGTTCAGCGGTTCCAATACGATGCTCGGCTTTGTCGGCATCCTGATCGTGACCATCGCTTATCTGGTTCTCGGCTATACGATGGTTCGTGCAATCGGCGGCGGCGACATGCCTGTTATCATCTCCCTGCTGAATGCTTTTTCGGGACTTGCAGCGGCATTTGCAGGTCTTGCGATCACAAACTCGGTTCTGGTCGTCGCAGGCTGCCTCGTCGGCACCTCCGGTCTGATCCTGACGCTGATCATGTGCAAGGCGATGAACCGCACACTGTATGCACTGCTGTTCGGCAGCTTCGGCGGATCCTCTGCAAAGAAGGGCGCATCCGGCGAGGCAAAGGAACCGAAGGCAATGTCCGTCGAGGACGCATATCTGATCCTCGAAGCGGCAAGCTCGGTCGTGTTCATTCCGGGTTACGGTATGGCTGTTGCGCAGGCACAGCATGCTGTCAAAGAGCTTGCAGATAAGCTGGAAGCAAACGGTGCAGAGGTCAACTTTGCAATCCATCCGGTTGCAGGTCGTATGCCCGGTCACATGAATGTTCTGCTTGCAGAAGCAAATGTGCCGTATGAGCAGCTGAAAACCGCTGATGAAATGAATCCGCAGATGGGTAATACCGATGTCGCGATTGTCATTGGTGCGAACGACGTTGTCAACCCTGCTGCAATCGAGGATGAGAGTTCTCCGCTGTACGGTATGCCGATTATCAACGCATTCGAGGCACGCACCGTATTCGTGTTGAAGCGCGGTAAGGGTACCGGTTTCTCCGGCGTTGAGAACCCGCTCTTTACAAATGACAACACGGTCATGATCTACGGCGACGCAAAACAGACGGTGTCGTCCCTTGTCAGCGAGTTTGATGAAGGCTGATCCGATGCAGACTGTAACAGAATAAGGCAAGCCGCCTCTGATCGTCAGATCGGAGGCGGCTTTTCGTATAATGAAAATGCCCCGAAGCGTTCCGCAGGAATCGCATTCGGGGCATACTGTTCTTTATTCTGTTCCGAGGAAGGCACGCAGTGCGGGCAGCTGCTCCGTGGCAGTCTGTCTGCCGATGGCATAGACCTCACGCATCAGAGAAACATCATGCGTCGCATGCTTGACCGGGAGCATCCGCGGCGGACGAATGACAAATGCAGAACCGTCTGCCTCCGCCTTTGCAACGGTATCAAGCTGCCGGTTATACATACAGTGCCGCTGCTCCATCGCGCGGATAAACGCAGGATACTTCCGATAGACCTGCCGAATCAGCGGCATCATGGAATTGGGCTTCTTCCGGTAGCCGTCCGGCTGCGTCAGCACAACGACATTGCGGGTATAACCCTTGAACATAAAGTACCGCAGCGGAATGGAATCCGCAATGCCGCCGTCGAGCAGCGCGTAGCCGCCGACATGCACGATATTCGAGGCGAGCGGCATGGAAGCCGAGGCACGGATCCATTCAAGATCATCATTTTGCAGTGTACGGCAGAGGTGATAGACCGCCTGTCCGGACTGCACATCGGTGGCGACGACATAGAAAGGAATCCCCGACCGCAGAAAGGTCTCATTGTCGATCACGTCGAGCTGCTCCGGGATGGTATGATAACAAAATTCCGCTCCGTACATATCTCCGGTTCGGATGAGGGATTCTACACTGCAAAAACGCGGATCCGCGGCATAGCGGATGCAGTAGCGCAGCGGGCGGCGGATCTGGTGCGTGACGTAATTGCAGCCGAAAGTCGCGCCGGCAGAAACGCCGACGACCGCATCAAGACGAATATTCTGCTCCATCAGCACATCAATCACGCCGGTAGAAAAGAGTCCGCGCATGGCACCGCCTTCAAGGACCAGACCGGTTTTCGGATTCATAGGAGTTCCCCCTTTTATTTTTTCCATGTGGCGGGCGACATCAGCAGCACAATCGGGAACAGCTCCAAGCGTCCGGCAAGCATATCAAAGATCAGCGTCCACTTGGACAGATCGGAAAAGACATCGTAATTTGAGGTCGGTCCCACGAGATTGAGACCCGGACCGATATTATTGATTGTCGCAACGACCGCAGTAAAATTGGTTGTCTCATCCAGTCCGTTGAAAGAGAGGAGAAGCATTGAAGCAACAAAAATGAGAATATAGCACGCGATGTAGGCATGCACCGTGCGCAGCGTCTCATTTTCCACGGCATGCCCGTCAACCTTGATGATTTTGACCTGACGCGGATGGGTCATGACGCGCAGCTCATTGTGCATATTCTGTGCGAGAATGATGATACGGGAGACCTTCATGCCGCCGCCGGTACTGCCCGCGCAGGCACCGATAAACATCAGGATGACAAGCAGCGTGCGGGAGTAGACAGGCCACTGGTTAAAATCGACGGTTGCAAAGCCTGTTGAAGAGATCAGTGAGCTGACAGTAAATGCAGCATGCCGCAGAGCCTCCCCTGCCGAGTGGAACAGATGCCGCACATTGAGCGTAATCGTAACAGTGGCAAAGAGAACAAGAGAGAGAAATACTTTCATTTCAGTATTGACAGCCTCTTTGAATTTCCCGCGCAGCATGAGAAAATAGGTAGCGAAATTGAGTGCAAATAAGCCCATAAACACCGAAACTACAATCTGCGTATAGGGATTATAGCAGCCGATGCTGGCATTCCGGATGGCAAAGCCGCCCGTGCCGGCAGTGGCAAAGGAGATGTTCAGTGCATCATAGACTGACATCCTGCCAAACAGCAGAAAAACAAATTCAAGGAACGTCAGAGAGAGGTAAATGCCGTAAAGCCAGATCGCTGTCGTGCGGACACGCGGCACAAGCTTGCTGACAGAAGGACCGGGACTTTCGGCTTTCATCAGATACATATTCTGCCCGCCGGAGATCGGCATAATCGCCATAATAAAGACGAGAACGCCCATGCCGCCGACCCAGTGCGTAAAGCACCGCCACATGTTCATACATTTCGGCAGCGATTCCACTTCATGCAGAATGCTTGCGCCGGTTGTCGTAAAGCCGGAAACGGATTCAAAGAGTGCATCCACAAAGTGGGGAATACAGCCGGAGATATAAAAAGGCAGCGCACCGAAGAAGCTCATAACAATCCAGCTGAGCGCAACGATCACAAAGCCGTCGCGTGCAAGCAGCGTTTTTTTCTGCGGCTTCGCGAGGGTCATGAGCCAGCCGGCGACCAGACAAAAGAGCGCGACCGCGGCAAAGAGCCAGATTTGATGCTCACGGTACACCGCAGCCGCTGCAATCGGCACCGCCATAAAAACGCTCTCAAACATCAGCAGCAGTCCGAGGATATAGACAGTCATTCGGATATTCATACGAAAAAGTACCCCTCAGAGAATCGTGTATGTCGCGTATATTACGCAGGAATCAGCGCAGGATTTCGGTCATATCGTGAAGACCGAGATGATCGGAAACCACGATGACGGAGTCCCCGACCTGAATGCGGTGGCTGCCGCGCGGGAGCAGAACCTTGCCGCCGCGGATAATCGCCGCAACGAGAACGCCCTCTTTGAGATTGAGATCCATCAGCGGCGCAGCGGTCAGCTCCGATTCCTGCTTGACAATAAACTCAGCCGCTTCCGCCTTGCCCTTGATGACGGTATACAGCGTTTCAAGATTGGTACCGATGGTTTTTTTCATCGCGCGCACATAGCGGATGATATTTTCGGAGGTCACGCTTTTGGGATAGATGATGGTATCAAGATCGAGCTGATTGATGACACCGTCGAAGTCTATGCGGTTGATTTTCGTGACAATCTTGGCATGGCTGACGGATTTCGCAAAAAGAGAAAGCAGAATATTCTCCTCATCGAAATTGGTCAGCGCAACGAACGCCTCCGCTTTATCAATATGCTCCTGCATCAGCACATCCTGACTGATGGCATCTTCGAGGATGACCGTTGTGTCCCGCAGCTCGCCGGAGAGATATTCGGCACGCGCCGGATCCTTTTCGATGACCGTGACAGCGATGCCGTCCTTTTCGAGCAGCTCACAGAGATACTGTGTAATATCGCCGCCGCCGATAATCAGCACATCGTGAACGGGAGATGCTTTATAGTTGATCTTTCGGAAGAAAGTAAAGGCGTTTTTCGGCTCTGCGATAATGGAGATCACGTCCTTGCCCTGAAAGACGAAATCGCCGTTTGCGATGAACGCATCCTCGCCGCGCTCGACCGTACAGACGAGAATATCACAGTGCAGCTTGGAGGAGATTTCGCGGACTGCCATGCCGCAGAGGGAAGAGTCCTCCGGCAGACGGAATTTGAGCATTTCGATGCGGCCCTGCCCGAACGTATCAATTTTGATGGCAGAGGGAAACCGCAGTACGCGCTCAATCTCCTGCGCCGCAGCGCGCTCAGGATTGATCACCATTGCAAGCCCCAGCTCACTTTGGAGATAGGGAGCCTCAATGCTGTACTGCGGACTGCGGACGCGGGCGATGGTCTGGCATCTGCCTGCTTTTTTTGCAATGATGCAGCAGAGCATATTCCGTTCATCGGAGCCTGTGACGGCGATCAGGAGATCGGCGTCGTCGATGCCTGCCTGCTGCAAGATAGCATGGGTCGCGCCGTTTCCGACGACACCCATGACATCGAAGCGTTCGGAGAGCGCAGCGACCTTTTCGCTGACCGTATCAATCACGGTGATATTATTTCCTGTTTCCACGAGCTGCTGTGTCAGAACTCTGCCGACTTTGCCGCAGCCCACAATGATGATATTCAAGAAAAAAATCCTCCCAAAAAGAAATACAGATCAGTCGTGCCGTTCCTCTGCGCAGTCAAAGGTTTCGCAGAAGCGGGCAGAAAAGGACGGCGGTGTATCCGCCGCATAGAGATGTCCGGTATCCCCGAATGTATTGAGACGAAACAAAGCGATGCCTTCTCTGCGTTCCTCAGTTGTCAGAACGGTCATTGCGGTCGGTGCGGCACAGAAGCCGTGCCAGAGTACCATCGGAGAAATACCGAGCAGATGCGAGAGCATGACACACTGCACACCGAAATGACAAAACAGAACAATCTGCTGTCTGTTCGGCTGAACCGCCCGGTAGCAGTTCCCCTCACGCCGGTAGCCGTGCTGTTCGAGCAGAGCATCCAGCCCGTCAAAAACGCGCTGCGCCTCCTCCATGACATGACCGTCAAGCATGGGCTTTGTATCCGCCCAGTGCTGCCTGTCATAATACCGCGGTTCGGCAGTCCAGTAAGCGGGCAGCCAGTCCCACGGAATGCGCACATCGCCGGTATCGGGGTGTAGAATCGGCGCATGAAATTCGCGCAGCCACGGCAGCGTCACTGCCTCACAGCCTGCCGCATCGAGCGTATAGCGCGCCGTATCCTGTGCGCGGCCGAGCGGAGAAACATAAAACGAAGCATCATGGAGACGTGCGAGCCGGTTTGCGGCGAGCTGCGCCTCACGGTGTCCCTGCGGTGTCAGCGTATCGTTGACATAATCGGGATCTCCGTGCCTGACAATGATGATCCTCATAAGCGGTTCCGGTACCTCTCAAAGCGGAAGAAACAGGAACAGATCACGGTTCATTCCGCATAAATTTGCAACTTTATCATATCACAAAACTTGCCGAATGTCAATGCTGCTGCGGATTATTAAGCATGTTGCTGTCCGATTGCAAAAAAAGTAGACTGATTTTGCAGATACTTTCTATTTTTCAGACTAATTTAACCTACGAATGATATGATAGCGGCAAAATCAGGTGTTTGTATCTCCTGCACACACCGGTAAACATATTATATTTCAGGACATCATGACATGAGAGAGGAAAGGATCGGTATGATGAAAAAAAGACGCACGGCACGTCTCTGCGCGGCAGCGGTGATCACCGGTGCAATGGCAATCGCATTCTCCGGGAACGCCTTGGCAGCAGCGAGCGGAGACGTTAACAGCGACAGCAGCTTTAATCTGGCAGATGCGGTCG
Organism: Oscillospiraceae bacterium; assembly: GCA_045627405.1. Taxonomy (GTDB): domain Bacteria; phylum Bacillota; class Clostridia; order Oscillospirales; family Ruminococcaceae; genus Firm-04. The sequence continues at coordinate 61,818 of JAZQNP010000081.1, read as the reverse complement.
CATTCAGCCAGTATCTGAGCGGACAGAGCAGCACGCTGGCAAACCCCTCTGCGGGTGATTACGACAGCAACGGGAGACTGAATGCCGTCGATCTGACGCTGATGAAGCGCACATTGCTGAACCCGACAAGCAGTTCTGCATCGGATACCTATGTCACGCAGATCACCTACGCATCCGGCTCTGTGACGCTGAAAAACGCAAATGACGAGATTGTCAGTGCAGCAGATGCAGAGAATGTCTCCGTATCGAACGGCACCTATGTGACGATTACGAAGCCGACCTCGGACGGCGTGACGGATTACGGTGACATCAACGTAGACGGCGAATGCGCAAACGGTCAGCTGAAAGTTGACGTGGACGATGTGACATATGTCAACGGACAGGTCACGGTCAATCTCCGCGGACTGACGCTGAGCAACAGCAGCGATTCCCCGATTTATGTTGCATCTGTTGACGATGAGTTTGTTCTGACCGTCAAAAAGGATACCGTCAACACAATTTCGGACGGCACGGCAGAATACTACAACGCAGATGAAAGTCAGGGGGCGATTTACTCCTGCGATGACATGAAGATCAAGGGCAAGGGTACACTGATTGTCAACGGCAAATATCAGGACGGCATCGTCTGCAAGGACGATCTCAAAATCTGGAACGGTCTGATTACAGTCAACGCCGTAGATGACGGTATCCGCGGCAAGGATTCGATCCGCATCGGAGATCCGGATGAAACAGACTACGACAGCCTGAGCGTTACTGTTAATACAGAAGCCGGCGACGGACTGAAATCCAGCAACGATACGGAAGACAAAGGATACATCCGAATCAACGGCGGCACCATCAACATCAATTCGTATTCCGACGGCATTCAGGCACCGTACTTTGTCGAGATCAACGGCGGTACGGTTGATATTTACACATTTGAAGGCTCTAACAGCACCGCATTCAGCAACGAGTCCGGCGGAATGGGCGGACCCGGCGGTCAGGGCGGCTTTGGTCAGGGTGGCTTCAACCCCGGCAGTCAGGGCGGTTCGACCGAAACCACTAACGAAATGAGCGCGAAGGGCATTAAGTCCAATGCAGAGAACGCAGCCGATTTTGACAGCTACACCGCCCGCAACGCAACCGGAACCGGCGAGCGCGGCAGAATCACGATCAACGGCGGCACAGTCACGATTGACTCCTCCGATGACGGTCTGCATTCGAGCAGTCTTCTGACGGTCGCAGGCGGCAATATCAAGATTGCATCCGGCGATGACGGTGTTCACAGCGACGCAACGGTCAGCCTCGGTACCCGCGGCGGCGCACTGAGTGATTTCGCGCTGGAAATCACCAAGAGCTACGAAGGCATCGAAGGCTATGTCATCAACAACTACTCCGGCACGACCTGCGTCACCTCTAAGGATGACGGATATAACGCCAGTGCCGGCAGCGAGAACTATTCCGTGACCAGTATTCTCATCAACATCGAGGGCGGCGCAATCTATGTCGCGGCTTCCGGCGACGGTGTGGATTCCAACGGTATTCTCAATATTGCCGGCGGATATACCTTTGTCTCCCAGACCGGCGGCGGCAATGCACCGCTTGACCGCGGCGACGGCTCCGGCTGCGGCGTCACATACAGCGGCGGCGTCGTGATTGCAGCAGGCTCCACGGATATGATGAGCGAGGGCATCAACGGCTCTCAGACCTGTGCATCTTCAAGCTGCAATGTCAGCGCGGGCGGCACAATCGCCGTTGTCAACTCCTCCGGAACTGTTCTCGGCGCAATGACACTTGTCAATGCAGGTGCAGGCGTGACCGTGTATTCTCCGGGCGGAAGTTCCAGTGATGTTGTCTACTCCAACCCGACGATTTCCGGTCAGACGACGGTGATCAGCGGTTCGGCAAGCAATAACATGCGCGGATATACCGGCGGCACAGCATCCGGCGGCACACAGATCGCCAATAATTATTCCGGCGGCGGTGGCTTTGGCAGATAATCCGCACCGATTCCATCAGACATTCTCATGCTTCAACCTATATAAAGAACACACCGTTTCTCTCAGCAGAAACGGTGTGTTCTTTTTCCTGTAAATCAGAATTTGGCGGCAGTGCCGCCCTCCATTTTCGCGCCTTCATTTTATGGTAAAAGCAGCGCACATTCCGCGAAGCTGCCTTGGAGAAAAAATCCGTTTTTTCATTGTTCTCATATAAAAATTGCGAAACTACGATGGTTTATATGAGAACAGATTGATACTCGTTTTTCTATCGAAATGCACTTCGCGGAATATGCGTCGTTGCATACAGTTATTTGAAAGCGCGAAAACGCCAGCGCGGGCTCCGCGCAAATTCCGATTTGCAAAATACTACCGCTTTTTGTGTTTTCGCACAAAGACTTCGAGATAAAGGCAGAGCGGACGCATTACGAAGAACGTAAAGAGGCTGACAATGATATAAACAGCGATCAGCCCGAAGATTCGCAGGAGCCATTTTCCGGTCAGGAGCCAAAGGATACGGGTGAGCGCAATAAACAGCAAAACGAAGACAACAAGCTGAACAACAGAGAAAAAAGTTTGCAGTCTGTCCTGTTTTTGAAGATTCGTTTTCACAAAAAACACCTCACTTCCTGCACGATTGCGGCATAATATAGAATATAGCACAGTTGAGGCGAATTGTCAATATGTTTCGCACAAGATATAGTATAAATCACGCTTTCCGGTTCAAAATATGCGATATGCGGAGCTGAATTTTGTCAAACATTCCGGAAATACCGTAATTTCTTGACATTTTAGGGGGTGCTGTGATATAATGACGAATGGTTCAAAAGCTTTTTTTACGCCAATTACGCCAAAAGAAGGTGCGGGCATGGAGCAGGATCGTACAAAAGAGATCGTCAAGGTCAGCGGGCGCGGCATTATAGCGAATCTGTTTCTTGCGGGATTCAAAGCCGCTGTGGGACTGCTGGCAAATTCGATTTCGGTCACATTGGATGCAGTCAACAATCTCAGCGATGCGCTGTCATCGGTCATCACAATTATCGGCACAAAGCTGGCAGGCAAGGCAGCAGACCGCAAGCATCCTTACGGATACGGCAGAATCGAATATATTACTGCATCGGTAGTAGCGGTCATCGTGCTGCTGGCAGGTATCACATCCCTGCGGGAGTCTGTGGAGAAGATCCTCTCCCCTGCCGATGTACATTACACGGCTGTCACTTTGACTGTTCTGATCGCGGGCATCGGCGTCAAGCTGCTGCTCGGCACATATTTCAAGAAAAAAGGAACCGATCTGCATTCGGGATCGCTGACGGCATCCGGAGCGGATGCGCTGATGGATGCGATTATTTCTCTTGCGACACTTGCCGGGGCGATCCTGAATCTGATCTTCGGATGGCGGCTGGAAGGCATCCTCGGTGCTGTGATCTCGCTGTTTATTCTGAAAGCGGGCATTGAGATTCTGCGCGATACTGCCGATCATATTATCGGCGTGCGGGCAGAACCGGAGCTGACGGACAGCATCAAAGCGCGTCTGAACGAATATCCGGAGATCCTGGGCGCATACGATCTGATTCTGCACAGCTACGGACCGGAGGAAGCATTCGGTTCTGTGCAGGTGGAGCTGGGCGAAAATCTGACCGTGCAGGAGCTGGACGCACTGACACGGCGCATTGTACCGCAGATCTATCATGAATTCGGTGTTGTGCTGACAATCGGCGTCTATGCCGCAAACACCTCTGATGAGACTGCAAAACAGATGAAAGAAGCTGTGCGGGAGATCATTGCGGCGCATCCGGAAATTCTCCAAATGCACGGTTTTTATGCAGAAACAGACCGGCACATAGCGTCATTTGATCTGATTTTCGATTTCAAAGCAGACCATCCGAAGGAGACGGTCTCAGAGATTCACAAACTGCTCTCGGCACAGTTTCCGGATTATCAGTTTTATATTCATCTTGACCGGGATTTCAGCGTATAAACGTATAATTCAGAAAGAATGACAGGGATCAAGGGATAAGAAAAACAGAAGAAAGCGAGGTGCAAGCGATGGTATTCAGCAGTTTTGAATTCCTGTTCTGGTTTCTGCCGTTTTGTATCATCGTCTATGCCCTCTCGCGCAAACAGAGCAAAAATCTGGTTCTGTTGTTTTTCAGCATTGTATTTTACGCATACGGCGCGATGGAAACGCCTGCCTATCTCTGGCTGATTCTGATTTCGGTTGTCATCAACTGGCTGTGCGGACTGTTCATCGGCAGAAAAGACAAGCTGCGAAAAATGTGGCTGATTCTCGGACTTAGCTGGGATTTCGGCTGTTTATTTGTATTCAAATATACAGACTTTTTCCTGCGGAATCTGAATGTCCTGCCGTTTGTGCATCTGCCGCTGACAAATCTGGTTCTTCCGCTCGGCATCAGCTTTTTCACATTCCAGATCGCCTCTTATCTGATTGACGTTTACCGCGGGACTGTACAGGCAGAAACCAGTCTGATCAATGTCGGCACATACATTCTGCTGTTCCCGCAGCTGATTGCCGGACCGATTGTCCGGTTCAGTGATATTCAGAAGGAGCTGCACAGCCGCACCGTGCGCAGACAGGAGTTTCTGGAAGGCTTGCAGCTGTTTATCATCGGTCTTGGACGCAAGGTTCTGCTGGCAAATATGCTCGGCGGACTGTGGAGTGATCTGGACGCAATCGGTTATGAATCCATCTCCACAAGAGCTGCATGGATGGGTATTGCCGCATACAGTATGCAGCTCTATTTTGACTTTTCCGGATATTCGCAGATGGCAATCGGCATGGGACTGATGTTCGGGTTTCATTTCCCGCAGAATTTCAACCATCCGTATCTTTCCTGTACGATGACAGAATTCTGGCGTCGCTGGCACATGACGCTCGGCAGATGGTTCCGCGAATATGTATACATCCCGCTCGGCGGAAACCGCAAGGGCAAAAAGCGCACATATCTGAACATGCTGGCTGTCTGGACACTGACAGGCTTCTGGCACGGAGCCGATTGGAATTTTATTTTTTGGGGCATGCTGCTCTTCTGCCTGATTGCGGTGGAAAAAGCAGGCCTCGGCGCATTTCTCAACAAACACAGATTTCTCGGACATCTGTACATGCTCTTCTGGATTCCGATGTCATGGCTGCTGTTTGCAGTGAGCGACCTGAAAGAAATCGGCATCTATCTGTCCAAGCTGTTCGGCTTCGGCAGTCCGGCACTGATGCCGACTGATTATATCAACTACTTTGGAACATACGGTAAATTTCTGCTGATCGGACTGCTGTTCTGTACGGCAGCTCCGCAGAATCTGTACCGCCGTCTGCAAAAGTCAAAATGGCAGTATGCACCCGCGGCATGTACTGTCCTGATGATTCTGATATTCGGCGCATCGGCATTCTGCATTTACAAGGGGTTAAACGACCCGTTCTTATATTTCCGGTTCTGAAAGGGTGACAAGCATTCCCATGACCAACAAACAACGGCAGTTTTATTCGTCTGTGCTGGCTGTTGTATTCTGCGGTTTATTTTTGCTGACAGGCAGGCTGTTCATCTGGAAAACGCCCGCAGCAGAAATCGAGCGGGATCATCCTGCGGAAAGCTCTGCGGCGGCACCGGAGGTCACAGTGCCGACCGGCACCGGCATTACGGTGACAACAACGGCGCAGACGGAGGCATCCGCAAAAGATTCCCAAAGCCCGTCGGAAAGCACCACAGTGCCGACAGACAGTGCGGCAACAGATGCACAGCAGACAACTGTCTCAACAGAAACGCCGCCGCAAACACAGCCGACGGAGACACAAAAGAGCGGCACCGTGACCGATGCACCCGAAGGATATTTCAGCGACGTGCTGTTTATCGGGGATTCCCGCACAGTCGGCATGGCAAATTACGCGCCGATTGAGGGTGCAGATTATTTTGCGACAGTCGGTCTTGCGACCTACAAAGTGGCAGAAGCAGAAAACGAAGTCGGAGAGAAAAAGGATCTCAGCTTTGCACAGCTCTTGTCGAGCAGAACCTACGGCAAAGTCTATATCATGCTCGGCATCAACGAGCTTGGCAATGAACGGGAAAAGACACTGACGCATTTTCAGGAGCTGATTGATCAGATTCATACCGCGCAGCCGAATGCAATTATCTGCATCGAAGCGAACCTGCATGTCGCGCAGACGCGCGCAGAACAGGACGATGTGATCAACAACGAACAGATTAACAGTCTCAACGCCGCTTTGTCACAGTTTGCAGACAATGTATCGGTGTATTATCTGGATGTCAACCCGCTGTTTGACGATGAAACCGGCGCACTCGGCGCGGAGTATACGCATGACGGCACCCACCCGCTTGCAAAATATTATCTGACATGGGCAGAATGGCTGAAATCCCATGCGATTGTAAAATGAAACAGACCGAACGCCTGATATAAGGAAAGTCCGAAAGTATGAAAATGCTTTCGGATTTTTCTTTTCTCAGAAAAAGGCGCGGCAGTCTGTCACAGCGGACGAAAGAAAGCACATTTCTCAGTGAGACGCCGTCAATTCGGTCAGATTGCGAACAAAAAAGAGGGGCGATTTGTCGGATTGCCACAAAAGGCAGTCTGCATCTTGCAATTTCGCGCATGGAATGGTATAATAACTCTGTTTGAATCGACATAAAGGGAGGGTGCGGCATTGCAGGCAGCATTTGAAAATCCGACGGCAAAACTGATTGCAGAAACAGCCGATCTGCGCGGAATATCGGGCAGAGAACAGGCAGTGGGAGAAGCGGTTGCAGAACGGCTGCGGAGCTTTATACCGGACGCAGAGTACCGGGACGGATCCGTCACTGCACATCTCGGAACAGATCCGGAGAAGCCGACACTGCTGCTTTGTGCGCATCTGGATCAGGTCGGCTTTCTGGTGACGGACATCACGGAGGACGGATTTTTGCGCATCGGAGCCGTCGGTGGAATCGACAGACGGCTTTTGTTGGGACAGCCGGTCATTGCAGACGGCAGTGAGACGCTGCACGGTGTGATTTCCATTCTGCCGCCGCATCTGCTGCAAGGCGAGCAGGCGGTACCGGAGCAGGAGATGCTCTGTGTGGATCTCGGATACGCCTCGGCAGACGCTCTGAAAGACAGGATTTCGTGCGGAGATGCGGTTTATTATGCGACGACATGCAGACAGATGCAGGGCGACCGGATGACCGGATCGGCACTGGATGACCGCTGCGGCGTCGCGGCACTGCTGCTGACAGCGGAGCTGCTTGCTAAGGAACCATCGCTCCCCTGCAATGTGACATTTGTATGCAGCGGACAGGAAGAGCGCGGCGGACGCGGCGCAAAGCTGGCAGCTTACAATGAGAAGGCGGATTATGCGATTGCCGTGGATGTGACATTTGCGGCAGCGACGGATGACACAGAAGACTGCATGGCAATGGGCGGCGGTCCGGCAATCGGCATTTCACCGGTACTGTCCCCTGCGCTGTCACAGGCATTGATTGATACGGCAAAACGAGCGGAAATCCCGTATCAGCTGGAAATTATGCCGGATCTGACCGGCACGGACGCTGATTCGCTGGCTCTGTCACCGGGCGGCTGTGCTGCCGGCACGGTCTCGATTCCGCTGCGATATATGCACACGCCGGTCGAGGTGATCTCGGTGGCAGATGTAGAAAAAACCGCGTATCTTCTGACAGAATACGCAAAGGAGTGCAGAGAGAAATGAACCTGACGGAACTGAATACGCTCTGCACGCTCTGCGGCACATCCGGCAGGGAGCATGCAGTACGCGAGTATATCCTCCGTGAACTGGATAAGCTGCATCTGCCGGAAGGGGCAGTGCGCGTTGACCGTCTCGGCAATGTGCTGGTGCATAAAAAAGGTGCAGCTCCCGCACCGCGCAGTGTGCTGTTTTCCGCACACATGGACGAAGTCGCACTGATGATCACACAGATTCATGCAGACGGAACGCTTGGGTTTGATGCAGTGGGCGGTGTGCAGGCATCGGCAGTGATCGGCAGACAGGTCAAAGTCGGCAGTGCGTTTTTCACGGGTGTCATCGGTGCAAAACCGGTGCATCATCTGTCAAAAACGGAACGCACACAGCCCGCAGCGATGTCCGCACTGTACTGTGACATCGGCACGGAGAGCCGTGCCGAGAGTGAAGCACTGGTGCAGGCAGGCGATCTGATTTATTTTGATACCGAGCCGTACATGTTCGGAGACGGAAGCTATGCTGCAAAGGCGATTGACGACCGGTTTGGGTGTGCGGTGCTGCTCTCGCTGATCCGCAGCGATCTGCCGTATGATACCGATTTTTCGTTTGTGGTACAGGAAGAAGTCGGCTTGCGCGGCGCAGCGGTGGCTGCGCGGACGGTGAATCCGGAGATTGCTGTCATTTTCGAGGCAACAACCGCCGCAGACCTTCCCGACTCCAAGGGAGCTGACCGCGTCTGCGAACTGGGCAGCGGTGCGGTGATCTCCTTTGCAGACGGCAGAACGATCTATGACAAAGCACTGTATGACCATGCTGTCTCACTCTGCAAGGAGAAGCAGATACCGTGGCAGACCAAGCACAAAATTGCCGGCGGCAACGATGCCGGAGCCATCCAGCAGGCAGGCAGCGGTGTGCGTGTCCTCGCAGTCAACGTGCCGTGCAGGTATCTGCACGCACCGGTTTCCGTCATCCGCCTGTCTGACGCAGAAGCGTGTGAACAGCTCGCCCATGCACTGGTCAGATCGCTTCGGGAGGCAGACTTATGATTGCGCAGATCACAGAACCGAAGCGGCTGGATCTGCAAATGCTGGCGGCATGTCACTACGGGCGAAAAATGCTGAGCAATCTTGCCGCATACGGCACAGACTATGATTTCTGCCGCTTTTTCGCGCTGACATCGGGCAGCAGAACGGCATGGCTGATGCTGCAAAACAGCACGCTGCTTGTCAGCACACAGGAGGATTTCTCAGAGGATACAGCGGCAGCCGAGGAGCTGTCCGTCTTCGTTCAGATGCACCAGCCGTTTCGTGTCGAGGGCAGCGGCTCTCTTCTGAAAAATCTGCGGCTGAACGGGTATCAGACATTGCCGCGGTATGTGTTCAGGCTGATGCCCGCGCCGGTATCGCCATTGTTTGAGGATGAAGAAGTCAACCGCGATCCGAAGTTGGATGATGTCTACACGATCCTTTCAGAGGGCTTTCCCAATATCATTACCTATGACATGTGGCTGACAGACACCTCGCACATGGTGCGTCGGGGTCTGCGCCACTGCTACACCTACTTCAACGTCACCGCTGCAACGGCGATTTACGATTATGAGAATCATGTGCTGATCGGGCAGGTTGCGACAAAGCGTGCTGCGCGCGGCAAGGGCTATGCGCGGGATTTTCTGCACTGGATCGCAAACGATCTCCGCGCGCGCGGCAAGGACGGCATTCTCTATGCACTGGACATCCGCAAGAGCTTTTATGAGGAAATCGGATTTCAGCTTCTGGAATCGGAATTCGTCTGGGAGCGTGTCCATGAGGGCGATCCGGACGGCGGAAAGGGCATTTTGTAAATGCAATGGCGTATCACAAATCAAAGCAACGGAAGTGATGAAATGAATGCAGTTTTCGATTTCGACCCGCGTCTGCTGCAAGCGGCAGCAGAAGCAGAGCGTGCGGCAGCCGAACAGTTTGCAGAGATCGACAGAATCGCACAGCACGGCACCGCAAAGGTACTGAGCGCGTTTCAGGCAGAGCATGTATCTGCTGCCTGTTTCGCGGGAGCCAACGGCTACGGCTATGACGACGTCGGGCGCGATAAGCTCGACCGCGTCTGGGCAAGGGTATTTCACACAGAGGATGCGCTCGTGCGGCATCAGTTTGTCTCCGGCACGCACGCACTCTCGACAGCACTGTTCGGCGTTCTGCGTCCGGGCGACAAAATGGTGAGTGTCACAGGCGCACCGTATGACACCTTAGAGGAGGTCATCGGCATCCGCGGAGAGAAGGGCAACGGTTCTCTCTCGGATTACGGCATCACCTACGGACAGGCAGACCTCACAGCAGAGGGCAGACCTGATCTTGCTGCAATTTCGGCAGCAGTCAAAGAGGCAAAAGTTGTGTATCTCCAACGCTCACGCGGCTATTCGCTGCGTCCTGCCCTGTCGGTTGCGGACATCGCAGAGATCGTCAAAGCCGTGCGAACGGTGAATCCCGATGCTGTCATCATGGTCGATAACTGCTACGGCGAATTCGTCGATTACGACGAGCCGACCGATGCCGGAGCCGATCTGATCATCGGCTCGCTGATTAAGAATCCGGGCGGCGGCATTGCGCAGACAGGCGGCTACATTGCCGGTCGTGCAGCATTGGTCGAACAGTGTGCATACCGTCTGACCTGCATCGGGATGGGCAAAGAAGTCGGCTGTTCACTGAACATGTGCCGCGAGATGTATCTGGGACTGTTTTTCGCGCCGGAGGTCGTTGCAAATGCACGGAAAACGGGAGCATTTGCCGCAGCTCTTCTGCGCTTACTCGGATACGAATGTCTGCCGGAGCCGACACAGCCGGCAGGAGACATCATTACGGTATTGAAGCTGCGCTCCCCCGCTGCGATGGAAGCATTCTGCGGCGGCATACAGGCAGGCTCACCGGTTGATTCATTTGTCACACCGGAGGCATGGGACATGCCGGGATATGAGAGCAAGGTCATCATGGCAGCGGGTACGTTCACGGGCGGCGCGTCCATTGAGCTTTCGGCAGACGGACCGATGCGCGAACCGTATGCAGTGTATTTGCAGGGCGGACTGACATACAGCAGCGGAAAACTGGGCATACTGACCGCAGCACAGCGAATGCTCGGTCAGGGATTATGAAAGCTGTAAGGAAAGGCGGGGTACAAAATGGCAGATTCATCGAAAACACAGGAATATTCCATGGATGATTATTTCAAGGAAGAGCTTGCATCGGGCAAGGAACCGAATAATCCGTTTGAAGTGGAAGAAAAGGAGAAGCACATCATGAAACTGAACAGGAACAAAAAACAGTCCGATTCGGGCGAGAGCAGGGCACACAAGGCAAGCACGCGCTTCAAGCGTCTGCTGGCAGCGGTCATTGCGGTCATTGTCGTAATTCTGGTCATCTGGATGATCGTATACTTTGTCCGGCGCAGCAATGACGGAGCGCGGCAGGCAGCATCGCTTTCAGAGGGCATCGGTTCACAGATCACGACCGCACAGAACGCGGCGAAGCCGAAAGTGACGTTAAAAAGCGAATCCGATTTCGCCGCACTGAATCAGGTATATGCAGATCACACGTCGATGACCGAAAGCCGGAAGACCTGCAAGGTGATGGGCGTGACGATGCCGGAATGGGCAATCATCTGCCACACCGAGGGCGAGACGCTGACAACGGTAACGTATTACGATTACACACTGCTGGAAAAGAACGTATTCGGCACGGCACGCAAGTCCTATCTTGACCCGAACCTGATTACCGGCGCACTGACAGTCGAACAGGTAGAGGATCAGCTCGGACTGGAACCGTTCAGCATCGTATACAATGCAGACAAGAGCGTGCAGCGCAGCTACCGGTATTTTTACAAGGACGGCGAAACCGGTGACTTCGTCTCGTATATCATCACAGCACAATGGGATCAGGGCGGTGCATTGCAGGGCATCTCGGATCTCCGGACGAACTATATTGCCCAGCTGCTGAATACGGGCGCATAAGAGCAATTTCTGCCTGACAAATCGTCGGCAGAATGGTGGGTAAAAACTGTCGAAAGCGACCGGAAACATTACAGAATTGCTACAATTTGAAAGCAAAACGGTGTTACCCGCGCAAAATCATTGACATAAGACGCAATTCCTGATAAAATGTATGTTGTATAAGAAGATAAATCAGATTCTCTGCGTACATGTACAGAAACCCAAAGAGGTGCGGCTACCGCGACAAACAACGCAGACGGAAGGAGGAGCCAATGCGAGAACTGAACCTGTGCTACGGCTGCATGGAACCGCTGGACGAAGAACAGGCAGCCTGTCCGCACTGCGGATATGAGCGAAACGAAACCTGTATGGCAAATTACCTGAAACCGGGCACTATTCTGCACGAACGCTATCTCATTGGCAAGGCACAGAAATCGAACGGCGAAGGCGTGACATATCTGGCGTATGACACATCGACGGACTGCAAGGTTCTGGTGCGGGAATACCTGCCGGAGCAGCTTTGCAGCCGTGTGGAAAACAGCACGCTGGTCAATGTCAGCTACACACATCTTGCGCAGTATAAAGCTCTGATGGCGGAATACACGGAGCTGAACAAAGCACTGGCGCGTCTGCGGAATTTAAGCCATCTCAATCCGGCGTTGGATCTGGTATCGGAAAACAACACCACCTATGCAGTATACGAGTATCTGGAAGGCAGATCACTGCTGGATTATCTGAAAGAGAATGCCGGCGAGCTGAGCTGGAACACGGTACGGAGAATCTTTCCGCCGCTGTTCACATCGCTGAGTCTGCTGCACAATGCAGGCGTCCTGCACCGCGGGCTGAGTCCGGAGACAATTTTTGTCACAGACAAGGGCGAATTGAAGCTGCGTGATTTCTGCATCTCGGCAGTGCGCACAAATGACACGGAGCTGGACGCCCAGCTGTTTGACGGTTATGCCGCACCGGAGCAGTATTTTGCAGACAGACAGCAGGGAACGTGGACGGATGTCTACGGCATCTGTGCCGTGCTGTACCGGATCCTGACAGGCTGCCGGGCGACTGATGCGATGTCGCGGCAGGATTATGACAATTTGATTGCACCGACAGAGGTGAACCCGCATATTCCGGAAAAGGTTTCCGATGCGATTATGAAGGGCATGGCACTGGACGGAAACGACCGTGTCCGCACAATCACCGATCTGGTGACCTTGCTGTTCGAGGACAATGACGATGCCGCAGCGGCAGTGTCGGCAGCGACAGCAGGCAGCAGCCAGCCGCAGGAGCATTCCAAGGCATCGGGGGCGACGACAGTCTTTCAGCCCGCCGCCGCCGAATTCATACCGCAGAAGCCTGCAACTTCCGGCCATCGCGCAAAGGTTGTGCAGACAGCAGAACCGACTGTGCTGGAACGGGTGCGCGGACCGCTGCTGATTGCATTTTTGTTTCTTGCGATTGTGGCGATTGCAGTCATCGCACTGACGCAGATTTTCCATCTTGGCGGCAGAGGCGAAACACTTTCAAGCAATACGGAGTGGTCATCTTCTGTCGATAATGTCGTGCCGGCGTTGACCGAAACAACCGAAGGTGTCCGGTACAACAGCATCATGCCGAATCTGGTCGGTATGAATTTCCAGATCAAGCGGGATGAAATGGCAGGCTGGCTGGAACTGGAACCGGAATATGTATTCAGCGAAGAGGATTATAAGGATCAGATCATCTGGCAGGAGCTGGAAGAGGGCGCGGAATTTGTCAGCGGCAGCACAATCAAGGTGAAGGTCAGCCGCGGCAGCTCCAAAATCGAGCTTCCCTCGTTCAGCGGCCATACGCTGGAAGCATATCTGGCGGAGCTGGAAGAGCTTGGCTTTGTACCGGGGGTACAGGGCGCAGTGACGACAACGACAGCTTCGTACAGCAGACGAAACAGCACGACAAGTACCACCACAACAGCAACCACACAGGCATCGACGTACACGGCAGAGGGCGGAGCCAAGCAGTCTGTTGTGTATAAGCCGACGACCAACTACAAGTATGCAAACGGCAATGTCTGCGCTGTCGAACCGGAACCCGGTACCGTGATCGACGTTTTGCAGGGCTACGAAATCACAGTTTATTACGCAAACAATCCGATCATTACAACTGCATCGACAACATCCTATACCGGCAGCTGGACAACATCGTCCACACTGACAACAACGATCACAACCGCGGGTTCGACCACATCCGCCGGAGATGCGACAACAGCCGCAACAGTCACAACGACGCCACCCGCTTCATCCACAGAGGACAACGGCGGCGATACGCCGAATGACGGCGGAGAAAACGGCGACGACACATAGTAGGAAACAATTCTGACCGGTTGCATGCGTTGCATCATGCCGGTCAGAATCTTTCTATAATTTACGTTTTACAGTATGAGGAGGAAAAAGAATGTTTTGCAGAAATTGCGGAAGAAAACTCGAAGACGGAGAAAAATGCAACTGTCTGAATACGCAGAATCCGAATCCTGCACCGGCAGTGCAGCCGACTGCTGCACCGCAGCCGGCAGTTCCGCCGCAGGCTCCGGCAGCAGGAAGCACAGAATCACAGAAGAAAAACAGCACCGCGAAACTGATTCTGCTGATTGTCGGCATTGTGCTGGGGCTTTCGCTCATTGTCGGCGGCGTTATTTTTGCTGTGTATAAGGTGTTTTCAAATTCAACCGCAACATCCCACAACACCACACGCAGAGATGACGATGAGGATGATGACGATGAGGATGACGACGAGGACGAAAAGGAGCCGATGCGGGCAAGGGAACTCCGCTCAGCTGCCACCACGCTTTATAATGCGATCACCGTCTCATACGTTGACCTGGATTCGCTGGATCAGCTCCCCTCGGACGCAAAGGACTGCGTCATCAGCTCCGACAAAGTGTACCAAATCAGCGAAGAAAGCGCGAAAACCATTCTTGATCTTACCGAGAAGTATTATGAAGATGTGACGGATCTGAATTTTGTGGCACTGATTCAGAACTACCAGTGCGTGGATATTGAGGTTGCCAACGATTGGGACAGCACGAATGTCGGCACATATTTTACTACATATTTTGGCGACGAAACATATACATTGCGGCAATTCTACGACTATGCCTGCGGTCAGATTGATCTCGCAACAACAACAACAGCAGAGACAGCAACTACAACAACCACCACAACGATAGCAACGACAACTGCATCCTCGGCAGAAACAGCAACAACAGAAGCTCTTACAACATCTGCAACAACAGCGGAAGATGAGCCGTTCCAGATGGAGGTTCCGGTCGGTGCGGAGAGCGGCGATGCATATCTTGGATTTTTCGACGGCAACTATTGGGGACAATACTGGGGCAGCACAGAATTGGACGGCACGCTGAACCTCTGCTGGAATGCAGGCGTTGCACACATCAACGGCAACGGTACATATCAGGTAAGCGTCACCTGTGATACCGCCTCAGTTCGCGCATATGCATTAGGTGACAGCGAATTTGATTTGACCCTCACCGGTCTCAGCTATGCAAGCGTCAGAATCAAAAACGGAGAAACCGTCTGTCCGAATGCCGTCATAACTGTCAATACTGTCACAGTTGATAACCAGAGCATTGCAGTCACCGGAAAGAGCAGCACCTTTACAGAAGACGGAGAGGTCTGCGCAGATATTTATAATCCGTGGTCAAGTAATACAAAGGATCGGATTATTGATCCGTCCGTCATCGGCGATTGGAAAACAATCACCGTTACCTTCACCGTCAGCGGATTGTAAGCGATACGCATTCACACAGAAAAAACGCCCCTCAGAGTGATTCTGAAGGGCGTTTTGTGTCATCCGTTTTTGGGAATTTGCTGTGTGATGCAGTGGATATTGCCGCCGCCGAGGAGGATACAGCGCGCCGAAACGGGAACAATCTCACGGTGCGGAATGCTTTGGCGCAGAATCTCACAGGCGCGGGCATCATCGGCAGCGAACTTTCCGCCGAACTGCGGCACCAGCACGCAGTCATTGCCAAAGTAGAAATTGACGTAGGAAGCTGCAAGGCGTTCACCCGGTTCACGGGTATCCTCCCCTTCCGCAAAGAGATACGCCGCACATTCGCTTTCTGTCACGCTGACAGGCTGATGCGGCACGGGCAGCTTTGTAATATGAAGCGGTCTGCCTTTGGCATCCGTCTCATGCGACAGCACATCAAAATCTGCACGGCTCATCGCATACTGCGGGTCATGCGGATCATCGCACCATGCCAGCACGACTTCGCCGGGCGCAAGAAACGCTGCAATGTTGTCGATATGCTCATTGGTTTCATCATTATAGATACCGTACGGAATCCAGATGACCTTTTCTGCACCAAGCCAGTCGCAGAGCTTTTTTGAAATCTCATCTTTTGTCATGGACGGATTTCGTCCCTTTGAGAGCAGACAAGCCTCCGTAACAAGCATAGTCCCCTGCCCGTCGCAGTGAATCGCGCCGCCTTCCAGCACAAAGGGTCTCGCGTCATAGCAGGGAATCCCAACCGCCTTGCAGAACGCATCGGCAGCGGCATCATCCTGCTGATAATCGGGATACAACCCGTCAAAATCGCCGCCCCATGCGTTGAATTTCCATGAAATCCCGCGAATTTCGCCGTTTTGATTCCGCACAAAGGTCGGCATGACATCCCGCGCCCACGCATCATCGGTCGGAATCTCAACCAATCTGACCGCAGGAGGCAGCATCGCCTGTGCCGTCGTTTTTGTCCGGGCATTTACCAACATATAGACCTGCTCACAATGCGACAGCCGCGCCGCGATCTTAGAAAATGCCCTCTGTGCCGCAGTCGGGTCAATGCCCCATGAACCCGCACGTTCCGGAAAGATCATCACCGTTGCGTGATGCGGTTCAAATTCGGCAGGCATATAAAAGCCGTCCTGTTTTGGTGTTGTCAGGCACATAGTGTGCATCCTCCGTTTCATGCCGCAGCGGACAGGGTTTCACAGCGTGGCATCTGCATGTTATGACAATCTCCCCTTAAAATCCTCATAGGAAAACTCTCTGATGATCTCGCAGTCGCCGTTATCATGCTGCACAGCGATTGCCGGCAGCGGCATCCCGTTGAAGGTATTATTTTTTACCATAGAATAGATCGCCATATCGCAGAATGTCAGTCTGTCACCAGTCTGCACAGGGCGGTCAAAACTGTAATCCCCGATGATGTCACCGGCAAGGCAGGTGCGCGATGACAGTCGGTACGCATACGGCTTTTCACCCCATTCGCCTGCATCTTTGAGCGGCGGGCGGTAGGGCATTTCCAGCACATCGGGCATATGGCAGGCAGCCGAGGCATCGAGAATCAGGGTTTTGATGTCGTTATCAACAATGTCCATCACCGTCGTATCCAGCCACCCGGCATTCAGCGCAATCGCCTCCCCCGGTTCGAGGTAAACTGTCACGCCGTATTTTTCGCGGATGCACTGCACGAGCCGGATGAGTGCATCGACATCGTAATCCTCTCTGGTGATATGGTGTCCGCCGCCGAGATTGAGCCATTTCATCTGCGGAAGATATGCACCGAACTTCTCCTCAAAAGCAGCAAATGTCGTAATGAGGGCATCGGCATTCTGCTCACAGAGTGTGTGAAAATGGAGTCCTTCGACGCCGTGCAGCAGCTCAGGACGGAAATTCTTTGCGGTGACACCGAGCCGCGAGCCGGGCGCACAGGGGTCATAAATCGCATGATCGCCCTGCGTCGAGCATTCCGGATTCACGCGGATACCGACACTGACGCCGGCATGCTCCCAGACGGGTCTGTGGTGTTCAAGCTGCGAGAAGGAGTTAAAGCTGATGTGATCGCAAAGTCCGCAGAGCCGGATAAATTCCTCATCGGAAAAAGCAGGCGCAAAGACATGCGTCTCCTTGCCGAATTCAGTTCTGCCGAGCAGTGCTTCATAAAGTCCGCTTGCCGTCGTGCCGCTGAGATATTCCGAAATCATCGGATAGAGCGCGAAGCAGGAAAACGCTTTCTGCGCAAGCAGGATGCGACAGCCGCTCTCCGTCTCAACGTGATGCAAAAGCCCCAGATTGCTCCGGAGCTTTGCCTCATCAATGATATAACACGGAGTCGGCAGATTGTCCCGCCGCATCATTCCACCGTCTGCGGGTTCTCATCGACAACCCACGGCAGACCCCATTTGTTGAGCATGTCCATAAACGGATCGGGGTCAAATTCCTCGATGGTACGCGCTCCGGCATTGCGCCATGTGCCGTTTGCGACGAGTGCCGCACCGATCATCGCCGGAACGCCTGTGGTATAGGAAATCGCCTGAGAACCAAGCTCACGGAAGCATTCTTGATGATCGCAGACATTGTAGATATAGATTGTTTTTTCCTTGCCGTCCTTGATACCGGTAAAGATACAGCCGATGTTGGTCTTGCCGACCGTTCTCGGACCGAGTGATGCCGGATCGGGCAGCAGAGCTTTGAGGAACTGAATCGGCACGATTTCCGTACCGTTGAAAGAAACCGGCGTTGTAGAGAGCATCCCGACATTTTCAAGGCATTTCATGTGGGTCAGATAGCTCTGCCCGAACGTCATAAAGAAGCGGATGCGCTTGACGCCGGGGATATTTTGGGCAAGCGATTCGATTTCCTCGTGGTGCAGCAGATACATGTCTTTCTGCCCGACCTGCGGAAAATCATACACGCGCTTGATCTCCATCGGCTCTGTCTCGACCCAGTGACCATTTTCCCAGTAGGAGCCGTTCGCAGAGACCTCACGCAGATTGATTTCCGGATTGAAGTTTGTGGCAAACGGATAGCCGTGATCGCCGCCGTTGCAGTCGAGAATGTCAATATAATGAATCTCATCGAAATAGTGTTTCAGCGCGTAAGCAGTAAAGACGGATGTGACGCCGGGATCAAAGCCGGAGCCGCAGAGAGCCGTCAGACCGGCTTTCTCAAAGCGATCCTGATACGCCCACTGCCATGAATAATCGAAATAGGCAGTGAAGCCGAGTTCCTTGCAGCGTTTCTCATAGACAGCGCGCCATGCAGGGTCGTCGGTATCCTCCGGCTCATAGTTCGCCGTGTCAATGTAATGCACCCCGCCGTCGAGGCAAGCCTCCATGATTGCAAGATCCTGATACGGCAGTGCGAGATTCAGCACGGCATCCGGCTGATAAGAACGAATCAGCGCGAGAACCTCCTCCTTTTTGTCCGCATCGACCGCAGCGGTTGTGATGACCGTTTTGGATTTTCCCTCCGCTTCAATCTTTGCTTTGAGTGCATCGCACTTGCTGACGGTGCGGGAGGCGATGCAGATTTCCTTGAATTCCGCATCGTTCTGACAGCATTTCTGGATTGCGACGGAAGCGACGCCGCCGCAGCCGATGATGAGTAATCTGCTCATGATGGTAGTCCTCCTGTTTGAAATAAAATAACGGCATGCAGCCGATGATTCATCCGATTTTCACTGCCTGCAAATAGCTGACGGAAAGCTGCTCTGGCGTCACCGGTTCGCAGTGCATCGCAGCCAGCGCGATGCCGCATGCGGACTGATTTTGCAGGTGCAGCGGTGCGCAGACAAGATGCTCACACAGCGGAGCAATCTTCTCATAGCCGTTTCCCGCGCACATGATCTGCGTGCCGTAGGCGTTGACCTGCGCTGCGATTTCCTCTGCATGCAGCACAGCGTCATCGGTCAGCCGCGTGACGGTCAGTCCGTCGCTCTCAAAAAACGCGCAGTAGCACAGATCGAGCCGCGCATGAAGACAGGCACATATGATGCCGCTGCGGGCAGAGAGATTCCACGCCAGACCTTCGAGCGTCGAGATGCCGGCACATTGTTTTCCGCCCGCAAAGGCAAGAGCCTGCATGAGCGCGACACCGATGCGCAGACCGGTATAAGAACCCGGTCCGTTTGCCGCGGCGAAAAGATCAACCTCCTGCACGGTATGTCCGGTTTCCGAGAGCAAGGATTTTGCCATCGGCAGCAGAATCTGGGAGTGTGCGCGGGCAGTATAGAGCATCCGGTATCCGAGCAGTGTGCCGTCCTGCACGACCGCGACGGAGGCAGTGTTGCCCGAAGAATCAACCGACAAAATCAGCAAGCAGCTCATCTCCTTCCAGCATAATCCGGCGCGGCGCATCCCCGTTTCCTTCCATGGTAATACGGAGATACGGCTGCGGCAGAAAGTCTGCAATATTCTCAGCCCATTCGATCACAAAGACCGCATCTTCCAGCGGGTAATCCCAAAAGCCGGTTGTTTCGAGAGCTTCGGGGGATGTGACACGGTACATATCAAAATGATAGACAGAAATACAGCCGTCCGCGTGATATTCGTTGACGAGCGCGAACGTCGGAGAGCTGACAAGATCAGGCAGCCCCAGTCCTTCCGCAATCCCGCGGGTAAAAGTTGTCTTGCCCGCGCCCAGTCCGCCGAAGAACGCAATGCAGGTGCCGGGACGGAGGGCTTTGCCGAGCCGCACGGCGAGTGCATGGGTTTCTTTTGGCGAGTATGAAATAAATTCAGGCATAGTTTTTCATTCCTGTTGCAGATAATTCAGAATCAGCGTGCAGATTTGCGCAGATTCATCGCGGCGGACGAAAATGCGCAGTGCATCGCCGCATTCCTCTTGAAGCCGAAGCCGCAGGGCATCGGCAAGCAGCAGAGCCATACCGCAGATTTCGCTGTCCCATTGCAGCGGATAAAGATCGCATGCGGAGAGCGGCACAGCCCAGATACCGGTGGAGATTTCCTCGCTGCACACGCGCAGCTGAACGGTTGTTGCAACATTCGGTTCGCTGAACATCCTTGCTGTTTTGATTTCAAACTTACACAGATATTTGCAAACGGCAAGTATGAGTGCATCTGTCTGCGTCTGCCATGTATCCAGCAGCATATCTTTGAAATCCCAGCCGCCGCGGAGTCGGGCAAAGGCTTCCGACACAGAAATCACTGCATTTGTGCGTCGAAGCAGAAAGCGCAGACTGTCATTGCCGACGGGCTGCTGCTGCGAGAGAATCTGCTGCGGATAGGTCACAGTCAGCTCCGGGAATTTTTCAGCGACTTTTCGCACCTCGGCAGCTGCATAGGAGATCTGCACATGCGCATTCCGGTCGAGCACAGTCTCCTGCCAGCCAGACTCTGTCAGCACAGCCTGTGTGCGGTATCTGCCGAGTTCCTTGACCATGGTAAAAGCCCTGCCGCCCAGGCAGCGGTCGGTCAGTTCGGCGCAAAGTACATCTGCTGTCAGCATCGCAGCAGCCCCCTCTCATATTATATCAGATTCGGGCAGAAAAATCAAGCAACGACATGCCGGAACCAGCGCAGAACAAAGCGTCTGAGCGGCTTTGCATTTTCGCAGAGTATTTGCGCAAATATCTCGGCAGTCCGGCTGAGTTCGGCGGCGGCATCGGCAGACGTACCGGTGCGGCTGAACACGGCTTCCTGTTCGATCTCGACAGCTCTCCGGACACTTCCCTCCGGGAGAAGATCACACTGTGCTTCCGCAGCATCGGCAAACACCTCATGCGGCATTCCGCCCTGCCGGATGCCCTGTATCGCAAGCAGCTTGATGAGGAACTGATATGCAGCATCCGCCGCAGCATTGGCGTTCTGCTGATACATTGCAGCTTTTCTCTTGCGGACGACCGCATAGTGGAAGGCACGGTACAGCAGAAGCAAAAGCAGCAGGCTCGCCGCTCCTCCTGCGGTCATGAGAACCGTCCGGAGCCAATCCGGAGCTGCACCTGCGTGCTGTCCGTTGTCATCCGAGCTGCCGGCGGGCAGGGAAGAAGCAGCGGCTGCGGAGGTCGTTGTTGTCTGCGAGGAAGCCGCTGTCACGGAGTTTTGTGCAGAAGAAGCGGTCGTTGCAGATGCAGTGACCTGTGAGGTCTGTGTCGTCTGCGGTGAATAGCTGTGCCATATTTCGGCAACAGATTCGGTAAATTCGTAAGGCACCCAGCCAAAGCTCTCGACATAGATCTCCGCCCATGCGTGCGCCTGCTCATCAGGGATGGTATAGAGATAATCCTCACCGCTGACCGCTTCGGTATAGTTCCGCTGAGTCAGCACATAACCCTGACAGTAACGCGCAGGAATGCCGTGCATACGGCAGAGCAGCACCGCCGCAGTTGCGTAGTGGGCGCAGAAGCCGCGGTGATTTTCCAGAAGGAAATAGTCCGCATAGTCATACCCTTCCGGTGTTTTTCCGGGAGCCGTATCATATTCACAGGTTTCCCAGAGATAAGTGCAGATCAGATCAAGCAGGTCGCTGCCCGACACATAGGTATCGTCGAGTGAAAGACCATATGTATCAAAAAGAAACTGATCAAACTGATTCTTGATCTGCTCCATCGCTTCGTTTTCGGGGAAGGAAAGGTATGTATCAAGTACAAACTTTTCATACTCATTGACCATCGGATCAGAGGACGGCATCTGCTCTACCAGCCCGCCCCAATAGAAAGAATAGTCTTTCAGGATCCAGAAGTCATAATTTTGTGTGTCATCGAGGATGATTTCCGAGTCATGCCGATATTTCGTCCCCTCTTTGCAAAGCACCTGATAGGGCAGATAATTGACATGCTCGGGATTGACAGCCTGCACTGAGCAGTTGATCACGCGGTACTTTCCCGTGAGATAGGTCAGCTGTTCGGCTTCATCCGCAATAAAATAAGTCTGCGGCATTTTTCCGGCATCTGTGAGTCTCTGGAACAACTCATTTCCGCTGCGGTAAGCCGCAGTCGGAACTGCCCAGCCCGAACCGGTGTATTCAGAGCGCACAAGTCCGCGCATATAGTAATCCTGACTCAGCGCGGAGGCACCGACAGTGACATAGAGGGCAGGTGCGCCGTTAAAATTGAGCCGGTCGATCTCATCGAGTTCGATGGTGTCGCCTTCAACATGAATTCCGAGCTGTGAGGGAATAGATTGCAGGATTCCGGTCGCATCATAAATAGAGAGGCCGTGATAAAAGTCCAGCAGCGCATTCCGCTTCTGATTCATCTCCCTGCTGCGGCGGAAATTCGCAGTTCCGGCGACGACAGCGCAGCCGATCAGACCGGTCAGCAGCAGAAGAAAGGCAGCACTGATTTCGTGCGTGGTGAACTGTTTTGATTTCTTTACGGCAAAAATCGACTGTTTCTCGGCAGGATGCAAGCCCTTGACGCGCCGCTGCATCAGTGCAAGGGAGGCAATCCAGAATGCGATCAGCGAAAAGACCGCGGCAGGATACGTTTCCAGACCGAAATACAGACCGCATTCCAAAAAGGGGAATGTGACGAGGAAGCGCATAAAAAGACCGCTTCTTCCGGAGTGGCGGCTGGAAAGCAGCACATCGGAATATTCGAGCAGCGCAGCGACGGCAAACGCCATGACATCAAAGAGAAAGCGCATACAGGTCAGTTCAGACCATTCACCGACAACAGCAGCATAGGAATAGCGTACCTGTTCATGCATAGCAGTCTGGCTCATCATGCGGTAGAAGGTCTGAATTCCGACCGCAGCGGCATCGCGGTGCAGGAGCAGGAGCAACGGAATCATGGTAAAGGAGATCAGCACGCAGAAGAAAGCACCCCGCGGAGAAAATCTGCGCAGCAGCTGCATCAGCAGAGAATAGCAAACAAACAGCAGGATCAGCTTTGCGAACTGACAGGGAAACTGATAGAATCCCTGAAAGCAGATCACCGCACTGCATTCGCCGATTACGGTCACAAGAGAATGCACGAGCATTTCGGGGAATCTGCGGTTATCGCGCACCGACATGGAAATGCCCTCATGGACAAGCAGGGAATCGAGTGTCCGGACAGATTTACGCCGTTTCACAGTCTGTCACCCCCCTCTTCATCTGCATAAAACATTTCCGTCTCTGTCAGCACATTTACAATGCTCTGCGGCAGATCAGAAGGCGGCGGTGTCGGAGAGAGCAGAACTGTCTCACACGGCAGGTCCGGAAGCGTGTCCTGATTTTCACTGCGAACGGCAAAAACCGTCAGACGGGAAGGATCGGGCAATCCGCAGAGCATCGCGGCAGCAGCCTCGGAAAGCTGCGGAAGAAAGAGCAGCACATGATCGGAATGACCCGGCTCGGTGAGCAGAGATTCAATCAGCGCAAGATGCGCTGCCTCATCGGACTGCGGCGCGGGCTTTTCGCGCAGAAGCGAGAGCAGAAACGACTCCGCATCCTCGGCAGATTCAGCAGTTTCGGAAGGAAGCAGCCCGTCCTTTTTGTTGCAGAGCAGCATGGCAAACGGAATGTCCTGCTCATGAAGCCGCTGTGCAGCAGTCTGCACCGCAGAGAGCATCGCATCCAGCCGCAGAGCTGACTGCTCCGTATCATCGGTATCCCGATAGTCGGGCAGCAGGAGCATCTGTCCGGAAAGCGGCAGACTGTATTCTTTGACAAGAAGCTGGTCGAGCTTTGAGCTGAGCTTCCAGTAGATCCGCGAGACTGCATCGCCCTCGCGGTACAAGTGCAGATCAAAGAGTTCCGAAGGGTCATCGCCGGCTTTTTTCTGATCGAACGTATCCGAATCCGAATCGGTATCCAGTTTAAATTCCCACTGCGCACCGAGCATAGGGTCGGCAGCAGGAAGCACGCAGATCGTATCTTCTGCATTGAGCAGAATTCGGGCGCGGAAAAGTCTGAGCGGATCGTAGACCGTCAGTTTTCCGACGCGCATGGTCAGCGTACCGCAGGCAGCCGCACGGAAAGTAAACCGGACTCTCTGCGTGTTGCACGGCAGCACAGGCAGCTGAATGCAGACTTTCTGAATATCGTCAGAAAGACTTGTCCCGTATTCCAGTGTCACATCGGCGTGAGAAGCCGGCAGAAAACTGCGGTTTTGGATAGAAAGCACCCATTGAAAGCTGTCTCCTGTCCGGACAGGCAGATCGGAATGCCGCAGCGAGGCGTGCAGTGTATGTTTGAGAATGCGCAGCAGAATCCAAAGCGCGGCAGGAAAAATCAGAGCAAAGAGAAAGAGCTGCAAAGACAGCACACCGCGGTAGAGAATGAGAAACAGGAACAGGACAACCAGCAGAATCAGATAGAGCAGCTTGACGCGTTTCATGATTCGCGTTTCCTTTGCAGCCTGGGAACAGGCACCTTTTGCAGAATGGATTCGATCAGGTCTTCTGCGGTGACATGTTCCATCCGCGCACGCGGCGCGAGCAGCAGGCGGTGCGCAAAGCATTCGGCAATCACGACGCGAATATCATCCGGAATGACATAATCTCTGCCGCGAACAAGCGCGGTTGCGCGGGCAGAAGCACAGAGTGCAAGAGAGCCGCGCGGACTGACACCGAGACGAATATAGTCGTGGGAACGGGTAGCGGCGGAAAGCTCCGCAATGTAGTGAAGAATCACATCATCGACATAGACCTGTGCGGCGGCATTCTGCATTTGCAGGAGCATGTCCCGTGTAATGACCTGCTGCACGGTGTCCATGGGATCAGCACCGTTTCTTGCCTGCATAATCTGCACTTCGCTGTCAAGATCGGGATACCCCATATGGAGTCTGAGCATAAAGCGGTCAAGCTGTGATTCAGGGAGCATCTGCGTGCCGACAGAACCGGTCGGATTCTGCGTGGCAAGAACAAAATACGGAGACGGCAGCTCATAGGTCACGCCATCGACCGTCACACTGTTTTCCTCCATGAGTTCGAGCAGAGAGGACTGCGTTTTGGGAGACGTGCGGTTGATCTCATCCGCAAGGAGGAGGTTACAGAATGCCGCGCCCTTTTTGAACTCCATGCAGCCGTTATCCTTGTTGTAAACCGTAAAACCGGTCACATCGCTGGGCAGCACATCAGGGGTGAACTGCACTCTGCGGTAATCGAGATTCAGTGTCTTGGCAAACGCAAGTGCGAGGGTTGTTTTGCCGACACCCGGCATATCTTCGAGCAGCACATGTCCGCCCGCAAGAGCCGCGAGCAGCACTTTGAGAATGATAATATCCTTGCCGACGACAACCTTTTGCACCTCATGCAGAATATCCTGTGCAAGAGACGAGGCTTCGACAGCAGAAATCGCAGATTTCTTTTCCATTTCTGTTTTCTCCAATCTAAAAAAACTGCCCGCTGAACAGCAGCCCGCGGGCAATACATTTTCACAGAGAATATTATAGCATATTCCGCATAAAAAAGCAACCGCTTCCGCGATTTTCACGGCAAAAAAACATCGCACCGCATCATCGGAATGCGGTGCTGATAAAATCAGAGGAGCAAAGTGCATAGGCAGTTGACGGCAGCACAGAGCATCAGACCGATGAGAAGCGGCAGAACCACGGCAGCAGCCGTCCATTTTTTGCTGCCTGTTTCCCGATAGACAGTAAGGATGGTGGTCGCACAGGGCGCGTGAAAGAGCATCAGAAGCAAAAAGCAGACCGCTGTCACCGTTGTCCAGCCGTTGACCGAGAGAATTGTCTGCAAAGCAGTGAGCGTCCCGTAATCGGTCAGTGATTTTGTGCCGAGATACGCCGTGACAGTCACCGGAAGGATCATCTCATTTGCAGGCAGACCGAGCAGAAATCCGAGCAGAATGATACCGTCCAGCCCAAAGATCATACCGACCGGATGCAGTGCATTCGCGAGAATTGAAAGCAGAGAGGCACCGGATATTTCGATATTGGCACAGCACCAGATCAGCAGACTGACCGGAGCGGCAGTCATCACGGCACGCCCAAGTACTTTCAGTGTTCTGTCGATGAACGAGCGCACGAGAATCTGCCCGACCTTCGGCTTGCGATAGGGAGGCAGTTCCAGCACCAGCATGGAGGACTGTCCTTTGAGGACGGTTTTTCCGAGCAGCGCAGATGCCGCGAGTGTCATGCCGATGCTGAGCAGAATGAGCAGACAAAGCAGCACAGCAGAGCGCAGCGAGGCATAGGCATCGCTTCCGGCAAAAAAAATCGCAGTCACGGCGATCAGCGCGGGAAACCTGCCGTTGCAGGGAACGAGCGCGTTTGTGAGAATGGCAATCAGCCGTTCTCTTCTGCTCTGAATGATTCTGCATTCTGTGACACCGACCGCATTGCAGCCAAATCCCATCGTCATGGTGAGGCACTGTTTCCCGCAGGCGCGGCATTTGGCAAAACAGCGGTCCATATTAAAGGCAATCCGCGGCAGAATGCCGATGTCTTCAAGCAGCGTAAAGAGCGGAAAGAAAATGAGCATCGGCGGCAGCATGACAGAGACCACCCAGCCGACGCCGCGCAGCATACCGTCAATGAGCGCGCCGGAGAGCCATGACGGGCAGCGGAGCTGTTCTGCGAGGGCATTGCCTCCCCGACAAAGCAGATCGACGAGCGCGGCGAGCAGGGCAGAGGGATAGTTCGCGCCGATAAGCGTGATCCAGAAGGTCAGAAGCAGCAGCACACACATCAGCGGAATGCGGAGCGTTTTTCCGGTCAGCAGCCGGTCGATGCGTGCTTCGGTTTTGCGTGGGTCGCCGGTGACAGTCACTGTTTTCCGACAGATTTCGGCAGCTTCCCTGACTGCATCTGCGGTGATACCTGCACGCAGTTCCGGTTCAGGCAGCACCGGTTGCAGCGGAAGATCACTGCGAATCTGCGCAGCAGCGGCTGGCAGCGCGGCTACGGATTTCTTTTTGTGTGCGGAGATGCCGACAACAGGAATCCGCAGCAATGCTGAGAGCTGTTCGAGGTCGATCTGAATATGCCTGCGCTTTGCCTCATCCATCATATTGACGCACAGAACGATATGTCTGTGGAGGTGCAGCATTTGCAGCACGAGAGAAACACCGCGTTCGAGGCAGGTTGCATCGGCAATGCAGAAGATACAGTGATGCGGCATCGCTGCAATGAGGTCGCAGGCAGCGGCTTCCTCTGCGGTTTCAGAGAAAAGCGAATAGGTACCCGGCGTATCCAGCAGGCGGATCTGTTCGCTGCCGTGCAGGAGTGTTCCCTCCGCAGCAGCAACGGTTTTTCCGCACCAGTTTCCGGTGTGCTGTTTCATGCCGGTCAGCGCATTAAAGACCGTACTTTTGCCGACATTGGGATTGCCGGCGAGCAGATAGACAGTCGTCTCGGACGAAATATCCGCGTCGGGAATGACAGTAATCTGCGCGCAGGTATCATCGCGCAGTGCGATCACTGCACCCTGAATTTCAAAAGCCGTAGGAGAACCGCCGGCACCGCGCAGTGTGCAGCGCAGCGAAACACCTTGCAGCAGACCGAGCTGCGCAAGGCGGTCGCGCTCTGTCTGATCGGCAGCGATCTCCGCGACGACAGCACGCGCCCCGACAGGCAGCGCATTGAGCGTCATCGTATTATGGTCCAAGCAAATCACCCTTTCATATGCTTGTTGTCTTAGCATATGAAAGGGTGACATATTTGGTGTGTATGGATCAGATGTCAATCACGAGTTCGAGCGGACAGTGATCGCTGCCGAGAACATCCGCATGAATGATCACATCCTGCACACGGTCGGCAATACGGTTTGAGACAATCCAGTAGTCAATGCGCCATCCGACGTTTTTCTCTCTGGCGCGTCCCATGTAAGACCACCATGTATAGGCATCGGTGCGGTCCGGATACTGATACCGGAACGCATCGGTAAAGCCGGCAGCGAGCAGCTCCGTCATTTTGCCGCGTTCTTCGGCGGTAAACCCTGCGTTCCCCTCATTGGACTTCGCATTTTTAAGGTCAATCGGCTGATGCGCGACATTGAGATCGCCGCAGTAAAGAACCGGTTTTTGGGCATCAAGTGCGAGCAGATGCGCCCGCAGTGCATCCTCCCACTCCATGCGCAGCGGAATGCGTTCGAGATCGCGTCGCACATTGGGAACATAGGCATTGACAAGGAAGAAACCGGGATATTCAAGGGTCAGGACACGACCCTCATTGGAAACACCGCCCGTTGACATTTCCTTTGTGACAGCATCGGGCGCGCATTTTGCAAAAACAGCCGTACCCGAATATCCTTTTTTCTCTGCGCTGTTCCAGAGCGCAGTTCTCCCCTCCGCGGAGAATTGAAGTGCAGAGAGCTGATCCTCCTGCATTTTGGTCTCCTGGATGCAGAAAAAGTCGGCATCCATCCGGTAGAAAAAGTCCGCAAAGCCCTTTTTTTCGCAAGCTCTGAGACCGTTGACATTCCAAGTAACAGCGCGCATATTTTTGATTCCTTTCAGTCAAAATACTTTGCCTGTGAAAACATCACCTGACCGGTGAACGGATTAAACTGCACATCGGCAACGCCGCTTTTGCAGATGAGGTATCTTTGCTTATAAAAGAGCGGAATAAAGCAGTCATCGGAGAGGACAGCCTCTTCCGCCCTGCGGTAGAGTTCGACGCAATCGGTGAGGTTCTGCACAGCAGCCGCCTGATCGAGCAGCGACCGGACTTGTTCTGCCTCCTTGCAGCCGATGACACCGGTATCGAGCAGCGAGCGGAAGACCGAAGCGGCATCGGAGTCATCGCCGGTCAGCGCAAAGAGTGCGAGGGAATAGTCGCCGTTTTGGAGCCGCGACCGGTAATCGGCATCGCTGACCTCTTCGATGCTCAGATGCACATCCAGCGTCTCCTCGATCGCAAGGATGGTATCATAGAGCGGCGTATAGTCCATCATGCCGGCGGGGACGAGAATTCTCCCCTCCTCCGTCTCAGTGAGATTGCGTGCAGAGAGACCCGCGCTGTACGAGCGTTTCGCGCTGTCAATATCGTATTGGATGTACGCCGCATCGGAGATCAGTTCACGGCAGCTTTTGTTGAGCAAAGTCACAGCGGGCGGCAGGATCCCGCATGCTGGCTGAACGTCATCGCCGTGTGCAATCGCGCTGCGGTCAAAGGCAGAAGAAAGTGCATGCCGGATCTGTCCGTCGGCAAAATCCGAATCGGGATTTATGACAAGGCCGAGCGTTAAGCTGTACGCACCGACTGCATGAAACGCGGAGTTTGAGAGCAGCGTGTTTTGTGTGCTGACAAAACAATCCGTCGAGCCGTTTTCAAAAATATCGGCAGCATCGGCATCCGTCTGCTCGATATAGAAGCTCAGATCGACCGGATAGACCCGATGATTTTGATGATTGAGCGGATTGCGGCAAAGCTGGATGACATTATATTTCCCGTAAGGGTCATAGAGCCAGCGCGTGACAGCGAAGCTCCCGTTCCCGATGACAGATTCCTCATCGAGACCGTATCTGCCCTTTGTGCTGTAAAAATAATCGGAATTACAGGGCAGCGCGGCAGTTGTCGTCAGCAGATACGGGAACCAGGCATTGGGCGTATCGAGAACGATTTCGAGTTCATTGTCCTTTTTCGCATAGACGCCGATCATAGAAGGATCCTGTTCCCCGCGGAGAATCGCACTTGCATTCTGAATGCAGGAGAACGTCTCACGGTAAGGCGACTGATAAACCGGATCGAACATCCGCTGAAAGGCAAACACAAAATCCATCGCAGTGACGGCAGCGGCATCCTCCTCAGAGAAGCCCTCAATCTCCCCGACCGCACTGTACCAGAAGGAGTCGCCGCGCAGCACAAAGCTGTACGTCAGACCGTCATCGGAGACCGTGTAGCTTTCCGCAACACCGTTCACGACACTGCCGTTTTCATCAAGGGTGAGCAGACCTTCAAAGAGATTGCAGAGCACGGTTTTTGCCGAGTCATTGACGGCAAGCTGCGGATCGAGGGTATCGGGATTGCCGACCAGCGTATAAGAAAACGAGTGGCCCGCACCGGATGCAGAAGTTTCGCCGCCGCAGGCAGAGAAAAGCGTCAGCATCAGCAGAGCAGCAAGCCACAGGGAAACAATTTTTTTCAAACACATCACCCCATGCAAAACAGGTTTTGGAATTGCGGGAGAGATAGAACACTGCGCCGGAGACCGCATGTGTGACCTCCGACGCAATAGGAAACGAATTTATCTGTTGACCAGATGGAACGCATACGGCAGCAGTGCGTTGAGCCGATAGACACCGTTTTCGAGGATGACAGGCATATCGGGCGGACAGAGTTCAAGGAGAACCTGTCTGCAAATGCCGCACGGAAAACAGGAGACGGTATCATCCCCGCCGCAGATTGCGATGGCAGAGAACTTGCGTTCACCGGCAGCGACCGCAGCAGCAAACGCAGCACGTTCAGCACAGATACCGGCAGGATAAGACGCATTTTCGACATTCACGCCGAAATACACCTGACCGGAGCTCGCTTTGAGAGCCGCACCGACCTGAAAACCGGAATACTTCGCGTAGGCATTCTGCCGGACCGCTTTTGCAAGTTCGAGCAACGCACGCGCCTCGTCATCAAGCGGCTGGGCATCGGCAGCAGAAAGCTCTGCGGGCTGACCGGTCACAGTCGTAAAGCTGTGATCTGACATCCGCACCTTGGTACCGGTCTGTCGTTTTCCGTTTTTTTCATCCCGAAAGGAGATAGAAAGTTCCGAATGATCGTCATCCTCCGGCAGGAGAAAGAGCGATTGGATTTTTTCCGTAAACCAGGACATGCGGCACACCTCACTTGACATCTGCCAAAAAAGCGCAGGGAATTTTGTGCAAAATTACATTGTGAAACCGCTTGCGTTTTCGGCAGTCTGCATGGTATAATAGAAGGTAAGGGGAAAACAGCTTACTTGGAGATCAGTTCAAGGGTATCGCGTGCGATGAGCAGTTCCTCATTGGTCGGGACGACCCAGACCTCGGTTTTGGAGTCGGCAGTCGAAAGTTTTACGAGCTTGCCTCTGCTCTTTTTGTTGAGTTCTTTGTCGATCTTGATGCCGAAATACTCCATGTTTTCGCAGACGCGCTCACGCACTTCCCACGAATTCTCACCGATACCGCCGGTAAAGAGAACCGCATCAACGCCGTTCATCGCTGCGGTGTAGGCACCGATATAACGCTGAATCTGATAAGCGAGCATATCGGTCGCAAGGATTGCACGCCGGTTGCCCTCAGCAGCGGCAGCCGTGATCTCACGGTTATCCGAGGAAACGCCGGAAATGCCGAGGAAGCCGGACTTTTTGTTCATGTACTGGCTCATTTCATCGGGCGTAAAGCCGTGCTTATCCGCAACAAATGTGACCGCAGAGGGATCGACCGCGCCGCAGCGAGTCCCCATGAGGATACCGTCGAGCGGTGTAAAGCCCATGGAAGTATCCATGCACTTACCGCCCTGTACCGCAGTGATGGAGGAGCCGTTTCCGAGGTGGCAGGAGACAATTTTCAGATCCTCTATGTCCTTGCCCATTGCCTCGGCGAGTGCGGCGGAAACAAAGCGGTGCGAGGTGCCGTGGAAGCCGTACTTGCGGACATGATATTTCTCATAGTCCTCATAAGGCAGACCGAACATAAATGCCTTGGGCGGCATAGTCTGATGGAAAGCGGTGTCGAATACAACAACTTGCGGGGTTGTCTTCGGGATGACAGCAGTGCAGGCACGCAGCGCGAGTGCATGAGCATGGTTATGCACCGGCGCGAGTTCCCGCAGCTCGTCGATTTTGTCAATGATCTCCGGCGTGACAAGGCAGGGACGGTCAAAGACCTCGGCACCCTGAACGATGCGGTGACCGACAGCAGAGATCTCATCCATGCTGCTGATGACAGCGGCATCGCCGGTCGTCAGAACCTCAACGAGTTTTTCAAAGGCTTCGGTGTGGGTGGGGAAAGCGCAGTCCGCATCAATGCTTCTGCCGTCAGCGGTCTTGTGGGAAACATGACCGTCGATGCCGATCCGGTCGCAGTTGCCCTTAGCGAGAACGCTTTCATCATCCATATTGAGCAGCTGATATTTGAGAGAAGAGCTGCCCGCGTTGACTACGAGAATTAACATAAGAAATCTTCCTTTCGAGTATGATTCATCAGATGCCGTGCCGGAACCGGCGATGGACAATCTACTCTACCATTATACACGAAAAACAGCTCACAATCAAGAGTTTTCTACAAAAACAGTGTCAGGCCGCGCGGATTTGTCGGCTTTCATGAAAATGTCCGTGCGATTGGTAGATATTTTTCATATTTATAGCAGTACGACAGAGAAAGCGCGCGGTACAGCCCGCGTACAAAGCCGGAAGCGGGCTTTGTACGTCACCGCCGTCACGGAAAGAGGAGTGTTCAGCATGAAAATCAGCGGAATCATCTGTGAATACAATCCGTTCCACAACGGACATCTGTATCACATTGAGCAGACGCGCAGGAACGGCGCGACAC
The DNA here is from genome assembly GCA_045627405.1 of Oscillospiraceae bacterium. Lineage (GTDB taxonomy): Bacteria > Bacillota > Clostridia > Oscillospirales > Ruminococcaceae > Firm-04. The sequence goes on along the minus strand of JAZQNP010000081.1, from coordinate 29,018 downwards.
ATATTGTTGCGGTTATGAGCGGCAATTTTGTGCAGCGCGGCGATGTCGCAGTGATCAACAAATTCGAGCGGGCAAAAGCGGCTGTGCGGTGCGGAGCAGATCTGGTAATCGAGCTTCCGGTTGCGTACTGTCTGTCGGCGGCTGAGATTTATGCAAGAGGCGCGATCTATATACTAAAAGGGCTTGGCTGCGTCGATGAACTGTCATTCGGCAGTGAATGCGGAGACATCTCCATGCTGTCGGAGGCGGTCAAAGCGACCTTTGCATGTGCGAAGCGGCCGGAGCTGGAAGAGCTGATGAAGCGCGGCAATTCGTATCCGAAGGCACTGCAAATCCTGATTCGCCAGAATTACGGAGATGAACTGGCAGCGTTGTTCAGTTATCCGAACAACGTGCTTGCGATTGAATATTTAAAAGCGATGGTCGCGGTAAAATTAAAGATCAGACCGTTCACAGTCAAGCGAGATGCCGGACACAATGCGCAGGTGCCGATCGGGAATGTCGCTAGCGCGTCTCTGATCCGGCAGCTGATGGAAAACCAGAGCGATGATTTTGACGAACTGGTACCGGACGTATCGGCAGAAGTACTGAGTGCCTGTGCTTCGACAGGCATGACTGCGCGGTTTGAAAATCTGGAACGGATATTGCTGTACCGGCTCCGCACGGCAACGGCAGAAGAGCTGTTGTCACTGCCGGAAGTCGGACAGGGCTTGGAAAACAAGATTCTGTCCGCACGAAATGAAACGTCACTGGAATCCATGCTGCTTGCCATGAAGAGCAAGCGGTATCCGATGGCGCGTCTGCGGCGGATCCTGCTGGATCTGGTAATCGGCATCAAGCCCGGCGATACGGAAACACCGCCGCCGTACGGAAGAATTCTTGCACTGAACGAGCGCGGCAGAGACATTCTGACTGCCGCAAAGCAGGCAGGGACCACGCTGCCGTTTGCAACATCTCTGTCGAAGCTGGCAGACCTCGGCGGCGCGTGCAAGGAATGCTCCGATCTGGAAGCGCGCGCCACAGCGGTCTACGGACTGGCACAGCGCAGCATCAATCCCGCAGATGCCGATTACAAGGCAATGATCGGGATGGTAAAATAGCGCGGTATAACCAGATGAAAGCAACTGCATTTCCATAAAAAAGGTACGATGTTTCAATCGAACTGACCCCTGCATCCCGCAAAAAGAAAGGAACCTACATGACCGAATATCAGACGATCGCAGCCGCAAACGAAGCATCTGTCACAGAGAAACGCTCGGAGTTTATCGCGCAGCTGTTTCCCGTGCAGAGTGCAGAGGAAGCGATGCAGTGCATTGAGGAAGTAAAAACAAAGCATCATAAAGCGCGGCACAATGTGTGGGCATATCGGGTACGCGAGGGAGAAGCGAGCCGGTACAGCGATGACGGAGAACCGCAGGGTACGGGCGGCATTCCGGTGCTGAATGTGCTGCAAAAAACGGAGCTGACAGATGTGTGCTGTGTGGTCACGCGGTATTTCGGCGGTGTGCTGCTGGGCGCACCGGGACTGACGCGGGCATATTCTTCCGCAGCGGCACTCGCGGTGCAGCAGGCGCAGATCCGGCATTTTTACGAAGCGCACCGCGTACAGCTGATCACGGATTACGGACAGTACGGCAAGGTGCGTTATCTTCTTCCGGAGTATGAAACGCAGGATGCCGGCAGCGAATTTGCAGAGAATGTCATTCTGCGCTTTGACGTCAAGACGGCGATGTATCCGCGTCTCGAAGCAGCCCTGACAGAGCTTTTCACCGGAAAAGCGGATTTGCAGGTGCAGGAGACGCATTTTGTAGATTTCGGTTAAATCTGCTCTTTGATCTTGGCAATCGCAGCTTTTTCAAGGCGTGAAACCTGCGCCTGCGAGATGCCGATATCGGCAGCGACCTCCACCTGCGTTTTCCCGTCCCAGAAACGCCGGCGGAGGATATTTTTTTCTCTTTCGGAGAGAGAATTCAGTGCCTCACGCAGAGCAAGCTCTCTCAGCCAGCTGTTATCGGTGCTGTCGGGATCACCGATCTGGTCAATCAGATAGAGCGGGTCGCCGGAATCAGAATAGATCGGTTCATAGAGCGAAACAGGATCGGAGATGCTTTCCAGTGCAAGCACAACCTCCTGCCGTTCGACGCCGATAGCATCCGCAATCTGCTGTGCAGTGGGTTCCCTGCCGAGATCGGCGGTGAGCTTTTCTTTTGCCTGCATCGCTTTATACGCCAGATCACGCAGGGAGCGGCTGACCTTGACTGCATGGTAATCGCGCAGATGCCTGCGCAGTTCCCCGGCAATCATCGGCACGCAATAGGTAGAGAAGCGCACATCCTTCGTGAGGTCAAAGTTATTGATTGCCTTCATCAGCCCGATGACGCCGATCTGAAACAGATCATCGACATCCTCTCCCCTGCCCGTAAACCGCTGAATCACACTGAGGACGAGCCGGAGATTTCCGAGAATCAGCTTTTCCCGTGCCTGCTGGCTGCCTGTCTCCTGCATTTCACGCAGCAGGCGCATTTTTTCTTCCTCTGTCAGCACCGTGAGCTTTGCCGTATCAAGCCCCGCGATGACGACCTTCTGATATGCCATAAGCCTGCACTCCTTTCGGGATATTCGCAGAACTAGTGTTGGCAGAAAGCGGCTGCAATAATCATCTGCACAAAGGTGCTGTCTCATTTTTGTGAAACATGACAAAATATACAAAGCAGAGGCATTCGTCACTTTCGCGTAAGATTCGTGTGATATACTCAGATCATAGGAAAGGAGGTTTGCAAAGATGGAACAACATCTGATGCAGATTGAACATCTCAGCAAGCAATTCGGAGAGGGCAATACCGCCGTCAAGGCGTTGCAGGACGTGAGCTTTACGCTCGACCGCGGCGAATTTGCCGCCGTGACGGGAGAGAGCGGCAGCGGAAAGACCACCCTGCTCAATGTGGTCGGTTCTTTGCTCAAACCCGACAGCGGCTCTGTCATCGTTGACGGCAAGGACATCACAAAGCAGAGTGACGACGCCTGCGCGATTTACCGCCGCCGCAAGATCGGATTCATTTTCCAGAGCTACAATCTGATTCCGGTGCTGACGGTCGAGGAAAACATTGTACTGCCGCTGAACCTGGACGGGACAAGGCCGAATTACACATATCTGGGAGAGCTTTTGCGTCTGACCGGATTGGAGAGCAAGCGAAACTGTTTTCCGCATGAATTATCGGGCGGACAGCAGCAGCGTGTGGCATTTATCCGCGCCCTGATCCACAAGCCGGACATCATTCTTGCCGACGAGCCGACGGGCAATCTGGATTCCAAAAACAGCAAGGAAATCATCGACATCTTAAAGGATTCGGTGAAGCAGTACAATCAGACACTGCTGCTCATCACGCATGATCTGACCATTGCCGCACAGGCAAAGCGCGTGTTCCGCATGGAAGACGGTGTGCTGACCGAGCTGAACGGGGTGGGGATTCCGACATGAAAACGATCGTATCACTTTCCGCAAAATACATGCGCCGTCAGAAAATGCGCACGGTGCTGACATTCTGTTCTATTGTGCTCTCCGTGTTTATTTTCATGACCCTCTGCAATGCGTTCATCGTCATGCGCGGGCTGATACTCGGCACGGAGATTATGCCCTACGAAGCAGATCTCGGAATCTGGCTGAATCAGTATGAAACAGCAGAAGAACGGGCGCAGGCGACGGAAACAATCCGCAATCACATTGCGGTGGAAAAATCCTACCTGCGCAATGACGGAAACATCTCCGCTGACAGCAAGCGCGATGAAAACGGCTATATGGCGTATTTCTCAGTACAGACAGACAATGGAAAAACCGCTTATTATTCAACAATTATCAGCCAGCAGGAAACCGGCAGCCGTTCTCTGGTGCTGAGTGATTATTACTATCTGGGTACTGACCGAACGGCATTGCAGCCGAATGAGATCGTTTTGCCGACGGAATATCAGGACATGGGCTACAAAGAGGGCGATTCGATTACACTCACGATCACGCCCTGCACCGGCAAAATCACCGATGATGCTGCATGTATTCAGAAAATGGCAAAGGAAATCCGGGAAGAAGCAGAAGCACTCGGCAAAGATTTAGATGAACTGCCGCTGTTTCACGACAGCGGAAACAATCCATCCGGTAAATCCATTGCAGACAATTCTCTGTTTGTAATGGCAACCTCCTCAAAATACATAGACCGCATCAGTCTCGAATTTCAGGACGTCAGCGCCGGAACGCCGTATACATATTCAGCAGTGATCAAAGGCTTTGACAAAAGAAGCAGGATGGGGCTTGGAGAAAGCAGAAATAATCTGCCGCTGATCACAGGTTACGACTCTGATTTTTCGCTCGGCAATCTGGATACCTACACATGGCCTGACGCGTCTGAAAACGTAGAAGCGTTCTCATATTACAACGGAAGCACGGCAATGATCACCGTTCCGAAGAACCTCAATTTCGACAAGGCGATGGAACAGCTTTTTGACGATATGAAAGTTCCCTGCGGAAACGGTGAATACGATCTGTCGCGTGAGGAGCTGATCTATCCGCGTGATACCGGTCGGCTTTACAATGTTGGGCGTCTGGCACTGGAATTTCGCGGGACGGCAGGCATTACATCATGGCTGCTCAATCAAGACGGAGACACGGATAAATATGTCATGCTGCTTCTGATGCTCGTGCTGACATTTCTGGTGTGGCTCGTCATGCGCTTTGTCATCGACAATGCGTTTGAGATTTCGGTGCAGGAGCGCAGTGCGCAGTTTGCGACGCTGCGCATCATGGGCGCGACAAGACGGCAAATCACGGAGCTGGTCGGAACAGAGGCGTTGTATTACAGTTTGTTTGCAATTCCGCTGGGCGTGCTGCTTTCGTACATTGCAAAGCGGATTGCCGTTTCCACGCTGGAAGGCTTCGGGCTGACTGTTGAGCGCGCATCGTTCCTGCCGCTGACAGTCATCGGCATCGCGCTGGCACTGTTTGCGGTATATATCTCGGCATATACCTCGTCGATGTGGGCGGCACATGCCTATGCCCCGCTGGAAGCGGCAAAGCGCACAAAACTCAAAGGCAACAAAAAAGAAACGATCTGGAACAAACCGCTTTTCGGTACAAAAAGCTGGGATGAAAAAATCGAGGCAAAGCTGCAAAAGGAAGCTGCGCGGCGCAATCCGGCGGGCGGACTGAAAGCCCCGAAAACCGCAAAGCTCGACCGCAATCAGAAAAGCTTTCTGCGCTATTATACAAGACGCAATATCAACAGAAACCGCAGACGATTTATCATCTCCGTGATCACCATGTCGATCGGTGTGCTGCTCTTTACACTCGGTGCCTCGCTCGGCGGCTTTGCAGCACTGATCGCATATGAAGAGCAAATGTTTTCCGATCCTGCCGAAGACTTCTATATCTATACAGATTATAATCCCGGCACTCTGGATTATTTTGAGCAAAGATTTTCCGACAATGCAAATTACCGTGCTGCGAATGCAAGCGTCGTTACGTATATTCCGTTGGAAACGAAGTCATATTTGCAGGCAGGAAGCGGCATTCTGCTCGATGACAGAGATTTCGTCATTGAATACAACCAAGTTCTCGGCACAAACCAGAACGTCGACTTAGTTTTTATCGCCCGTGATCAGTACGAGCAGGACTATGCAGACAAAATCGGTATGACCTACGAAGAATTTGCCGCAGCGCGATCATCGGTGATTGTTATGGACTGGCGCGGAGGTCCGGATCGCACAAATTACGATATTCGTGGAAACTATCTCAGCACCGACGGCGAGGTTTACGAACAGGGCTGGTATCCGTTCGCAGAGCCGGTATCGGTCAAAGCATCGTCCGACGCAGAAATTCCGGTTTCCGGCATTCTCATCACAGATACCGGAAACGCGCACGCATCTCTTCTGTCAGTATCAGACAGTGCCGAGGAAATGCTCGGCAATCTCATTGACAGCTATGCAATTACGCAATCCGATTATTATATGACGACACCCAGCACCATTCTGGAACTGTATCTCACTGACAGCAGTGTGTATGAATCGGCAAAAACCGAGTTAGAAAATTTCCGCAGCTTTCTCTTGAATCAGGGAAATGAATATGTGGATTTCGAAGACAATTTCCTTGCAGCAACAGGTCTTGTTCTGATCATCCGCGCGATCGTCATTGCCTGTGTGCTGGTGCTGCTGGCGGTCTGGCTGACCGGCATTTTCACGATGGTCAACACAATCAACACCGGTGTGCTGAACCGCTGCGACGAACTGATGATGCTCCGCACAGTCGGCATGACAAAAAAACAGCTTCGGAAGATCATCACCTCCGAAAGTTCATATTACTGTGCCGTATCGACTGTAATCGGCGGCATACTCGGCATCTCGGTCATGCTGTTCTTTGCTGCTGCGCTGGTGATAAACACTGCGCTTTCGCCGTGGCTTTTCATCGCGATCCTGTTCGGCGTCGTGGCTGCAACGCTTCTTCTGAATCTGCTGATCGCAAGACTCGCAGCTCGCCCCGGTCTGCGCGCGCTGGATGAGCGGATGGAACAGGGCGGCATGCTGCAATAAAAGAAACATTACAACGATTTTGCTGCGTGCAGAAACAGCGGCATCAAGAAAAAGATACTTCCGATTGACAGGTCGGAAGTATCTTTTTGTATCTGCCGATGATGAAAGAATGATAGACAGATTCCGTTTTGGAGAGAATTGCATACAAACAATGCACAAAAAGTCATTGCAATTTTCACAAAGATAAAGTATGATAAATATGACAGAAAGGAAAAAATGCCGTATTGACAGCACCGGCAAATGAAACAATTCTTTTTGGGGTGAGAATCATGATTCAAAAAAAGAAGAACCGCATCATGGCTTTTGCAGCTGCCGTCCCGACGACACTTGCAAGCCTGACTGCAAGTCTCGGCACTGCGGCTGAGCTTGCCGTCACCAACACCGTTACTGCCGCAACCGGCGGACAGTATGTTGAATTTCTGGACAGAGGCATCTCGGCAGTGAATACCGGATCGGGCATGCTGGTGAGCTGGCGATGGCTCGCATCGGACAGTGACACAGCCGTATTCAATCTGTACCGCGACGGAACGCTGATCTACACGAGCAATTCCGGCGATGCAACCTGCTATCTGGACAAGAGCGGAAGCGCGAATTCGGTTTACAAGGTCGAGTCGGTATCAGGCAGTGCTGTCCTGACGAGCGACGTCTGCACGCTGAGATCATCCAATTCGTTTTTTGACATTCCGACTTCGCCTCCGGGTTCCGGCTACACGCCGAATGACTGCTCGGTGGGTGACGTTGACGGCGACGGCGTCTACGAAATCTTCCTGAAATGGGATCCCTCGAACTCGAAGGACAATTCCCAGTCCGGTACGACCGGCAATGTCTACATCGACTGCTATAAGCTCGATGGCACACGCCTCTGGCGGATCGATCTCGGTATCAATATCCGCGCAGGTGCGCACTATACGCAGTTCTATGTCGCTGACTATGATCTGGACGGCAAGGCGGAGATGACCTGTAAGACCTCCGACGGCACAAAGGACGGCACCGGCAAGGTCATCGGTGATTCCTCCAAGGACTACCGCAATTCCAGCGGCTATATCCTTACCGGAAACGAATATTATACGCTCTTCGACGGCGAAACCGGCGCAGCACTTGACACCGTAAACTATGAGCCGGCCAGAGGCACAGTCAGTTCCTGGGGCGACTCCTACGGCAACCGTGTTGACCGTTTCTGGGGTACTGTTGCATATCTCGACGGCGTGCATCCCTGCGTTGTCACCGGCCGCGGCTATTACACCAGAATGACTGCAACCGCTTATAAGGTCGAAAACAAAAAACTCGTCAAAATGTGGGCATTCGACACAGGCAACTCCTCTTCGGCAGCAGGCTACGGTGACGGCAACCATAACTCCATGGCTGCTGACGTTGACGGCGACGGCAAGCAGGAAGTCCTTACCGGCGCGACCTGTATCGACGACAACGGAACAGTGAAATGGTGTACCAATCAGGGACACGGCGATGCAATGCATGTCGGTGATCTCGACCCGTCGAATCCAGGCCTTGAAGAGTGGATCTGCCACGAAGAAAAGGCATCCGGTTACGGCGTCTCACTGGTTGATTGCGACAACGGCGCGATTCTCTATCACGAAAACGGCTCGGGCGACACTGGAAGATGCTGTGCGGACAATGTCTGGGCAGGCAATAAAGGTGCAGAATGCTGGGGCAACAAGAATTCCGCCGGCGAAACGCCGGTCGTCAACACCTCCGGTACCGTGCTGAACTGCCGCAGACCGGCAATCAACTTCCTGAGCTACTGGGACGGCGATCTGGAACGCGAGATTCTGGACGGCTACACCGACTCCCCTGCTACCATCACAAAGCTGACCGGCAATGCAGGCAGCACCACGCTGACCACACTGCTTTCCACCGACGGCTATTACACCTGCAACACAACAAAGGGTACGCCCTGTCTGTCGGCGGACATCTTCGGCGACTGGCGTGAAGAGCTGATCGTCCGTGCAGCAAACAGCAACTCCATCCGCATTTTCTGCACAACCTATGATACAAACTACCGCATCACAACACTGATGCACGATCCGCAGTACCGCACACAGGTCTCTGCACAGAACACTGCATACAACCAGCCGCCGCATCCGAGCTTTTATCTTGGCTCCGATCAGTCGCTTCCTGCGCGTCCGGACGTCACCGTGAATGCAAGCACACTGCGCAGCGGCACAACCATGAGCGAAACTGAGACCTACACGATCAAGAATTCCGGCAGCGGTCTGTATCTCGCAGCCGAGGGCAATGTTGCACAGAACGGCACCAATGTCATTCAGAGCAGCACCGAAACAACCTGGACAGTCAAATCGGCAGGCGGCGGATATTATTATCTGTACGCAGGCGTCGGGGACGGCACAAGCCATCTGCTTGACATCGACTACGGACAGACTGACAACGGCACCAACATCGGTCTCTGGACGAATACGAATTCGGATGCACAGCTGTTCAAGTTTGTGGACAACGGCGACGGCACCTATCTCATCACGACAAAGGTGACAAATGACGCAAGCGGTCTGGGCATCACAGCAGGCAGCACCGAAGAAGGCGCGAACGTCATCGAGTGGGCTCTGGATGGCACACCGAACCAGTCCTGGATCGTCGAGATTAAGATTGAGCCGATCAACGGCAACCTGATTCAGAATCTGCTGGTATACGACCGCACAAATGCAGCAAACTGGTCGATTGACAGTGCTGCCTATGACGGCGATCTGGTTTACAATGACCGCACCGTGACCTATACGGGTCTTCCCTCCGTGCTTTCCGGCGCAGAGGCAATCACAATGGCGTGCGATTCCAAAAATACAACAACAGAGCTTGCAACATTTGTTGCCGGCGCAGATATGACGGTATATGTCGCACTGGATGACCGTGTTACAACAGTTCCTTCCTGGATGTCCGGATATACCAAGACCGATCTGACCTTCGCCAACAGCAATGATGTCAACTACACTGCATATGCACTGAATGTCAGTGCAGGAGAAACGGTCTCTCTCGGACCGAACGGTCAGTCCTCCGGCTGTGTACAGTATGCTGTATTCGCGGTGAAGAACGAGACGCAAAGCACGACCACCACCACAACCACCACAACAACAGAGACCGGTTCCAAGATGCGCGGCGATGCCGATTGCAACGGAACAGTCGCCTTGGCGGATGCAGTCCTGTTTGCAAAATCCCTCGGCGGCTCAGCATCCCTGAGCGCGCAGGGCGCAGTGAATGCCGAGTGCAATGACGACGGCAAACTGGACAGCAATGACCTGACGATGATCTTGCAGTTCCTTGCCGGAAAGATCTCGCTGAACTACTAATTGCCGGCGACTAATTATTAAGAAATTGCTTTTTTGGAAAATAAGCAATTATCAGAAAAAGCCGATACAGAGCATTCTGTATCGGCTTTTCTTGCGCCATGTCACAATCCGCCATAAAAAAGTCACGATACTGCATTGTAATTTCATGATAGGTGTGCTATCATAGAGTCGGAGGACAATGCAATCCTCACTGATAAATTTTCTTTTTTTGGGGGAAATAACAATGAAGAAGAGATTATGGAGCTTTTTGCTCAGTACAGTCTGTGCTGCGGTCAGCATGGGCAGTACAATGCCGGTTTCCATGCAGGCATCCGCAGCATCGGGATTCACCTATCCGGTGCAGGAATTCCGCTTCGGCATTTACAACACAGACCGGAATATCAATATTTCCGGCACGGACAGCGGCGCATACCTGTCATCCGCTGTGCTGAACGGAACAGATTACGAGAAATGGTATCTGAATTATATCAGTGCGGGTGTCTATGAAATTGTCAATGTCCAGACCGGTTATGTCATCACGAACGACAACGGTCTGGCAACGATTGCGCCCGATCAGGATGCAGCAAACCAACGCTGGAATATCACGAGCGTCGGAAAAGACTGCGACGGCTATGATCTGTATTACAAGGTCACAAGTAACGCAAACAACAGCATTGCGCTGACATTCAATGTCAACAGCAATTCTTTGAGTGTAGATTCGTATACAGGAGACGGCTATCAGAAATTCAAGCTCAATCTGGACGGCTTGGAGGGATATGCTGCAAACTGCATGACAACATCAGGAGAAAAAGCCGGTACGATCGGCGGTCTGCTTGGACCGACGGTATTTGTCTCCACAGCGGACGATTTGGTCAAACAGCTGGACTCTGTGGGCGCACAGACTGTCGTCATCACAGCGGATATCGACATGCAGTCCAAGTCACACACACGCATCCGCGACAACAAAACCATCGTCGGCTCATACAGCAAGCATACAATCTATGATTCGCAATTCCGCACGAACGACACTTACGGCGCAGTGGATGACAGCCCGAGCGACAACATTGTGTTCCGAAATCTGGATATGGAAGCAAAGAATGTTCCAAACCGCATTCTGATCAACATCTGGTCCTCACGTCAGATCTGGATTGACCATATCAACTTCAACAGTACGCTGTCCTATGACCGCACGGGCAACGGACAGGATGAAGTGGGCAAATTCATCTGGATCAACACACCGTATGAAAGCTATTACGATGCAAAGGACAGACTGCGCAGTCCGGACTTTGTGACGATTTCTTACTGCAAATTCACGCACCGTTACTGGACAGTGGCATACGGCACACAGAACGATGAGATCACGCGTGACCGCACAACCCTTTTGTACAACTGGTGGAATGAATGTGTCCGCCGCACGCCGCAGCTCGGCAACGGCAGCGCACATATTTACTGCAACTACTTCAACGGCTATGACAGCAACGGATCCGGTACGGCACAGATCATCGGCGGCGACGGCTCTGACATGGTTAGTGAAAACTGCCGGTTCCAAGGGTTCTCCCAGTCACAGGCACTGAGCATGGGCGGCGGAAGCGATCCGGCGCGCGACAGCAATTCTTATCTGTCCACCTCGGTCAACGGCACACCGTCGAAGATTTCGTTCTCCCCGAAGGTAACCAGCTCTTGGTACCCGAACAAATCCAACTACGGCTACTCGCTGTCCGCAGCATATAACACATCGAACACGGATGTCAAGGCTGTCTGTACGGCATACGCCGGCTGCTTCACGTCAGATGCCGGCATCAAATACATCACTGACAGCGACATGGCAAAATATGTTGCGACAACATACCCCTCTCCCTTCCTCAAAAGCATCGAAGTGGGCAATGATCCGGTCGGAACAGTCAAGATCGGTGCCGTTCTGAACACAGATGCAGAAGTGAGCTACACAATCCGCAACGTCAACAGCGGACTGTATCTCTCGGTAGAGGGCGGCACGCCGTCGAGCGGCGCAAATGTCTCGCAAAGTGCAAGCGCAGACACATGGCAGCTTGTGGATGCAGGCGACGGGTATTACTATGTATATTCCACGCTCGGCAACGGCAGTTTCTGCATCGACCTGCCCTACGGCAGCACAGATAACGGCACAAGCATCGGACTCTGGGCAAATGACGAATCCGATGCACGCAAATTCAAATTTGTGGACAACGGCGACGGCAGTTATCTGATCACAACGAAATGTACGGCAGATGCAAGCTGCTTCGGCGTGGTTGCAGATTCCAAGGAGACCGGCGCAGACGTCGTTCAGTGGGTCTGCAACGACAACAATTCGCAGAAATGGATTCTCGACATGCAGATCGCACCGCTGAGCGGCAGTCTGATTGCTGAATTGGCGCGGCTGGATATGAACTACTATCAGGGCTGGTCGATTGATACCGATATGCAGATCGGAGATCTGGTATTCGGAGACCGCGACGTCACCTATACCGCACTGCCGCAGGAGCTGATCGGCGCAGAGGGCATTGTGACCGCATGCGATTCCAAGAACAGCAGCGGAGAGCTGGCGATTCTGACACTCAGTGCAGACAGCACAGTGTATATCGCGCTGGACAGCCGTGTGACCACGGTTCCGGCATGGCTGACGTCGTATACAAAAACCGACCTGACCGCAACAAACAATAAAGATGTCACCTTTGTGATTTACATGAAGCAAGCGGAAGCCGGCGAGCAGCTGACGCTCGGAGAAAACGGACAGTCATCGGGCTGCGTGGGATACACGGTGTTTGTGCAGGAAACCAAGAGTGACCCGCCGGCAAGTGCGACAATGCGCGGCGACGCAGACTGCAACGGTGTCGTCGAATTGGGCGATGCTGTGCTGCTTGCAAAGTCGCTGAGCCAGACTGACGGCGGCGGACTGACCGCACAGGGCAAGCTCAATTCCGACTGCAACAATGACACCAGCATCAACAGCGAAGATCTTTCTCTGCTTTTGCAGTATCTTTCCGGCAGAATCAAGTGGTAACAACGAAATCATAAGAAACGCCTGAAAGCGGTAGTAAACTGCTTTCAGGCGTTTTTTGTAAGCCGGAGCAATCATTGCAATTCCGCGCACATCAGTACGGCGGCTTCCTCCGGTTGAGAGTAGTATCGCGGGCGATAGCCGTTCTGCACAAATCCGAGGGATTCATAGAGTCTTCGCGCCGGAAGATTGCTTTCGCGGACTTCGAGATAGCAAACGGAGCAGATCCCGTGAAAATGCGCCGAGGCTGTGTGCCAGAGTTTCCTTGCAATGCCAAGTCTGCGGAACGGCTCGGCAACAGCGAGCGTATTGAGTGTCAGCTCATCCAGCACAAAGCTGCAATGAATCAGCCCGATGACCTGCTCCCCTGCCACGCAGACAAAAGCCGCACTCTGCGGATCATCAAGATCGCGCCGATAGGCAGCTTCTGACCACGGTGCAGAGAAGCATTCTTTTGCGAGTTCGGCAGCGGCATGAACCGTCTCGGCGGTCATGGGCAGGAAGCGCAGATCATCCTTTTGCGTCATACCAGCTTCTGCCCTCCTGCACCTCGGCGGTCAGCGGCACAGAGAGCTGACAAGCCTGCTCCATCTCATCACGGAGGATTTCAGCGGCTTGCTTTGCGACCGCAATCGGAGCCTCAACGATGAGTTCGTCATGAATTTGGAGAATGAGATGCGCCTCCGGCACCTCCTGTTTGAGTCTGCGCCATACGCGCACCATAGCGGCTTTGATAATATCGGCGGCAGTACCCTGCACCGGTGTATTCATAGCAATCCGTCTGCCGGCAGCCTGCACATTTTTGTTGGAAGCGCGCAGCTCCGGAACGAAGCGTTTTCTGCCGAAGAGTGTCGTGACAAAGCCGGTTTCGGCGGCGCGGCTGACCGTATCATTCATAAACTGTTCGACACGCGGGAATGAGTGCAGATAGTCTTTGATATACTGATCCGCTTTTGCGACAGAGATACCGAGATCTTTGGAGAGCGAGAATGCGCCGATGCCGTAAAGGATGCCGAAATTGACTGCTTTTGCGGCACTTCTCATCTCTTTTGTCACCATCTCCTCCGGCATATTGAAGACCTGTGCGGCAGTTGTACGGTGAATATCCCGATTTTCTTCAAAGGTCCTGCGCATATTTTCATCTCCGCATAGATGGGCAACGAGCCGCAGCTCAATCTGACTGTAATCGGCATCGAGCAGCGTCCGCCCGTCCTCTGAAATAAAAAATTTCCGCATTTCACGGCCAAGCTCCGTGCGCACGGGGATATTCTGCAAATTCGGTTCGGTAGAGGAAATTCTGCCTGTACGGGTTTCAGTCTGGCGATAGCAGGTATGAATTCTGCCGTCAGGTGCAACGGTTTTGAGCAGACCCTCGACATAGGTTGATTCAAGTTTTGTAAGCTGTCTGTATTGCAGCACGAGATCGACAACAGGATGCTGACTGCGCAGCCCGTCGAGGACTTCGGCGTTGGTAGACCATCCTGTTTTGGTTTTCTTGCCGGCAGGGAGCGCGAGTTCCTCAAAGAGGACTGTACCGAGCTGTTTTGGAGAGAGAATATTAAAGGCGTGTCCGACCTTGTCATAGATCATTTCGCGCAGCGTGTCAATTTCCGCAGACAGCTTCTCACCGAATTTCTGCACGCCCTCCGCATCAATGCGCACGCCGACATGCTCCATTTCAGCAAGCACCTCAACGAGCGGAAGTTCAATCTCGCGCATCAGTTTTTCCATCCCCTGCTCAGTCACGGCTGCTTCAAGGCGGTCGGAAAGCAGAGAAAACGCGGCAATCTCGGCGCAGTCACCGAGTGTCTCCTGATAGGAAATCCCCTCGTTGGCGCAGAGCTTTTCGATGGTATATTCGGGTGTAGAGGGATTGAGCAGATAGGCGCAGATCGCCGTATCGAGAACGAGATTGCGCAATGTCTGCCCCCGATCGAGACACATCCGGTAGACAGGCTTTGCATCGAAGGTGCGCTTGGGAACATCGGATGTCAGAAAGGCATCAATCTGTTTTGCATCGGTCATGCGTGCCGCGCAGCCATCCCATGCGAGATAGAGAATATTCTGTTTCAGCAGGAAATCAACAGTTGTCTGCCCGTGAAAAAGTCGTTCCGGTTCATCGGCATCGGGTGAAACGACTGTGAACTGTTTTTTCGGCAGCACATCAGCATGCGGATCCGGTGCCGCTGCGGCAGCAGAAGGTGCGACATGGAGCCGTTCCATGAGTTTATAGAGTTCGAGATCGGTCAGCAGTGCCGAGAGCGTCTGTTCATCGCGCGGCTTTGTCTCATAGTCAGTGAGCTGCACGGAAACAGGCGCATCGGTCACAATCGTTGCAAGCCATTTGCTCTGTGCGGCAGCCTCCTGTCCGTTCTCTAATTTTTTTCGGACAGACGAAGAAATCTGCGCCGTTTCCAGCGCATCATAGAGTGCCTCGATGCTGCCGTATTCCTGAATCAGCGCAGAGGCTGTTTTTTCTCCGATGCCCGCGACGCCGGAGATATTGTCAGACGAATCGCCCATCAGTGCTTTGAGGTCGATCAAAGATTTGGGCGCGAAGCCGTAATCCGCTTGAAATTTCTCCTCGGTATAGAGGAGCGTTTCCCTGTTGGTTGCAAGCCGCACCGTCACGCGGTCATTGATCAGCTGCAAGTTATCGCGGTCACCGGTCAGCAGCACGCATTCGGCGTCCTGCGCAGCGGCAGCAGCAGAGAGTGTGCCGAGAATATCATCGGCTTCCCAGCCCTCGCAGGTGACGACAGCATAGCCGAGTGCCGTCAGAATCTCTTTTGTCAGCGGGAGCTGCATCGCCAGTTCTTCGGGCATTCCCTTGCGGTTCGCCTTATAGGATTCGACGGCTTTATGCCGGAATGTTTTGGCTTTGCAGTCAAACGCGACCGCAATGGCAGAGGGCTTGACGTCATCGGCAGCTTTGAGCAGGATATTAAAAAAGCCGAAGATCGCGTTGGTAAAAACACCCTTTCGGTTGGAGAGGGGCTTGACGCCGTAATAGGCGCGGTTCAGAATACTGTTGCCGTCCACAATGAGCAGCTTCATATCAGATTCATCCTTTCCTCGGATATATGCATATTGTACCACGAAAAGCGGCATTCCGTCAAGAGCAGAGAAAAAAACAAAACGCCGGCATGCAGTTTTTTTGCATACCGGCGTGCTGATTATTCAGTCAGTCTGGCAATTCTGCTCTTTGTATCCGAAAGGATTTCTTCGGGTGTCGCGCCGATGAAATACTGTCCGTTCTCGTAGAGGATTTTTCCGGCGCACACGGTCATCTTGACATTGCCGCAGTTTCCGCTCAGCACAAGGCTTTGCGGGATATGATGTGTCGGCTGCAAATTGGGAGCCGTAAGGTCAATGCGGATGAGATCGGCTTGTTTGCCGACAGCCAGCACATCGCAGTCATGCAGCCCCATTGCATGTGCAGAACCGGAGGTCGCCGCTTGGAGGAGTGCAAAGGCAGGCACCGCCGCGGCATCTTCACAGCGGAGCTTTTGCAGCACGGTGCCGAGGTACATTTCGCGGAACATATCGAGTGCGTTGTTGGAAGCTGCACCGTCCGTGCCGAGCGCGATCTGCACATCCTCCGCAAGGAATTCTCTGACCGGTGCGATGCCGCTTGCGAGTTTCGCGTTAGAGCATGGGCAGGAGACAGCAAACAGCTTATTTCTGTGAAAAACCGCGCGATCCTTTTCATCGAACCAGACGCAGTGGAATCCGCCGCCGCCGTATTCCCAGATCCCGACAGATTCGAGGTACTGTGCCGGCGTCGTGCCGTGCCGCTCAATGCAGGCAAGATGCTCCGATTTCGTCTCACTGATATGGGTATAGACCGGTTCTTTTTCCGCCTGTGCGAGTTTTGCAAGCTCCCGGTGGAGACTTTCATCGCTGGTATATTCCGCATGAAATCCCAGGCGGTAACTGACGAGCGGATGGTAGCTGCGAAATGTTTGGAACTGAGTGTTCAGCCGCTCCACATCCTTTGCCGACCCGTTGATGCTGCCGCAGAAGACAAGGCGCATGCCGCTTTCGATGGCAGCCTGCGCAGTGCTTTCGGGATAGAAATACATATCAAAAAATGCAGTCGTACCGGAAGCGAGGTATTCAAGAACCGCAAGCCTGTCAAAGGCATAGACATCTTCGGGTGTCAGTCTGTCCTCATAGGGAAAGACCTTTTCAAAGAGCCATGTTTGCAGCGGAACATCCTCCGCAAAAGAGCGCAAAAATGTCATCGCAGAGTGCGTGTGGGCATTTTTGAAGCTCGGCATGAGCAGATCGCCGCAGCAATCAATCTCCCGTTCAAAGGCGGGCAGCTCTGCGGGTGTCTCCCCGAGATAGCAGATGATGCTGCCGTCTGTCCAAAGCTCTCCGCTTTGCACATTCATGCCGTCTGCCATGGACAGAATCTTTGCATTATAAAAACGAATCATCGTGTCTTACCTCATACCTCAAATCAGTTACAGCTGATACTGCATAAAATTGCCGTTTTTGACAAAGCCGAAACCCGAATAGAGCAGCACGCCCATATCGGAAGCGGTAATCTGCACCGTGCCGCAGCCGGCAGCGCGCGCGGCATCAACGACCATTGTGAGGAGCGTTTTTGCAAGTCCCCTGCGCCGGTAATCGGGATGCGTAAACATGCCGGAAAGCAGTCCGATTTTCCCGCTTGGACAGCCAAAATACGGCGGCTTCTCCACGATTGACATCCCGCTTGTCGCAATGATCGCATCGCCGTCAGCGGCAACAAAGGAGATAAACGTGCCGTCCGCAAGATGTCTCCTGTAATAATCACGCAGAGCCGGCGCAAGGTCAATTTCCTCCTTCGCACCCTCCTCGCGGAGCTGCGCAATGCGCATTGCAATCAAGGAATCGAGAGCCGATTCTGTCAGACGGCGAAAGACGATTTCATCCATTGTAATCCCCTTTATGTCAGAGCTGTCCTGACTGCATGGTCTGTTTGTTTTCGTTATCATCCGGCAGCGGAATGTCGTCACGCACGACCGCGACCGCCTGCTCCATACCGGAAACTGCCGCCTCAATCATTTCGCGTTCGGTATCAATATCCGACGCCGCAGACTGCGACAGAGAGAGCATATAGTCTCCGTAATGCTGCATCAGCGACGACGCATTTTCCAGCAGCAGTTCGATATGCACAAGCCGCTCACTGCTGTATGCAATGTCATCAATGCGGTCAAACTGAAACATTTTCAGTTCGCTGAGATACTGCTCCATCGCCGTGATGAAGCTGCCCTCAATACGGTCAAGCATCGGGTCTTTGCGAAGCTCGGCGGGAAGCTGTTTGCGCAGTGCAATGCGCTCCTCAAATATTTTCACAACCTTCTCCGCCTGCTCCACAATGTCTTTGACCTGCGATTCATACACACCGAGCGGGAAGACATTGCCGTTGTCTGAGAGATAGCATGTGACCTTCTGCTTCTGGCGCGTGCGTTTTACGATATGCGCCTTTTTCCATCCGCTGATCTCCTCGATGAGCTTCACTGATTTCGGTGTCAGCCCTTTTTTCATAAGGTCAATGAACCTTTTTGCAGCAGTGATGCCGACGGCGATCAGCACCCAATAAATCCAACTCATCCCAGCCGTCCGATTTCCGCGATGGCAAGCCGGACGAGCTTTGCAAACTGCGGAGCTGCCTTGTCGCCCGCTTCCTTGACCTCTTCATGCGTCAGCGGATGGGGCGAAATGCCGGCTGCGAGGTTGCTGATGCAGGAGACGCCGCAGATTTCCATACCGCAGTGCCGGGCAGCGATTGCTTCGATTGCGGTACTCATGCCAACAGCATCGGCTCCGAGCGCGCGGAACATGCGGATTTCGGCAGGCGATTCATATGCCGGCCCTGCTGTCTGGACATAGACACCCTCTTTGAGCGGAATCTCCTCATTCACAGCGATCTTGCGGAGAATGCTTTGCAGTCTCTTGCTGTAAACCGCACTCATATCCGGAAAACGAACACCGAGTGCATCGAGGTTTGCGCCGCGCAGCGGAGAGGGAACAAAGCTGGAAATCTGATCGGTAATCAGCATAAACTCACCGGCAGTCATTCCCGCCTGAATGCCGCCGGCGGCATTGGTCAGGAAGAGAAACTCCGCGCCGAGTGCATGCAGCAGCCGGATCGGCAGCACAGCCTCCTGCGGGGTATAGCCCTCATACATATGGACTCTGCCCTGCATGACAGCGACGGGAACGCCGTCGCAGAAACCGAAGACAAAGCGACCCGCGTGACCGGCGACGGTAGAAACCGGAAAGCCCGGAATATCGGCATAATTCAGTGTTTCCCTGACATCAATGCTGTCAGCGAATGCACCGAGGCCGGAACCGAGAACCAGCGCGATTTTCGGCTGGAAACTGATTTTTTCCCTGACAAATGCCACACAGGCATCATACTGCTCCTGCACTGTCATGATGATTCTCCTTTACTCATTTACGCCTCTGCATTTCCGTAGAGATAGATTTTCTGTTCATCGGTCAGCGTGTCGATTTCGACATCCATGCTTTCGAGCTTGCGTCTGGCGACCGCCTCATCGACTGCCCGCGGGACATTGTTGAGCATACCGTTCACGTTCCGGCGGTTTTCGATGAGCCATTTCGCACTCAGAGCCTGAATGGCAAAGCTCATGTCCATAATCTCGGCAGGATGACCGTCGCCGGCTGCAAGATTGACGAGTCTGCCCTCTGCGATGACATAGACGGTCACGCCGTTGGGAAGCGTATACCCGATGATATTATTGCGCGCCGGGAACGATTTGACGGCGAGCTTGCGCAGGCCTTCCATGTCCACCTCGACATCGAAGTGACCGGCATTGCAGAGGATCGCGCCCTCATGCATATTGAGGAAGCTGTTTTCGGTAATGACATGGCTGCATCCGGTCACAGTGACAAAGAAATCACCGATTTTCGCAGCATCCTCCATTTTCATGACAGTAAAGCCGTCCATGACCGCCTCGATGGCTTTAATGGGATCGACTTCGGTGACGATGACTTTTGCGCCGAGACCCTTAGCACGCATGGCAGCACCCTTGCCGCACCAGCCGTAGCCTGCGATGACGACGGTCTTGCCGGCAACGATGAGATTTGTCGTGCGATTGATGCCGTCCCAGACAGACTGCCCCGTACCGTAGCGGTTATCAAAGAGATGCTTGCAGTCCGCATCGTTGACAAGCATCATCGGAAATTTGAGGGTACCGGCAGCATCCATTGCTTTGAGGCGGAGGATACCGGTCGTCGTTTCCTCACAGCCGCCGATGACATTGGGCAGCAGCTGCGGATACTGCTCATGAATGAGCGTCACGAGATCGCCGCCGTCGTCGATAATAAAATGCGGCTCTGCCTCGATCACGCGGCGGGTATGCGCTTCATATTCCTCGGCGGTCACACCGTGCCATGCAAAGACATTCAGCCCGTCGTGCGCGAGAGCCGCGGCGACATCGTCTTGCGTCGAGAGCGGATTGGAGCCGGTGATATACATTTCCGCACCGCCGGCAGCAAGCACGCGGCAGAGGTACGCGGTTTTGGCTTCGAGGTGAATCGAGAGTGCAATGCGCTTGCCTGCAAAGGGCTTGGTTTTTGCAAACTCAGCTTCAATGCTGCGCAGGAGGGGCATATTGTTTTTGACCCAGGCGATTTTCTGGTCGCCGCTTTCCCAGAGTTCGGGGTATTTAATTTCGCTCATACAAAAAGATCCTTTCCGTAAGCAGAGTCAGATAAGCATACCGTTCCGGTGGGTAAAGTATACTATACCGAGAGCTTTACTCGGTTACAGTTTATTGTAACATATTTCCGGACAGATTGCAAGCATATCCGAATATTTTTCTGCGCCGGCAGCAGAATTGCCAAGAAACGCTTGACGAAATTCAATTTTTGTAGTAAAATATAGAGTGGATACAAGCGAATGCTTGCCCGTACATACAAGATACGAAAGCGTATCATACATGGAGGTAAGAGAGAATGAATTTTATCGTAGAAACATCGGCACGCCACGTACATGTGACAAAGGAAACACTTGCTGTTCTGTTCGGTGAAGGTCATGAGCTGACATGGAAAAAAGACCTGTCACAGCCGGGACAGTTTGCATGTGAAGAGCGCATTGACGTTGTCGGTCCGAAGAAAACGCTGACCGGCGTATCCATCCTGGGGCCTGTGCGTCCGGAGGATCAGGTTGAGCTTTCCGCGACGGATGCGCGTTCCATCGGTATCGCAGCTCCCGTGCGCGAGTCGGCAGATCTGGACGGCACACCGGGCTGCAAGCTGGTGGGACCGTGCGGAGAAGTGGAGATTCAGCAGGGCGTGATCGTGGCAAAGCGTCACATTCACATGACGCCGGCAGATGCAGAAGCCTTCGGCGTCAAGGACAAGCAGATCGTGTGGGTGCGGATCAACACACCGGAACGCTCTGCGATTTTGGGCGATGTGGTTGTGCGTGTGTCAGAGAAATACGCGCTTGCTATGCACATTGATACAGACGAAGCAAATGCCGTGCTGGGCAGCAGAGATCAGGTCGGAGAGATCGTCGAGATCGGCTGATTTAGAAACTGCATCAGACGAAGCAGCGGCAATTTCAATACGCGGAGACAGGGCGACACAGGCTGTCAAACAGTCAAACGGTCATTGTGGTTCCTGTCTCCCGTATTTTCGACTGAGGATCCTTTTATGACCTTATGAAAAATATTTGAGGAACGAACCATGAACAAGAACGAAACGGCGCAGCCGGCACTGTTTTCGGCGCGCAATCTGACGATGCTCGTCGATTTCTACGAGCTGACTATGGCAAACGGCTTTCTGGAAAACGGCCTCGGCAATGTCCGCACCTGCTTTGACATGTTTTTCCGCAAGGTACCCGATGCCGGCGGATATGCAATCATGGCAGGCTTGGAGCAGGCAATCGAATATCTGAAAAGCCTGCATTTCACCGAGGCAGACATTGCCTATCTGCGGGAGAAGGGCATTTTCTCGGAGGCATTTCTGGAATATCTGAGAGACTTTACATTTTCATGTGATGTCTGGGCGATTCCGGAGGGAACGCCGATCTTCCCGCACGAGCCGCTTGTGACAGTCTGCGGTCCGGCGATGCAGGCACAGTTTATCGAGACGATGCTGCTGTTGTCGGTCAATCACCAGTCACTGATTGCGACAAAAGCGAGTCGGATTGTGCGTGCGGCAGAGGGCAGACCGGTCATGGAGTTCGGCTCTCGGCGCGCACAGGGCAGCGACGGCGCATTATACGGCGCAAGAGCGGCATATATCGCCGGTGCAGCCGGAACGGCATGTGCGATCTGTGACCGGGAGTTCGGTGTCCCCGCGCTCGGAACAATGGCGCATAGCTGGGTGCAGCTGTTTCCGACAGAGCTGGATGCCTTCCGCGCATATGCAAAAGTATATCCGGATGCGTGTACATTGCTTGTAGATACCTATCATGTCCTGCGTTCGGGCGTGCCGAATGCGATCACGGTATTCAAGGAGCTGAAAGCAGCCGGACATATACCGCAGGGCATCCGCATTGACAGCGGCGACATTGCCTATCTGTCAAAGAAAGCGCGGATTATGCTGGATGAAGCCGGACTGCCGGAGGTAAAGATTGTCGCGTCCAATTCACTGGATGAATACCTGATCCGCGATTTGCTGGTACAGGGCGCAAAAATTGACAGCTTCGGCGTGGGCGAGCGGCTCGTGACCTCACGCTCCGAGCCGGTATTCGGCGGTGTATACAAGCTGGCGGCAGCAGGTTCGCTTGCTGCACCGGATGTCCTGACGCCGAAAATCAAACTCTCGGAGAATGCGGCAAAGATCACAAATCCGGCATTCAAGACCCCGTGGCGGCTGTTTGACAAGGAAACCGGCATGGCAATCGCGGATGTGATCACACTGGCAGACGAGGTGATTGACGACACCAAGCCGTATGTCATTTTCGATCCGGAGTTCACATACAAGCGCAAGACGCTGACGAATTTCACGGCAAAGAAGCTGCAAGTGCCGGTGTTTGTGAAGGGCGAATGCGTATACAGCACGCCGCCGATCGGAGAGATCCGGAAATACTGCGCAGAGCAGCTTGCGACAATCTGGGACGAAGTAAAACGCTTTGAGAACCCGCACGCATATTATGTCGATTTATCCGAGCCGCTCTGGAAATTGAAGCGGGAGCTGCTGGATAAATATTTTGCAGACTGATTTACGATTTACAATGAAACAGAGAGGGATTGCACCGATGGACTATCAGCTTACACGCATCCACATGGGACCCGCACGCTGCGCAATGGACCTGACCGACGGCAGCGAGCGCGGCGAATATGTATCGCAGGATTACATACTGAACACACTCGGCAGACCGGTGCGCTCGGTCAACCTGATGTACTGTTACTATCCGCTGGACGAAACATTTCCTGCCCGGGCGCGCGACGCATTCAAGGACAAGGAAATCAGCTTCCAGTGGGATTATCCCTACGATGATTATTTCCCGTACACAGGCGGACTGAACGGCGACAAAAACACGGAAGTATTCCGGCAGATGGCAGACATCCGGTCACACGGGCAGGATCTGACGCTGACGCTGACCTGTGACCCGAATGTCACAGACGATCACCTGATTGCGATTGCAGAGGATTTAAAACCGTACGGCAGAGTGATGCTGCGCCTGAATCATGAGGCGACGGGCAACTGGTTCTCATTCAATCACCGTGCGAGCTATGAAGAGGTCGCAGCATTTTTTGTCCATGCAAGCGAGGTCATCCGCACCCATGCGCCGAATGTGCAGACCATCATCTGCATCGGCGGCATTGAGGACAAAAATGCCGAAGAAATCGTAAAAGAAAAAGAGTTTGCACAGACGATTCCTGCGGCGGACATCTGGTCGGTAGACAAATACATGGCTCTGCACTGGGGCTGGCCGTATGATGTTGCATTAAAGGGCGGCAATTCGCACAGCCGCGGCAGCTATGCAGAAACATATGAGATGACGAAGCGGTCATACCGTCGGTTCACAGAACTGAACGGTGGCGTGACAAAGCCGATGGTCATGAGTGAATTCAACGCCGACGGCGATGTGACAGGCCCGTACGATCAGTGTGCGATGGTAGAGGGCTTCTTCCGGCTGCTGAAAGAGGATGAGGAAACCTGGCTTTCCGGCATCAACTTCTACCAGTTCCGCGACAGAGGCAGACTGGGCTTGGAGATTGAGGATCCGTCAAATCCGGCAGTGGGCGTTGCGCAGCCGGTCATGCAAACATTCAAAACCTGGCTGAATGACAGCCTGTTCCAGCCGCAGATGACAGAAGCAGGCGAAGCCTCGCTTCCGGCGACCCTGCGCTGGGGCGGTGCGGAAGATGCCGAGGGCATTGCCGTAAAGCTTCAACTGCACGGCACACCGCATTTCTGCGAGCTGACATTTGAGGATGAAGGCAATTACATGATCGAGCTGAACGGCAGATGGTTCTACAAGGCACCGCAGACAAAGTTTGTCGATCTGATGCCGGCATTCTTCGAGAAGCCGCTGTCGGACACAAAAGAATTGACAATGCGGATCTTCGCACCGCCTGCAAGCGGCAAAAACGATCTGGAACGTCCGGACGGACTGATGAACAGCTACGCGACGATTGAGGCACTGCCGCAGATCCGGATTGAATATGCACCGGTCGAGGCAGACAATGACTGACATCCTCTATGTCACCGATCTGGACGGCACACTGCTGACGTCGGATGCAACAGTCTCTGCGCGCACCCGTGCGATTCTCATAGAGCTGCTTGAACGGGGGCTTCCGCTGACCGTCGCAACGGCGCGCACCAGCATTTCTGTCATGCCGCTTTTGAAAGGGATCCCCTTTCGGCTGCCGCTCATCCTGCAAAACGGCTCTGTGCTGCACGACCCTGTCAGCAACAAAATCGTCGATGCGGCAGTCATCGGCAAGGATGCGTTTTTGCAGGTGATCAAAACATACGAAGCATTCGGCTTCAACGGCTTTGTATTCTGCGTACCGGAAGACACCCTCGCCTGCTGCTACACCGCACTCACAACGCCGCACATGGAGCAATATTTTGCGGAGCGTCAGGCAAAGCACAGCCATCTGTTTCATCGGGTGCAGACACTCGCGGAGCTCCACAGCCAACGTCCTGTCTTCCTCTCGCTGAACGCCCCGAAAGAGTGCCTTGACCCGATCTATGCGGCATTGCAGCAAATAGCCGGCATCTCGCTGACATATTACCGCGATACTTATGAGCCGGAGATCTGGTATCTTGAAATTACTTCGCCGGAAGCATCCAAATATCACGGCACAAAAAAGCTGCGGGAGATGACCGGTGCCAAAAAGGTCGTGGGCTTTGGCGACAATCACAACGATTTTCCGCTCTTCGCGGCATGTGATTACAAGATTGCAGTCGGGAATGCAGCAGAAGCGTTAAAAGCGCGTGCGGATGAAATCATCGGCTGCAATCATGAGGATGCGGTCGCAGAGTATCTGCTGCATCTTACGAATCAAGGAGATAGAAAGGCATGAAAAAACTTTTGACAGCATCTGTTCTGATGGCAGCTGCCCTGCTGCTGTCAGGCTGCGCAAATTCTTCCTCCGCCGCAGAAGATGCACAAATGTCAGGAACAGATCCCGAACGCTCCGCTGCGGATACAACATCCGCCCCGACTAAGACGGATGATGCTGCTGCAACAGAAGCAACAACCGCATCGGCACCGGCAGACCCTTCATCCACCGCGGAAACCGCAGACAGCATGACGGATGAAAGAGCCGAAGGAATCTATCAGATGGGCTACAAACAGGGCTATATCGAGGGCTTGAATGCCGCGCACTATGCAGAGGTGTATCTAACGGGCGATTTCACTGCGACTGTCCGTGCAGTCTTGCCGGATTATGTCGCTGATCTCGACACACCGCGCGTGGCGGTTGTCACGCTGTTTCAGGCCGGTCCGATCCTCATCCGCATGGATCCGGAGATTGCCGGCACACTGGAACCGGAAAAAACCTACACCTTTGTGCTGAAAGGTCAGCAGATCCGCACATCGACAGACGCATGGGATCAGGAGACAGGCAACATCTCGGACTCGGTAATCAACGGCTTACTTCTGGATCTGTCGGAAGTACGCGAACCCGAAGAAGACGAATACGGGCTGGAATGCTGCCGACTCTCGGCAGTCGCTGTCGTCGCTGTCATTGACAACGAACTGACGGAATAACGTATTTTGACCATAGAATAAGGAGAACACTATGAAAAAACTGATGCTTGGAAACGAAGCCTTCGCAAGAGGACTTTACGAAGCGGGCTGCCGGTTTGCATCGAGCTATCCGGGAACGCCCTCCACAGAGATTACCGAAACAATCGCAAAATACGATGAGGTCTATGCAGAGTGGGCACCGAATGAAAAGGTTGCCGTAGAATCTGCTCTGGGCGCATCCTTTGCAGGCGCACGCGCCTTTGCTGCGATGAAGCATGTCGGACTGAATGTCGCTGCGGATCCGCTATACACCGCAGCATATACCGGTGTGAACGGCGGTCTTGTCATTGCCGTTGCTGACGATCCGGGCATGCACTCCTCGCAGAACGAACAGGATTCGCGCCATCATGCAATCGCGTCGAAGGTACCGATGCTGGAACCGTCGGATTCGCAGGAGTGCAAGGATTTTGCAATTCTCGCATATGATCTTTCCGAGGAATTTGATACACCGGTTCTGATCCGCACAGCGACCAGAGTGGCGCATTCGCAGAGCGCGGTGGAACAGCTTCCGCGTCAGGAGCATGCGTTGAAGCCGTATGAAAAGAATCCGCAGAAGTACGTCATGGTGCCGGCAAATGCGAAGGGCAGACATGTCGTTGTCGAGGAGCGCACCAAAAAGCTCATCGCCTATGCGGAAACTGCACCGATCAACCGAATCGAGGACAACGGCGCAGAGATCGGCGTCATCACCTGCGGCGCAGCCTATCAGTATGCAAAGGACGCACTCGGCGATACCGTCAACTACCTGAAACTCGGCATGACCAATCCCCTGCCCGTGCAGCTTTTCCGCGATTTCGCTGCGAAATGCAAGGAAATTATCGTGATCGAAGAGCTGGACGGCATTCTGGAACAGCATGTCAAGGCACTCGGCATTGCCTGCAAGGGCAAGGAGATTTTCGGCTGCATCGGTGAGCTGAATCAGGTCATCATCGCAGAGAAGCTGCGCGGCATCGTACCGGAGACAACAGCGTACCCGGAGGCACTGCCGGTACGTCCGCCGGTCATGTGTGCAGGATGTCCGCACAGAGGCGTTTTCTACACGCTGGCAAAGCACAAGATCACGGTATCGGGCGACATCGGCTGTTATACGCTCGGCGGATCAAAGCCGCTGAATGCGATTGACTGGACGATCTGCATGGGCAGCTCGGTCTCCTGTCTGCACGGCTACAACAAGGTGCTGGGCGAAAATTCACAGAACAAGACTGTTGCGGTCATCGGAGATTCGACCTTCATGCACTCGGGCATGACGAGCCTTGTGAACATCGCATACAACGCATCGAATTCGACCGTCATCATTCTGGACAATTCCATCACGGGCATGACCGGTCATCAGCAGAATCCGACAACGGGCAAGAATTTAAAGGGCGATCCGGCTGCCGCGGTCGATTTGGAGGCACTGTGTCATGCAATCGGCATCAAGCGCGTGCGCGTCGCAGACCCGTATCATCTGGCAGAGATGGAGCAGGCGATTCTGGAAGAGCTTGCCGCCGATGAACCCTCTGTCATCATCAGCCGCCGTCCGTGCGCACTGCTGAAATATGTCAAGCACAATCCCCCGCTGCATGTAGACAGCGAAAAATGCCGCAGCTGCAAGATGTGCTTAAAGCTCGGCTGTCCGGCAATTTCGATGAAAGACGGCAAAGCCTGCATTGACCATACACAGTGTGTCGGCTGCGGCATCTGCGAAGAGCTTTGTAAGTTCGATGCGATTGAGAAATGAGGCAAATCATGAAACGCTCCGTAAAAAAAGTCCGGCATATTGACTGCCCTTACTGCGGCATTCAGCTAACATATCAGGGTGCGCACCGTATCCAGCTCGGACGCTGGGGACTGCTGCTGGAACACTGGGACAACTGGCTCTCCGGCGCGCTGAATGTGCAGCTCTATGAATGCCCGAAATGCGGCAAAATTGAAATGTTCCGGATCAAATAAACCATAAACCGAAAGGAAACCGAAATGGAAACAAAATCTGTTATGATCGTCGGCGTCGGCGGGCAGGGCTCTCTGCTTGCGAGTCGAATCCTCGGCAATGTGCTTTTGTCGCAGGGATATGCGGTAAAGGTGAGCGAAGTACACGGCATGTCGCAGCGCGGCGGCTCGGTCGTCACCTATGTCAAATACGGCGATGCCGTTTATTCCCCGACTGTTGAAAAGGGCGAGGCGGATGTCATCATCTCATTCGAGCTGCTGGAAGCGGCACGCTGGGCAAGCTATCTGAAAAAGGGCGGCAAGATCGTGACCTCAACCCAGACGCTTGACCCAATGCCGGTCATCACCGGTGCGGCGGAATACCCGACAGAGATCGTCGAAAAGCTCACCGGCATGGGACTGGACGTCACCGCAGTGGACGCGCTGTCTCTTGCAGAAGAGGCGGGCAGTGCAAAGGCATCGAATGTCGTGCTGATGGGCGTCGTCTCCAAGAAGATGGAATTTGACGAATCTGTGTGGCAGGACGCACTGAACGCCTGTGTGCCGGAGAAATTCATCGAGATGAACCGCAAGGCATTCGCGCTCGGGAGAGAGGCATGACGCCCTTTCGAGATGCGGAGGGCAAGCGTGCGCTCGAGGATCTTTACGAATTCTGCCCGAATGGGGTCGGCGCAGGACTGAATCAGCTTGTCTGGTATCTGAACATGGAATTTGATACCGTGACAGAGCCCGATCAGCACACTGAGGACGGCGTATCCTATGACCCGACAGATGACGGCGTCGACATTGAGATCGGCTACGACATCTGGGTCTGCGCGGCAATGCTTGATGCCGTTCTGAACGGCACCGATTACACGGCAGACTGCATGGGCTTCACGGAAACATACGAGCATGTCCGCGATACCATGCAGAAAAAGCTGCATGAGACCAAATTCCTCAGCAAGAAGCCAAAGCACGATATTCCGGCGCT